>JBGQHM010000095.1:0-18334 GCA_041497995.1 Binatia bacterium | reverse complement strand
GTAGGGTTCACCGGGATGCCCCGCGGGCCACGAAAGCTGGCGATTTCGTATCGAGCGAGTCACCTCACGCACTATGGCGGAGTGTTTCTGCTGCATCGCTTCCTGACTCGCATAGGCTTCAAGAACGCAGTCGCCACCGACATCCGCTTGGGGCAAAGGAACAGTCGCTACAGCGCGGGCGAGATGATCTTGGCGTTGCTCTACCCGATGATCTTGGGACTGGGCAGGATCGAGACGACCCAGCAGCTCCGACACAATGGCGTATTTCAGTACCTGACCGGACTGCCGCGCTATCCCGATGCGACCACGCTGCGCAGGTTTCTGTTGCGGGTGGCACCGAAGGGCTTGCCCAGGATCCGGGCTCTGCACGACCGCTTGCTGTACCGCATCACCACTACGGCCGTGGTTCCCCGCCGCCTCATCTTCGACGTCGACTCGACGGTCCTGGTTGTCTACGGCACGCAGGAGCAAGCCGAGATCGGCTACAACCCGGTCAAGCGGGGGCGCCGCTCCTACCATCCGCTGCTGTGCTTCGAGGGGCAGAGCAGAGACTTCTGGCACGGCGAACTGCGCCCCGGAGACGTGCACACGGCCAGTGGCACCCTCGAGCTGCTCGACAGCTGTTTTCGCAAGATCCCGTTCGGGGTGCGCGATGTGATTCTGCGCGCGGACAAGGGCTTTTTCAGCCACACCTTGGTCGAATGGCTGGAAGCCCGGCGGGCGCGCTTCGTCATCGTTGCCCGCCTCACTCCACCCATCAAGCGCAAGCTGGTCCACTTGCGCTACTCCAAAGTTGCTCGTGGCATCGAAGCCGCGGAGTTTCGTTACCAACCTGCCCGCTGGCCTCGTCCGTACCGCTTCGTGGTGATTCGGCGTCCGCAGCCGGAAGAGCCCAGCGAGCAGTTGACTCTGTTCAAGCTCGGACGGTTCCACTACCAAGTGCTCGTTACCAACCTCAGTCTGCAACCGCTGAAGCTCTGGCGCTTCTACAACGCTCGCGCGGGCATCGAGTTGGTGATCCGTCGGCTCAAAGGCGACTACGCCCTCGGCAGCATCCCGACTCGCCACTTCTTTGCCAACGAGGCCTACTTCCATTTGCTCTTGCTCGCCTACAACTTGGTCACCTGGTTCCAGCGCCTATGTCTCCCGCCCGAGTGGCACCGCCTCACGCTCGAAACGTTGCGTCGGCGACTTCTGTTCACCCCCGCACAGCTGGTGCGGACCGACAATCGCCCGCGCTTGGCTCTGCGCGCCAGCGCTGCCACCGAGGCCGCGTGGAAGTTCGCGCTCAAGCGCATCGAACGACTCAAGGTTCAATGAGGCCATCTTCACGCCGGATTCAGGATGAAATCTTTGAGGATGAATTTGGAGGCAGCGTATTCAGGCCGTCTCCAGCCTCGAAACTCCGTCCGACTGCCCGTTTGTCCGCTTTTCGCCCAATTGCACTGAGGAATGACGATGGAACCCCGTGTATCTTCAAGTCAGGAACAGACAGAGAAGACCCTTAGCATCAAACGCTGCCGTGAACTCCTACCGGACAGTCAGCATCTCTCAGACGACGATGTGAGAGCACTACGTGACCAGCTTTATATGCTCGCGGGCATCATCGTAGACCTGCTGCCGGACAAGTGTTCGGGGTTCAAAAACGGACAAAGAAAAGGAGGAAAGCGGTAGAGCAGTAACTTTGAAGTGACGCAGAGCCGGTCGGTCAGAAGGCTGACTAAGATCCGTCTCTCGTGTTTCAGATTTTCAGATTGGTCGTGGTGCCGTCAGGTTCCCATTGTGTGAACCGCCTAATGCCCGTGATCCATCCGAACTGCACCCGCAAGCAGTGTTTTGGTGATGGGCAATAGTGTTTCGAAAAAGCAACGACAGAGACCAGCAACCGATCTTCCGTCGCTGGATGAGTTGGCGGCTGATCCTTCGCGGGCGCTAGCCCTGCCGCCTGACATCGTCCAGGCGATGAGTGTCCGTTGCCTCCTCGTGTTGAACGCCTTGCACTTGGGAAATCCCGTGTCCGGACGTTCCGTGAAACCGCGTGCTGATATAATGCTGGCACCGGATCAGGTCGCGGAGCGACTTCAACTCGATGTCGAAACGGTGAAGCGCGGCAAACTACGTGAGACCCTACCGTGGGTGGTGCTCGGTGGCGAGTTGCGTATGCACCCACAAGCGTTGGAGAATTATCTCAGTGGCATAGGAGACGGGAGCGATGTCAGTTTATTGGGACCAGAAGTGGAAGAACTACCGTTACGACTTCATGCATCGTCGTCGCCGGTATACGAAGCGAGGGTTCGAGACCAAGCGAGCCGCACGCGACGCAGAGCACGATCACCGCGTGTTCCTGAAAAAAGGCCGTACCGACCCATTCCCAACATTCAAGGCGATGGTCGGGGCGTACCTTAATTCGAGCCAACGCACCAAGACTGAGGCCTGGTGTTATCAGTTGGAAGTGAAGCTCAACAAGGGCTTTCCCAACCTGGCTGATCTTCATCCCCGTGAGATCACGCGTGGGCACATCGAACCCGTGCTGGATCGCATCTTTCTGGAAAACGCTGCCGGTTCCGCAAATGAGTACCGCAAGATCATCATCTCGGTGTTCAACTACGGCGTCGAAATGAGTGCAGTGGACCACAACCCGGCAGCAGGCATTCCTCGCGTACCGGAGGAGGACTCCAACGTCCCGCCGATTCCCAAGGCACATCTGATGAAACTGATTCTCGCAGCCGACGATCCACAGCGGCGACTCTACGTCTTCCTCTCACAAACCGCTGGTCGGTTTGAAGAGGCACGTCGCCTCCACTCTTCTGACATAGTCCGCGAGCCGCGACCCGTCTGTGTTCTGAAAACTCGAAAGAGACGCGGAGGCGGTGAGAAACGACGAGTGCAGCCACTCACGCAGTTAGCACTAGAAACCATCCAGCCACTGCTGGGTGACAGCGATGAGTTCGTGTTCCGCAGCACCAACGGTGGTCCGTTGGTCTATCGTACTGAACTTGGAAAGTTGCACCGCCTCTGCGACCGTCTGGAAATTCCCCACTACGGATTCCATCAGATTCGTCACTGGACCGGCGCGGTTGCGACTTCGATGGGGCGCAGCAAGAAGGCAGTTGCAAAATTTCTCGGGCAGGCTGACACGGGAGCCACCGAGCGGTACATGCACGCTGCCGACCCAGAACTGTGGGAAGTAGCCCAGCGCTTGGAAGCGGAGATCGGTGGCCTCCCACGAGAGGTCGCTCAGGCACAATTCACTGGTGTGAATCCTGGTGTGAATCGCTCTGAAAACGAGGTCGCTGGTGTGAATGCTGGTGTGAATTCAGACGGTGCCAGTTGCAGTCAGACGACGCCGGATGTAAGGAAATCAATCCGTTTGCGCAGGGAGAGGTGGCCGAGTGGTCTAAGGCGCACGCCTGCTAAGCGTGTGTGGGGTTAACACTCCACCGAGGGTTCAAATCCCTCCCTCTCCGCTTCCCAGTCTGCGATTCTCGGGAGTCTCCGGAGGATCGAGCGAAATCCGCGCCTGTGGGGGGCGCATGGCGCGGCGTCGCTGAACCAGATAACCGCAGCTGGCGAGACCGCCGCGCACACATCTCCCGAAATTCTCTGATCACGATTCCCGTGGTACACAGCGTGGACGCAGGAAGAAGCTACCCGGGCACCTGTGCGCAAGGCACAGCCTCAATTGTCCAGTGACGCCTTTCTGTTCGGTGGGCTAGCGCAGATACGATCACCGAGTTCTCGCTCCCAAAGAAATTCGGCACAGTCTTCGGCTTCAAGCAGTACCGGCCGTGAGAAACGGGGAGGAGCCGCGTCCGCGTTCCGCGAAAGCAGCATGCAGCCAGACATGCGCTACGAGCTGGCGTCGGCGGGCACGGTAGTTGGACTACAACAATTCCCTGCACGTCTCGCAAGGAGGTTTCCCTATGGCGCACTACAACTACGAGCGGCTGACAGCTCTCGACAACTCGTTCCTCGTCATCGAGGAGCCAAACTCGCTGATGCACGTGGCGTCCACGGGTATCTTCGAAGCGGGCCCGCTGGCAGCACCACACGGGGGCATAGACATCGACCGTATCACCGGATACATCGCTTCGCGGCTACACAAGATCCCGCGCTACCGCCAACGCCTCGCCTACATCCCGATCGAGCAGCACCCTGTGTGGGTGGACGATGTCCATTTCAACCTCCACTACCACATCCGGCACACCAGCCTGCCCCATCCAGGCAGCGAGCGACAGCTCAAACGCATGGCGGCCCGCGTCAAGTCGCAGGAACTCGACCGCGGCAAGCCGCTCTGGGAAACCTGGATCGTCGACGGCTTGGAAGGCGGTCGCTTCGCCATGATCAGCAAGACCCATCACTGCATGATAGATGGCGTGTCCGGAGCGGACCTCCTGTCGGTATTGCTCAGTGCAACCCCGGAGACACCCGCTGAGGAAGTGCCGCGCTGGATTCCGCGCCCGGCACCGACACCGCTGGCGTTGCTGCGCGATGAAGCCTTGGCGCGCATCAGCGGCCCGCTGGGATTCGCCTCACATCTACTGCGCCATCCCACCCGCACGCTGGCCGGTGTGCGCGATGGCCTCGCGGCCGTCGGTGAGACGCTGAGCTCGGGATTGCGCATGGCATCGCAGACGCCGTTCAATCAGCCGATCGGACCACACCGCCGTTTCGACTGGACAGTAACCGACATTGCGGCGATCCGTGAGATCCGCGCGCACCTCGGGGGTTCCCTCAATGACGTCGTCCTGACCACTGTCGCCGGAGCCGTTCGGCGATTCCTTGAACGCCGCAGCGTCCGTGTGACTGACATCGACTTCCGGGTTTTCGTCCCGGTGAGTCTGCGTAGGCCTGGCGATCGCGACACACTGGGCAACCGCGTGGCCGGTTGGATGGTCGACCTCCCCATCAACGAGCGTGACCCGCGCAAGCGATTGGCACGCATTCACGAGACGACCGAGCAGCTCAAGCAATCGAAACAGGCCGCCGGCTCCGAGATCCTCGCGGAGGTTTTGGAATGGACCAGCCCAGCCCTCCTCGGCCTGGCCATGCGCTTGGCCCCGCAAGGCGGAGCCTTCAACATGGTGGTCACCAACGTCCCCGGCCCGCCTCGTCCGCTGTATCTGTTGGGCGCGCGGATGCTCGAGGCCTATCCGATGGTACCCTTGGGCGTCAATCAGGGTCTGGGCATTGCGCTCTTCTCCTATGCCGGCACACTGCACTGGGGATTCAACGCTGACTGGGACGTTGTTCCAGACTTGCACGATTTCGTCGCCGACGTGGCTGCCGCGTTTGCCGAGCTGAGTGAGGCGGCGCGCACGGCGCCACCGCTCAAGCGAGCGCGGCGGCAGGCAGTCGCGCATGGCATCCGACCGGGCGTCGGTGCCGGTGTGGCGCCCGCTGTACAGCCTACCGGTTCAAGCTAATTGGCAGTCGCGGCAAAGGATCGGCGACGATCGTCATCACACAGCCATCGTCGCGCCGCCACCAGCCACGGAAGATCCGCCCGCTGTCGCCGTGAAGGACGCTGAGTGGAGACCAGCCGTCGAATGCACATTCCCCCGCGATCGTCGCGGCCACTGAACGTGTGTCGAGTCGCAAGCCCTCACGCAACGCCTTGAGCGCGCTCTCCTTGGCACTCCACAGCAGCGTGATGATGCATGGACGATCAGACGCGGGCGCAGCTGCAATCAACCGCTGCTCGCCGTCTGTGAAGTAGTCCGCCACGAAAGCAAGGCTGTGCGAGTCGATGCTCTCCAGATCACAACCAAGCGCCACACCGGCGGCCGTGATGGCGCACAATCCACGTCCGGCAACATGACTGAGCGACAGCGTCAGCGGCGCGGGCCGCCCGTCGAGAAACACCTCCGGGGCACCGCTTTCCGCGGCACGGACCTCTAAGCAGCACAATCGACTCACGCCACCGAGATAGGTCGCCAGCGCACGCTTTGCCGTCCAGCGGCCGAGTAGCCAGTCGCGGCGGCGTTTAGCGACGTGCAAACATGCCAGCGTCGCTTGCTCGCCGGCCGTGAGCCACTCTTCATCAACCGGCGGGTCCAATGAAGTTTGCATCAGCCAATGGACGGTCGCCGATTGCACGTCTGGGGGGTGCATCACTGCAGGATGCCTCCTTTCCGTCGTCCGCATGCAGATATGGGTACATGCCGCGCTCCACCGCTTCAATGAGATACGGCCGCAAGCGCTCCGGCGCGATGATGTGATCGAGCGATCCCATCTGCAAGGCGCGGTGGATGCTGTGCACCTTGTCGAACTCGTCAGCCACCTCGCCGAGCTTTTCCGAGTGGACGGCTTTGAAGGTGTCGGCGAGTTGCGCGCTTAGCCGCACCTTCTCTGTCCCCTCCGCCGCTGCGATCTGTCTCTCGAGCGCTTGGGGACGCGGATCTTGGCGGGTACGGGCCTCGACGTCGCCGGCGAAGACCACCGCAGCAGCGGGCGCGCCGCCGATCACCGACGCATACGAGCCCTCCAGCGCCGCCGTCTCGACGCCCTCGTTGAGCTTCCCGGAGAACACCACGTAAGCGCCGCCGTGGTAGCGCGACACCACGCAGAATACGATCGGGCCCTTGAAGTTCACCACGGCGCGCCCGATCTCGGCGCCGTACTCGAGCTGCAGCTCACGCATTGACTCGGGCGAGCCGTCGAAGCCGGAGAGATTGGCGAGAATTACAAGCGGGCGATTGCCGCTCGCGGCATTGATGGCGCGCGCCAGCTTCTTCGAGGCTTTCGGGAACAATGTTCCCGCCGTCCACTGATCGGGACCATCTGCCGGCAAGAACCCTAGACGCGGCAGCGGCTGCGACTCGACACCGATCAGGCAGACCGGATAGCCGCCGAGGTGCGCGTCCCAGACGACGCCGATCTCAGCGTCACGCATCGCCGCCCAACGCTCCAGCGGCGCGTGGTCCTGGTCCACCACCGCCATCATCACCCGGCGAATTTCGAACGGGCGTTTACGTCCGGGATTCTGCTCGTTCGAGAAGATGTCCCCCACCAGCGCGAAGCTGCCACCGTGTGGCGAGACACGGACGTCGCGGTCGGCGGGGTCGTTGGTGGCCGCGCGACGCGGAAAGCGTTCCCCCGCAAACACATATGTGTGATCGTAGTGCCGCAGCAAAAGGTGCGCTGCATCGGTGATGTCGCGCGCCCAATACTGTGCCTGGCCATTGGGGCCCATAATGCGCTCGTACCCCCCGATGCCCTGATT
Organism: Binatia bacterium; assembly: GCA_041497995.1. Classification (GTDB taxonomy): domain Bacteria; phylum Desulfobacterota; class Binatia; order HRBIN30; family HRBIN30; genus DATKMS01. The sequence continues at coordinate 11,109 of JBGQHM010000095.1, read as the reverse complement.
GTCTTCAGCGGAGACGCTTCCCGAGTAGTCGAGCGCCTGCTTGCCGGTGAGCACCATGGCGCCCTGCGGGGTCATGATCAGAATGCCGCGCGTGTGGAGCAGCATGGTGGCTTCGGCGTTCCAGTACGGTTGGGCGCCGACGTTGATGCCATTGACCACGACGTTCACTTCGCCCCCGGCCTGGGTGAACTCGATCAGTCGCCGCAGGACGAGAGCGATCCAGTCCATGTTCTCGGTGCCGCTCTCCATCGAGATCTTGGCGCCGGCAGAAACGGCGAACCACTCCAACGGCACGCGCATCCGCTCGGCGAGATCCAGCGCGGCGTTGATCCGCCGGCACTCGGGCTCGGCCACCGCGCCCATGGCCTTGCTCGGGTCGCCGAGCAGAATCACCCGTGTCATGCCCTCTGGATACTTCAGGGTGAAGTTCCGGATGACGCCCACGACCACATTGGCCGTGTTCTTCCCGGGGGAACGGTCCACGGGCACCAGGCAGTTGTCGACGCCGAGGTCGTACTCGATGAACTCACCCGGCGGAAACTCCGCTTGCGCGCCATGGTGCGACGGCGTCAGCATCTTGATGGCTTCGTACGGATACACCAGCCCGCGCTGGCGCATGCGCACGACTTTCTGATCGTACTCGCTCAGCGGCTTGAGCGGTCCTTGCGGCGGCGACCCCGAGGTCATCAACAGGCCGTTGCCGCCGGGGTTCGAGATGCGGAGCACGGCATCCTGCAGCACCCCGCTTGCGGGGTTCGGGATGCGCGCCCGCACGGCCACCTGCTCGATGCCGAGACCTTCCGTGGCGGGCGCCAGCTTGCGCACGATCTCGTTCAACTCGTCGGGATGCAGGTCCAACGGCGGCCACACATACAGCAGGACACGGTTCCACTGCAGGCGCTCGCGCGGCGGGCGCGGCGATTGAAAGCGGCGGATGCTGGCGAGCGCTTCCATGAGCATGTGTTCGAGGTAGGGCAGCTGCACGATGCGGCCGCTTGCATCACGCACCGGCGTGAGGTCGCGAACCTCGGCGATCGCGAACAACCGCGCATCCTTCGGATTCTGCCGCGCCACACCGTGGAAGAGGTACACATCCTCGACTGACGGCAAGCGCTGAATGTCGAAGTTGCTCATACGCCATAGGTGCATGCGCTTGCCCATCATCGGGTGCAGCCCGCGATACAGCTTCTCCTCCGCGTAGCCGTCCGCCGACGGCCGGTAGGTGAAGTGCTGCACGCCGCCGATGCCGAGAGGACGGCCAGGGCCGGCCACCACGACGACGATCCGCCGAACGCGGTGTGGAAAGGTCACCGAGTTGAGCATGGCGTGCATCGCACGCTGCGTTTCGTCGGGGGGTTGCAGGGGTTGCCATGACCGAACGTAGAAGTCCAACACCACGTCGTGATCCGGCGGCACCTCCCGTAGCTGCGAGCACAAGCGCGTCGCGGCGTCGGTGAGCGCCGCATACTCGGCGTGTGTGGCGAGCACGTGGATGCGCGCTCCCTCAAAGCTGTACTCGGCTGTGGCACAGCTTTGCTCGCCTAGCGCGTGACACTCCAAGCTCTCGATCTGCCGGATGCGATAGTAGCGTCGTGTCAGCACCTCGAGCATGAGCTCGCGCATCGCGGCATCGGCATCCACAAAACGGTCGGCGAGGACACTCACCAGCGGCTGCGGGCAGTTGACCAAGGCGGCGAGACGTTCAGTGCGGCCCATCGCGGTTGGGCAGCGCGCCAGGTAGCGCAGATGCTCGTCCATCTCCGCATACACCTGACTACGCGCCCGCTCGAAGAGCGGCTGGTCGAAGTACCGGTAGCGTACTTCGCGAGCGATTTCGCTGAGCACCGGAAAACGGCCATGCGTGACCACGACCAACCGATCCAAAAGAGCACGATACGACGCATCGGCATGCGGCAGCAGCGCCTCGACGTTCGCCAGCCGCCGCTCGAGCACTCGCAGAATGACGGCACTCTGCTGCTCCGATCTCTCGTGGGATTTGAAGATGCGTGGCAGGCTCGCTTCCAACTGCGGCGAGCGCTCGAGGTTGGCGACGCCGTAGTGAACCAGTGCACGGCGGAGCCGATCAAGGAACGATGCCGGCAGCCGCGTGCCACTGTCATCGAGGCTGCGCAAATAAGTGAACAGATACTCCTCCGCGCGCAGCACGTCGGAACCGTCCGGGTCATCGGATGCGGGCTGACGGCGGAACAATGCACTGAGGTCGGCGAACGTGGTGAGGATCTCATCTTCCCCGCACCGCAGCTCGTCATCGTCGACGGGCAGGTACCGGCACATTTCCACGTGCTCGGCGAGCAAGTGTTTCGTCTCGCCGGGATCAATGTCGAACCCAAGCATGAGATGGAGTAGGTCGGCGAGATTGCTGCGGCAGCGCTGCCGCCGGGTTTCGCCGTCGGGTGTCACGTGGTCGAGCATCGCGAACTCCACCCGCTCACCGCCGGCGACGGGCTCGTCCGACTCCATTGGATCGAGCAGCAGCAACGGCGTTGCCGCATCCACTTGGACGTTCTGCATCACCAGGATCTCGCGGACGCGCCCCGCGTAAGGCGCGACCACCGGCAGCTCCATCTTCATCGATTCGAGCACCATCAACCGCGCGCCGGCAGCCACGGCATCCCCGGGTCGTACGGGAATCGACAGGACGACCGCGGGCGACGGGGCGCGCACAATGCCACCGTCGTCGCGCGTGATCCGGTGCGGCACACCGTCCACCTCGACCAGATGCGTCAGCCTTTGCACGACCGACACGACGCGGAAGCGGTGCCCGGCGCAGCTGATCCAGCGCTCGAATTTTCCGAGCCGTTCCAGCTGCACCTCGACACGGCGTCCGCCCACGTCGATGCGATAGAGGTTCGGTCCGAGGCCGAAGACCTCCAGCTTGTAGCGATTGCCGCGGTAGCGCAGCGGAGCCACATGACCGATCTCGGGGCGCACGCGCGGGCGGCCGCGAGCCGCCCATGCGTAGAACTGTGACTGCTCGACCCTCAACTCGGCGTCGTACACGTCGAGGGCAGCTTGCAGGAGCGCGACGTCGGCATGGCGCCGCACGACATGCTCGCCCGCGGCGGCGAGTCGGTCGAGCCAGCCGGTGTCGGCGCTTGCGGCGCGCACCTCTTCACGCTCCAGCAGGGCCAGCAAGAATGCCTTGTTGGTCGTGCCGTCGCGCATCACAACGATGCAGTCGGCAAGCCCACGTTGCAGACGCGCGAGCGCCTCACGCCGGTCGCTCCCGTAGGCAATGAGCTTGGCAATCATCGAGTCGAACTCGGGCGGAACCGCATCGCCGCCGTCGACGCCGGTATCGACACGCAGACCCGGGCCGGTCGGGAGTCGGAACACCTCAATGACACCCGGCGCCGGCGCGAAGTTGTTGTCCGTGTCCTCGGCGTTCAGGCGAACCTCGATGGCATGGCCACGTGGTGTGGGCGGCGCGCCAACCAGCCGGCCACCACGCGCCACATGCAGTTGCAACTTGACCAGGTCGAGACCCGTCGTCATTTCGGTCACCGGATGTTCCACCTGCAGGCGCGTGTTGACCTCCATGAAGAAGCAAGCGTGGCTGGCGGGGTCAAGCAGGAATTCAACTGTGCCGGCGTTCCGATAGCCCGCCGACTGGCAGAGGCGCACCGCCGCGTCGCGCAAGGCCTGATCCTGCCCCGCGGAGAGAACGGGTGACGGGGCCTCCTCCAAGACCTTTTGGTTCCGGCGCTGGATGGTGCAGTCGCGGACGCCAACGGCCCACGTGGTGCCGTAGTCGTCGGCGACCACCTGCACTTCGACGTGGCGCACGCCAGCGAGCTGGCGCTCCAGGAAAACGGTTGCGTCGCCGAAGGCCCGTAGGGCTTCCGCGCGGGCGCGCTCGAAGGCCTCGCCCAACTCTGCGGCGGACCGCACCGTGCGAATCCCGCGTCCACCGCCGCCGGCGGTCGCCTTGAACATCGACGGATAGCCGAGACGCTCGGCGTGCCGCCGCGCGTCGTCGAGCGTCTCGACCGGGCCGCCGCTCCACGGCACCACCGGTACGGAGACGCGCTCGGCGAGGTGTTTCGCCGCGATCTTGTCTCCGAGCCAGCGCATGACGTTCGGTTCGGGTCCGATGAAGACGACACCGAGGCGTTGGCAGAGCTCAGCGAACGCCGCGTGCTCGGCGACGAACCCCCATCCCACCCACGCGGCGTCGGCGCGCGCTGCCACCAAGGCCTGCTCGAGGCGCGCGTAGTCGAGGTAACTGCTCTTCCGCTCGCCATCGCGTTCGTCGACAAACGTCGCGGCGCCGAGATCCACGGCCTCGTCGGCCTCGCGCACGAACATCGCGCCCCGGTCCGGCGTGGTGAACAAGGCGATCGTACGTAGCTGTCCTCCGTCGTGGCCGGCCTCGCGATTGAGCTCGCGCACGGCGTGAATTAGCCGCATGGCTGGCTCGCCACGATTGACGATGGCTATGCGCTGAAACTCAGATGACATGGTGCGTTGCTCTTCTCATGCCATTGCGTCCTGCAGCGGCTTGCGGTCTGCGGCGTCGATGCCGGTCGGCAGCTCGACGGTGCGATAGCCGTGCAGATCGACGCAGACATTGCCGTTGGCGTCGAGAACCTGAGCGTCGAAGCTGCCCGCCTCGGTGTTTGAATTCACCACTGCATGCAGTCGGCCGCTGCTCGCATCTGGAATGTGCAGCGCACTCACACGGTCGATGTGCTCGGGTAACCCCATGTGCCCTGCTGTGCCGATCTCCCAGATGCCGGCCGTCTGGAAGCACAGCTCGATCAGTCGCGGCGTCATCAGCATCGACAGCTGCCCGGGGGTGTGGTTGTCGGGCAACGCTTCCGCCATCAGCCCAACCGTCGTCGCCCCGTCGCGCCACACGTGTTGGAGCACCTGGTACGCCGGCCCATGGAAGTAGATACGATAGATATCGTGTGCGGTGACGCCACCGCCATTCGCTGGGTGGGGCACACTGGCGTGGATGCCCTCGGGCGCGCGGCTGACGAGCCGGACGCGGCCGGTGAAATGTGTCGTCACTTGCGGCTCTGGCTGATTGGGCAAGTTGCGGCTACCGGTGAGTCGGCATTCCGCCACGATGTCATCGCCATCCGGCCGGCAGACCGCGCTGAGTGTGACCACGCGCGGCTCGTTGCGATAGAACTTGAACGGCGCGAGAAACTCGACGTCCTCGATCGCTGCGACGTGCCAGTCGGGGAGGAGCAGCGTCGCCAGTTCCGCGAAGGCTTCCACACCCATCACACCGGGCAGCACCGGCGTGCCGTCGATCTGGTGGTCATGCAGGAACGCTTGAGCTGTCGGATCAAGTGTGGTTTCGACCGTGAGCCCGCCGTGTAATGGCATACCCACGACCTTCCCAAGCATCGGCCCATGCTTGGCCGAGTTGCCATTGAGGAACGCGGCGGGGTCAAGGCCACCGGTGTCGTCCCATTCGTTCAACAGGATGCCGAGCCGTCCGGCGATCACCACCTCGCCGCGGGTGCCAGCCACCAGCTCACGTCGCACGATGGGAATTCCGGCGTCAGCTGGAAGCATGTCGATGCCAGCCGCGTCCATCATCTTCGGGATCGAGCCGCGGGTAGCCATGCCGATGTCGCCCCACGCCGTCCAGTCGATCGCAATGCCGCGCGTCCCGGATCGCGTCGTTCGGAAGCTCGAGCTGTACTTGCAAAGCAAATCGTTGGCGGCGCTGTAGTCCGTCTGGCCGCCGTTGCCAAAGCGGCCGGCAATGGAGCTGAAGGCCACCGTGGCGCCGAGCGGCATGCTGCCGATGGCGTGCAGCAGGTTGAACCAGCCGTCGCTCTTGACGTCGAAGACGAGGTCGAACTCGCGCGCCTCCTTGTCCGGCAGGAAACGGCTGATCTCCAAGCCCGCAGCGTGGATGAGCGCATCGATGTGTCCGCTGTTCTTGCGCACGTCCTCGATGGCACTGGCCACGGCGTCCGCGTCCATGAGGTCAACGCTGTAGTAGCGGGCCACGCCTCCCGCGGCCCGCACGGCCTGCAGCGCGCCAAGCGCCGCGTGCGCACGCTCCAATGCTGCTAGCTCGCGCTCCACAAGCGCGGGCGTTGCACGCTCACCACGCGCCTTGATGCGCTCGAACAGGTCGCGCTTCAGATTTTCCCTGTCGGTGACGAAGCGCTGGATGTCCGGGTTCTCCGGATCGGGCTGCGGAACCTTGTCGAGCAGGTAGAACGTGCCGCCGGATGCGGCAGCAAGATCCGCGATGATGGCCGAGACGATGCTGCCGGCGGCGCCGGTCACGACGAACACGCTGTCGCGGGAGAGCGCAAGGCCGCCCTTGCTGTCGACCGCCGGTTGCTCTTGCAAGCCGACGCTCCACCGCATTCGGGACTTGTGGCCAACCTCAACCACGCCGGGATCGCGTAAAGTCTCCTCCATCAGCGCATCGGCCACCTCGGCGGCCTTGTGATTGGGCCCAAAGTCGACCGCCTTGACGAGCGCCTTGTCGCGCTCGCGTTTGTAGGTCTTGGTGAAACCGACAACCGGACCACCGAGTGGCGCGTAAGCACCGGCCTCGTCGTATCCATGTTGTCCGCCGAGCCGGGTCGCCGAGACGAGAAACGTTCCCGGTTGCGCCACATGCTCGTACACGGCCCGCATCGTGGCGTAGAGCAGCTTCACCCGTACGTGCAACGCGGCCCGCCAGGCTGCGAGGTCCATCTCACTGATGTCGGGCTCGGGATCGAGCGCAGGCAGCCAATACACGCCGTGCACCGAGCCCCGCGCCAACCAGCTGTTGATGCTATCCGTGAGCGCACCGGCATCTGCAATCGGATCGAGCACCAGCGCATCTACGCCCAGTTTTTTGAGTCGCTTCAGCAGTACCTTGGAGACACCGCCTTGGTCAGGCATGACCAGCACGCGGCTCTCGACATCAAGCTTCACGCCGGTCGACTTGCAGAGGTTGAGCGGCGGACGCAGCGTCGGGATCGGTACGCGGCGCGGGATGCGGTTGGCAGCATCCATGCTCGCAGCAGGTCCCGGTAACGGCACGGTTTGCTGCGTCTCTGGTTGCGGGAAAGGCACCGCTGCTGCAGCTCTATCGGGCCGCCGGTCGTGCACGAACTGGATGACGTGTGCCAGCGTCGGGAAGTCACGCAGCTTCAACTTGTCGTCGCGCGGAATATTGTAGGCCTCGCGAATCGCCGCAAACATCTCCGCCTGCTTCACGGTATCGATTCCCAGGTCCGCTTCCAGGTCGAGATCCGGTTCGAGCATGTCGGGTGGATAGCCCGTCTTCTCCGCGAACAGCGCCAGCACGCGCTCTTTCACCGCATCGCCCGTATCAGGCACGGCGGAGCGCGCGGCGGGCTGCGAAGCTTCCGCCACCACTCGCGGCGCCGCCAGATCTGGCCGGCGCTCGCGCACGAACTGGATGACGTGTGCCAGTGTCGGGAAATCGCGCAGTTTCAACTTGTCCTCGCGCGGGATGTGGTAGGCCTCGCGAATAGCCGCAAACATCTCCGCCTGTTTCACTGTGTCGATGCCGAGATCGGCTTCCAGATCCAGATCCGGATCGAGCATGTCTGGTGGATATCCGGTCTTCTCAGCGAACAACGCCAGTACGCGCTCCCGTAGTGCATCCGACGCAGACGCTGGTGGCAGCGCAGCGGGCGGTGCTGCGGCCATCTCGGCAGCTACCGCCGCAGCCAAATCTGGCCGGCGGTCACGCACGAACTGGATGACATGCGCGAGCGTCGGAAAGTCGCGCAGCTTCAATTTATCTTCTCGCGCGATGTTGTAGGCTTCGCGAATCGCCGCGAACACCTCCGCTTGCTTGACCGTGTCGATCCCGAGGTCAGCCTCGAGATCGAGGTCCAAGTCGAGCATGTCGGGCGGGTATCCCGTCTTCGCGGCGACGAGGGCGAGCACCCGCTCTTTCACCACATCCGTCGTTCCATCCGCCCTGTCAGGCAGGGCACGCTCCGGGGCTACCGTTGGCGGTGGTGCAGGGACTTGGACCGGCACAGGTTGGCGCACCTCTACGGGAGGCGGAGCTGCAACGGGTTGCGTAGCGCGCTGCGCGGGACCTTGATCCTTCACGCGCAGGGTGCGGTTCACGACCTCCAATTCTGCGCCGGAGTGGCCGCTGCTACGGTTGAGGCATGCCTTCCAGACACCGGCGTCGGCAACCCGGTAGGAGAATCCAAGTGCATCGGGGTCCGGCCGCCTGCCGTCAGGCGTAGGCACCCAGCGCATGAGCGTCATGCTGATCTGTGAGCCGAAGCCAGCGGCCAAGCGCAGGGCATACTGCACCGGATACGCGCCCCCCTTGGAGAGGTTGAGCGGGCCAAGGTCCGGGTCGACCTCCTTAAAGTTCGCGACCGGCGGCACCAGACCGGTTTCCAGCGACTTGATGGCGACGACGTCTTCGATACCGACGCCCATCGCATGGCCGGTGAATCCCTTGGTATTGGCGACCACGATCTGATCGGCTGCCGGACCGAAGACCGCGCGCAACGCGTGTACCTCCGCCGCGGCGCTACCGCCGCGTGCCGGCGTGTAGGTCTCATGCGACACGAAGACCGTCTGTGCTGCGATCTGCTGGCGCTGAATGCCCCAGCGGCGTTCGGCCTGGTTGATGACAGACTCCATCATTTGGCAGATGTGATCGACATCGAGCCGCGTCCCGTGGAACGCACTGTTGGCGGTGACCGTGCTCAGCACTTCGCAGATTGGCCGGATGCCGCGCTCACGTGCTGCCTCCGCACTCTCGACGATCATTGCGGCGGCGCCCATGCCGAGCAGCATCCCATGGCGGCGGCGGTCGAACGGAATCGCAGCCTCTTCAACGACGTCATCGGTTGCGGCCGCGCCGCTGGCGAGGAAACCAGCGCCGATCCACTCCAGCATCCGATCGCTGGTCACATCGTCGCCGGCAATGATGATCACCCGGCGGCAGCGACCGGCGCGAATCCAATCTTCCGCGAGCGCCACGGCTTGCGTGCTACTGGCGCACGCCGAGTTGATCTGCGTGTTCGGGCCGCGCGCACCAATCAGCTCGGCGAACTGCGAATGCCCCATCGACAGGATGCGGAACAGGAAGCGGCGGTCGAACGCGTAGGGATCTTGCTCGATCGCCGCCCGCAGGTCGTGGATGCGGTGATCGATCTCGGTGACGGCGGTGCCGTGGCCGTTGCTCGACTCCACGAGCCGTCCGCGCAAGCTTTCGAGCATCGCCAACTGCTCGCGGCGCGTGTGATCGGTGAAGTAGTGGCTGAGGTCGCCGACCAACTCGTCGTAGCCTGGGAACGCCGAGGCGAAGATCACGCCAGTGTCGTCGCGCAATGCATCCGGCAACACCCAACGGTCCGGCAGGTGCGTGCCCTTGCTGGTCGTCCTGTAGCGCATCACTAGCGGGATGCCGGCATCGCGTAACGCGTCGAGCCCTGCCCCGATGGCGAGCCGCGTCGTGATATCGAGCGCAGGTAGGCGTTCGGCGGAGACTCCGAACTCGCTGCCCAGATCGAAGGTCCCGCCGCGCCCGGCGAGCTTGATGACGTCCGCCGCACTGTCGATCACCTCGAACGTTGCACCGCCCTGCTCGTTCTTCACCAGACGCGTGATGTGTTTGTCGAGCATGGCCCGCCGGAAGCGCGTGGGAATGACGTCGAGGCACTGCTCGCCGTTCAAGATGCGTCCGACGTTGGCATCGTCGAAGATCAGTTCCGTACCCGGCAAGCCCAGCGCCGCGCCGCTGATCACGACCGGCTCGCTCGGCGCGGCCGGCGCCTCACCGTGGTAGATTTGCCCGGCCTTCTCGATGAAGTCCGCAACCAGGTGGCCGAGTTGCAGGTAGGTATCGGTCGAAGGCGCGGCGGTCGGCATCGATGCGGCTCCATTCACCGCCGATCGTGGTGCAGCTGCCGGCAGGGCCGCTGCGCGATTCCGCATCTCGCCGGCAGCACACCCGACGCCGAGGCCGGCCGCGTACAAGCCGCACAGGGCCTGGTTGAACGATACAATGTCGCCGAGCTTCGGATGGTTGGTAAACAGCGACGCGACGTCGCTGCGCTCGCCGAAGACGTCGTCGACAAAGCCCTGCAGCGCCTTCTTCGGTCCGACTTCCACGAAGAGGCGAACGCCGGCCGCGTACAGCGTCTGCAATCCCTTGACGAACTGCACGGGTGCAGCCACTTGCTGCGCCAGGATGTCGAGCATCTGCGGCACGACGCCCGCCCCCATCGGGTACAGCTCGCCGCTGACGTTGGCGACGATTGGCAGACTCGGTGGCTGCAAATGCAAGCGTTCGAGCGTGCGCCGCAGCGGGTCACTTGCAGGGGCCACGATCCTCGTGTGGAAGGCATGACTCACCGGCAGTTGCACGGCGTTGTACCCGGCGGCGACGAACGCCTCCATTGCCCGCTGCACCGCCGCCGTCGCTCCGCCGATGACCGACTGGCTATTGCTATTCACGTTGGCGATGACGACGTAGCCATCCATCGTCTTCAGGATACGCTGCACTTCAGGGAGCGGCGCGAACACTGCCGCCATCCAACCGTTGTCTTCAACGGACAGGTTGGTCATCTCGCGGCCGCGGGCGCTGACCGCTTCGAGGGCGTCGGCGACCGGCAGCGCGGCGGCGGCGATCAGCGCGCCATACTCGCCGAGACTGTGCCCCATAACCATGTCCGGCGTAACGCCGAACGCCGCGAGCAGACGGGTGAGAGCGGTGTCGGCGGCCAGCACGGCGGGCTGCGTGATGGCGGTCTGTCGCAAATTGTCTTCCGCCTTCGCGAAGACAGCCGGGTCGTCGCCGTTGACGAAGATGTAGTCGGTGAGCGGCTTGCCGAGCAGCGGAGTCATCACACGATCAGCTTCCGCGAAGGTGTGAGCGACGATCGGTTCGACGGCGCGCAGTTGCTGCAGCATGTTGGCGTACTGCGAGCCCTGGCCGGTGTAGAGGAACGCCACCTTCGGTGCAGGTCCGTGGCCGCGGAAGACGCCTTGCGCCCGCAGCGCCTTCCACATGCCGGCGTTGTTGGCGGCCAGCGCCTTCAATGCCTTCGCCGCCCGGTCCGCCAGTTCGGCGGCGTCACCGTAGTCGATGGCGACGCGTTCCTGGGC
>JBGQHM010000094.1:0-18376 GCA_041497995.1 Binatia bacterium | reverse complement strand
CAGGATTCTCCGCGGGCTCGCCGACGGCTTGGAACCGGAGAGTAGCGGCACCGACTGGTGGGACAGCGAGTTGCCGGCGCTGGGCTGCGCGGACAGTGCCGCGTCTTTGGAAACGCCGATCGCAGTGTGTCTGGCGGCATCCGATGTCCAGGTCGCAGTCTTCACGACAAGCGATGAGGCCGACCTGCGCATCTTCACGCCGCGGCTGCATGCACCGATGTCTACCGTGCTCGCGGCCGAGGCCACGGACGAGTGGTGGGAGGCCTACCAGGATTCGTACCGCGAGTTTCGCGATGCATTGCAGTGTGAGCTGACGGCGCGCGGGCACCAGGCGGTGATCGCTTCCACGTAGAGCCGCAGGTGCCTTCTTCCCAGACGACAACGGCCGCCTGCGATGCTCGCGGGCGGCCGTTGGGTGTCAGCGGTGTAATCGCTCCTAGAACTGATAAGTGACTTTGATACCGGTCTCGTCGCGCCGGTGGTTGCGGCCGCCGGCTCCCCAGGGATCATCGCTCGGCGCGCCGCTGCCGTATTGGGTGAAGTACTTCTGCTGCAGCGTGATGATGAAGTTGTTGCTGTAGAAGTAGTCCATGTTCCACAGCGCTTCGAGGTTGTCGTTCACAGGGTCCCACGCGGCGGCGACGAACGGAACCAGTGTGCCACCCCGATAGAAGCTCGTGCCCGCGAAGGTAATGAGGTGCTCCCAGCGCCGGATGATGTCGCCGCTGGGATCGGTACCCGGCACGCCGTTCTGCAGACGCTCGACCAACCCAGCATTCGGCCCGGAGACCCACTGGCCGAACCCTGACGTACGGTGCCCCGGCGCACCGACGCCCGGTGTGAAGTACGGGGTCTCACTCACGCCAGAGTTGCCGCGCAGGAAACTCACGTTCCCCGGATAGTAGCTCCAGAAGAACTGGGCAGTCAGGAACCACGTGGCCTTGGGGTTGAGAAGACGGATCCAAGTGGGTCGATCGAACCCGACCATGCCAGCCCAGAGGGAGCGCTTATCCGCGGTTTGCGGAGCGTTCGCGAAGTTCGGCGTCTGCCCCGCTGGGCAGGCCGGCGATCCAGCAGCGCCGCAGAGCGCGGTCTTCTTCGGATCGATCGTCTGCACCGGCTCGTCCAAGACGTAGGCGGACTCTAGCCGAAGCACTGCTGACGTGAAGTCGCCCTCGAAATAGTTACCGGTCAGGCCAAAGATGTGGTTGTAGGGATACTTGATCTCCGCGGTGACCGGGATGTTCGAGGGACGATAGGTTTGGCCTTCGATCTCGAACAGGTCGTTCGAGCGGGTCGGCCGCCCAATGTGCTGGATCGCGACTGACTGTGGGGCGCCCGCGCCGACGCCACGGGCACGCGCGTAGAGATAGTTGGTCGAGAACTCTATCCCCTGCGGCGTAACGCTATGGAAGCGGAAGCCCACTTCGCTAGCGTCGGCAGGGCTTCGACTGAAGTTCCCGCGACGGAAGCTCGTCCCCTGCAGGTTGAACTGCGGGGTCAGGTATGATCCCGGCAGCACCTGCTGCACCTGTCCGGAGCGCAGCGGATCGGGAATGAATGCCGACCACGGCCGCGGCAAGAAGGCGAGCTTCTGGTTGGGTTGAAAGTCAAACGGGTTATAGACGACTTCCAAGAAGGTGTTGGACAACGGACCGAGCTCTCCAATGTCCCACAACCCTTTGCCGAGCCACAACGGGATACGGATGTTGTCCCATGATTCCTGCTGCAAGTGCCAGGTAACATCGATCGGGTTCCAGATGTCCATCAACCGGAACTGATCACTCTCTCCCCAGATCACCTGCTGGCGGCCAATGCGGAAACTGACCGGTGCGGCCGCGAGCTTCAAATCGATGTACGCCTCGCGCAAGGTGTTCTCGAACTTGATACCCGACCGGGTCCCGGCCGTGTAGCGGCTGTAGGTACCCGGCAGCAGGGCCCGCGTAGCTGGCCCACTGGCAGGCGATGTGCACTGACCGCCGACACAGTTGCCGGCATCGTTACCCGCGATCGGGCCGCCGACGAGATCGTCGTAGCGCGTTTGCCCGTGCTGCAGGTCCGTCGGCGCGATGTCGTAGAACCCATCGTAGACGCCGCGGTACAGAATGAAGAGCTTCGACCGTTCGATCCATGGGATCTCGAAGCGATCGATGAGCCTGCCGTTCTGCAACCAGTCGTAGTCGACTCGGATGCGCATCGTGTTGCGGTTCTGAATGAACTGCAACTTGTCGATCGAATCGTGTCGAACCAGGTTCTGCGATTCGATGTTCCCCGACAGTTCCAGCGGACCAAACTTCTGGCCTGCTCGCGCCGGCCGGCCGACCGGAACGGTCAGGCAGAGCGCCAGCGACGCAAGCGTCAGGGTCCGGTGCCATCGAGAATTCCACCCACACAGTGCCTCGCGCATTGCACCCCCTCCTTCCTCGCAGCAGCGGCTCGTGAACCGCCTATGACTGAATTCGCGCCCGTCATACTAAAAAACGCGCGCCGTTGGCAAGGCCAAAAAAACGCACGTGGCAGATGGCCTGTGGCTCGTAGTCTGGGCGGGTACAGGGCCCCCCCACGAGCCACGTGCTACGAGCGACGTACGCTCTCCTTGCGTTGACTTGAAGGAACCGCCCTGTTACTGCCACCTCATTCATCATGTCCACCGTTCGCGTGCGTTTTGCGCCCAGTCCTACTGGCTATTTGCACATCGGCGGCGCCCGCACAGCGTTGTTCAACTATCTGTTCGCGCGGCACCACGGCGGCACGTTCATTCTTCGGATCGAAGATACCGACCGTGAGCGGTCGACCCAGGAATCCATCCAGGCCATCCTCGATGCCCTGACGTGGCTGCGCTTGGACTGGGACGAGGGGCCGATCTTCCAGAGCCAGCGGAGCGAGCTCTATCGCGAGCACGCCGATCGCCTGGTGCGCGAGGGCAAGGCGTATCGCTGTTACTGCACGCACGAGGAGCTCGAGGCCAAACGCCAAGCGGCGATGAAGGACGGGCGCAAGCCGATGTACGATCGCACCTGCCGCAACTTGAAGGCGCAGGACACCGATCGGCCGTTTGCGCTGCGCTTCAAGGCGGCGCTCGACGGCGAGACAGTGGTGGCCGATCTCGTGAAGGGTCATGTCGTGTTCCAGAATCGGGAGCTGGACGACCTCATCCTCGTGCGCTCCGACGGTACGCCGACGTACAACTTCTGTGCGGTGATCGACGACGCATTGATGCAGATCACCCACAACATCCGCGGCGAAGACCACCTCGTGAACACACCCAAGCAGATCCAGCTGTACCGCGCCTTCGACTACACCGCACCGGCGTTTGCGCACCTCCCGTTGATCCTCGGAACGGATCGGAGCCGTTTGAGCAAACGACACGGTGCGACGTCAGTGATGGCCTATCGCGACATGGGCTACCTCCCCGACGCATTGGTGAACTACCTGGTGCGCCTCGGCTGGTCGCACGGTGACCAGGAGATCTTCGCGCGCGCCGAGCTGATCGAGAAGTTCGCGATCGAGGATGTCGGCAAGTCCGCCGGCGTGTACAACGCCGAGAAGGCCGAATGGCTCAATTTCCAGTACCTGAAGGCGATGTCTGCAGCCGAGTTGGCACAAACGATCAAGCCATTCATCGCCAGCGCCGGCTACACCATCCCGGGCGATGACGCGTGGCTGGCACGGATGGTCGCGACCCTGCAAGAGCGGGCCAAGACCTTGGTGCAGCTGGTCGACTTGGCGCAGTTCTATCTGCGTCCCACGGTCAGCATCGACGCTGCCGGAGCGCGCAAGTTCCTGAAGCCGGAAACCCTTGAGCCGCTGCGCGCGCTGCGGGCGCGGCTCGGCGATCTTGTGGAGTGGAAGGTCGATACGATCCACGTGTGCTTCGAAGCCGTGACCGGCCAGTTCGGGCTTTCACTCGGGCAGATCGCGCAACCGGTGCGCCTGGCGATGACCGGCGGCACCTCCAGCCCTGGGATCTTCGAGGTCCTCGATGTACTGGGCAAGGAGCGCACGATCGAGCGGCTGGATCACGCAATCGAACAGATCGCCCAAGCGGCGAAGCCGACCCCGGCGGCGACGCAAGCGGCCGGCACACAGTGAAGTGGGCCACAGCCCGGCGACGCGCTCTCACGCCCCGCGTTTCTCGATGTTGGCCCAGCTGTCCTTCAGCCCGACGATGCGGTTGAAGACGGGCGCGCCCGGTTTCGACAGCTTCGGGTCGACGCAGAAGTAGCCCTGGCGCTCGAACTGCACGCGGTCGGCGGGCCGCGCGGCCGCGAGCGACGGCTCAGTCTTGCAGCCGTGCAGCACTTCGAGTGAGCGGGGGTTGAGCGCCGTGAGGAAATTCTCTTCGCGATCCGGAAACTCCGCCGCGAACAGCCGATCGTACAAGCGCACCTCGGCATCGACAGCGTGTTGCGCCGACACCCAGTGCAGCGTGCTCTTCACCTTGCGCCCGTCGGGCGCGTCGCCACCCCGGGTGGCCGGGTCGTACGTGCAGTGGACCTCGGTCACCTCACCCGTCTGCGGGTCCTTCACGACACTCCGACAAGTAATGAAATACGCGTAGCGCAGACGCACTTCCTTCCCCGGGGACAGGCGGAAGTACTTCGGTGGTGGCATTTCGCGGAAGTCGTCCTGCTCTATGTACAGGACCCGTGAGAACGGCACCTTGCGTTTGCCGGCGGAAGGGTCTTCCGGATTGTTGACCGCGTCGAGCTCCTCGACGTGGTCTGCCGGATAGTTGTCGATGACCAAACGCAACGGCTTGAGCACGGCCATCGCTCGCGGCGCACGCTTGTTGAGGTCGTCGCGGATGCTGTGCTCGAGCATCGCGACCTCCACCGTGCTGTTCGCCTTGGCGACGCCGATACGGTCGCAGAAGTTGCGGATCGACTCGGGCGTGTAGCCGCGCCGGCGATAGGCGGCAAGCGTGGGCATGCGCGGGTCGTCCCAGCCATCGACCAGACCGTCGCGCACGAGCTGCAGCAGCTTGCGCTTGCTGAGCACCGTATAGTTGAGGTTCAGGCGGGCGAACTCGATCTGCTGCGGGTGGCACGGAACGTCGAGTTGGTCGAGAAGCCAATCGTACAAAGGCCGGTGATCCTCGAACTCGAGCGTACAGATCGAGTGTGTGATGCCCTCGATGGCATCGGAGAGCCCATGCGCGAAGTCGTACATCGGGTAGATGCACCACGTGTCGCCGGTGCGATGGTGGTGCGCCTTCTTGATGCGGTAGATGGCCGGATCGCGCATGTTGATGTTGGGCGATGCCATGTCGATCTTGGCACGCAGCACGCACGTGCCTTCCGCCAGCTCGCCCCGCCGCATCTGCTCGAAGAGCGCCAGGTTCTCCTCGACCGAACGGTCGCGGTACGGGCTGTTCCGCCCCGGTTCGGTGAACGTGCCGCGATAGACGCGGGTGTCCTCGGCGCTGAGATGACAGACGTACGCCCTGCCTTTCTTGATCAGCTCGACGGCGAATTCATGCAACCGGTCGAAGTAGTCCGACGCGTACAACGCACTGCCCTTCCAATCGAACCCGAGCCAGCGCACGTCTTCTTGTATCGACTCGACGTACTCGACGTCTTCCTTGACGGGATTGGTGTCATCGAAGCGCAGGTTGCATACGCCGCCGAACTCGCGCGCGATCCCGAAGTTGAGGCAGATGGATTTGGCGTGGCCGATGTGCAGGTAGCCGTTGGGTTCCGGTGGGAAGCGGGTGCACACCGAGGTGTGCTTGCCGCTCCTCAGGTCGGCGATGACGATCTGACGGATGAAGTCGGTTCCCGCCGTGGGCGGTGTCACTTCGGGTTTCGGGCTCTCGCTCATTGACGCGACTCTCCTGTTCGGAACGAGCCCGATGGATAACAGCTTTCATCGCGCTTGCAACGCGCCGCCGACTGCGGCTGCGGTATCGATGACGCGCTCGGTGCCTTGACTTCACCGTTGCTGCTTCCTACTCTGAGCGCCGTTCTCGTTGGTGAGGAGTCGGCTAATTGGTAAGCCACCTGACTCTGGATCAGGGCACTGTAGGTTCGAGTCCTACCTCCTCAGTTGTGGAATTGCGGATTGCGGGATTCGGATTGCGGATTGCTTCCCTCTGAAAATCCGCAATCCGCAATCGCCAATCCGAAATGACTTGGGTCCCATCGTCTAGTGGTTAGGACGCCGGCCTCTCACGTCGGTAGCAGGGGTTCGAATCCCCTTGGGACCATTTCAATCTGCGAGGGCTTTCTCGCGCCGACCGCGATTTGACCGGCGACGATCGCCGGTTTGGCTCCGCGCACCGCTCCAGGTGCGGCCTTTGCGGTCTCCGCATCGGCGCCCATAAGTACGGCCAATTGCGCCGGCGCGTATCTGCACGAACCGGCCGGGCTACCACGGGAGCCCGTGGTAAGAGTCGGCCCTTTCAAGGCACGGCGCGTGCGGCGCAGAGCGCCGGCTGCTAACGTCGTATGCCGAATGGTTTCCGGCGGTAGCGCGCCAACGGCTCCGAACTGCTATGAGTACCCCCGCCCGCAGTTGTCGTGGAGCCAGCAAGCTGTGCGATGCAGGCGGACCACGCCCAATTGAGAAGAGGAGACGCACCATGGCCAACGCACGTCCATCGATGAACAAACGGCGCAAGGAGTTAGAGCGACGGCAACGGCAGGAGCAGAAGGCTGCCCGGCGCGTCCAGCGCACCGAAGAAGGGCGCAACCAACCGGGCGCGCTGAGCGAGGACCGGGACATCGCCGGGATCGTGCCCGGACCGCAGCCGCCGCCGGAAGACTGAGCGTAGGCAGCAGCTTCGAGCGTAAACCCATCCGGACTGCGACTCGAAGCGATCGCACAGACCACCGCTATCGTCCCGACGCCAATACGATGGAAGTCCCGTACGCCTCTCTGCAGACTGACACCCTACGCCGGGTCGTCGAGGAGTTCGTAACGCGTGCGGGGACGGACTACGGTGAGCGCGAGCGAACGCTGGAGGAGAAAATCGCCGATGTCGTGCGCCAACTGGAGCATGGGGAAGCGAAGTTGGTATTCGACTTAGAGACGAACGCGGTGAACATCGTGCCGGTGAAGATGGAAATCGACGGTGCTGGGACTCAAAGGTCGGTCGGCTCCGCTCATCGTCAACGTGGCTAAACCTGCCTTCTGGGACGCCGCGACGAGTGTTCCCTTATTCGTTCTCGATACGCGGTGACCGGCGCGGTGAGAAGGCGAAGCAGAAGGCCGGTGGAAGATGTACGCGTAGCGGTTACGCCACGGGTCGATGGGAACCTTATCGAGGTAACCGTCAGCGCTGTACTTGCCGCACTCCACGGGTCCGCGTTTCTCTGGAACCAGAGCTTCAAAGCCATATTGAGTGGTCGGATAGGAGCGAGCGTCGCCGGGGAACGACGTGCAGCGCGGCAAAGAGAAAATGCTTGCCCCAACCTCCCGCAGTGGGCTATTGCTGTCCCAAAGCAGGCTGGTGTGCTGTCCATCTGGGAAATATCGCTTCCGAGGTGTCGGCTCCGCGCATACGCTCTCACGTCCCTCGGGGGGCGATTGCTCGTCACCGCCGTCATTTCGATCAGCGTGACCGCACACGCTGCACATGCAGACGTGGATTTGACGGGTGACTGGTACGTTGAGCTGGCCAATCCCGCCTTCGGTCTTACCTTCGATGAGGTCTGGTCGATCACGCAAACTGGTAACACGGTAGTCGTGAGCCCACCCGGTAGCTTTACCGGCACCATCAATTCGGATACCGGAGCCTTCGCATTGACGAAGCCGTTCTTCTGCCCAGTACCGGGCAAGAGCATACCGGAGACACTCGATGGAACCCTCACGCCCGATGGGAAGGCCTTCACAGGCGTGTCTCTTTCGTATGGAACGACTCCCCACGGGTGTGTCGGTTTTCTTACGCCCGTGTGGGCCAGCCGCGACCCCTGCGGGAACGGTGTCGTTGACCCAGGGGAGGAATGCGACGACGGCAACGAGGTGAACGGGGACGGCTGCGACGCGAACTGTACTGTGACTCGTTGTGGCAATGGGATCGTTACGGCGGGCGAGCAATGCGACGACGGAAACCAAATCGCTGGAGACAGTTGCCCGCCGGGCTGCTCCTACAGCGCCAGTCGATCGCTGATTCGAGGCAGCCGCAAAAGCCCCTTGCGAGATCACAATGACTGCCATGTTGAGTGGTACGTGGTGAACCCCAGGCAGAAACCGGACCGATACCACCTGCCGACTCGCCAGCAGACCTGCCACGATGCCGACCCCACCTGCGACATCAGGGGCTTTGACGCCGCACGCGCACCGCTTCCGGACTCGACATCGGGATTCTGCCGCTTCCAGGTCGTCACGTGCCTGAACAACCAGGACCCGGATTTGCCGTCGTGCACACCCGACGGGGTCACCGCCGTCAATGTGGTGTCACCCGATCCAAACAAGACTGCCAACGCAGCGCTGCGAAGCGTGCTGAGCGCCGACCGCAATGCTCTGGAATACGCTCTCGCGCATCTTCTCGATCCGATCGCTACCGAGACGGGGTACTCGCACGCTTCGCCGTTGACGGCCATGCAACAGAACTACTGTAGCGCGCCGTTCGAGATCGATGTCGTCGCCGGGAACCGCTCCGTGATGCTGACGACGACATCGACAGGCGCCACCGCATCGGATCAGCCGCAAACGTCGTCGTTACAGCTGATATGCCGATCAGCCTCGGCGCGTTGACATCCGGCAGGCTTCCTGACCATTGCGCTGAAATGCGAGAGCGAGCGACACTCACACGTGACACAGGAAATCGAACCGGACACGACGTTAGCTGCCGTAGCCGAGCCAGTCGCTGGAACAGGCCGTATCGCCAACCCAACTGAAGGTTGGCCACAACAAAATGCAGCTGAGCGCCCGGGTGATGCCCTTGTGCAGCGCCCTCGGTCGTCGTATGCGCATGCCGGCACACGGTTGACAATCCGCCGGGCCGACTTACCTTCCGCCATCCAATGGAACATCTTCGATTGGTCCCCCTCGACGATACCGTCGTGTTTCCATCCATGACCGTTACCCTACCCGTGGACGTCGGCGACGACGGGCGCGTCTTCCTCGTTCCCCGCCACGGGAAGGAATACGCCCGCGTCGGTGTCGTTGCGGAGGTGGTAGAGCAGGTCCGGCTGCCAGGTGGCGGCCGAGCGGTCGTTCTTGTGGGCCTGCACCGCGGCGTCGCTGGCGCCGCGCGTAGCGCCCCAGCCGGCCACCTGGTCGTGGAGGTGGAGGCGAAGCCTGACAGTACGCCCCCGCCGAGCCGCACCGCCGAGCTCGAGCGTGAGTACCGCGCCGTGGTGCTCGAGATCCTCGAGATGCGCGGCGACGACGGCCGGCTGGCCACCTTCCTGCGCTCGATCACCGAGCCGGGCGGGCTCGCCGACACCGCCGGCTACTCGCCCGACCTCTCCCGGGCGCAGAAGATCGAATTGCTTGCGACCCTTGACGTCGTCGAGCGGCTGGCCCTGGCGCTCCGCCTGCAGCGCGAGCGGCTCGCCGAGCTGCAGGTGCGCAAGCGCATCCGCGAGGACGTCGAGTCCGGCGCCCAGAAACAGCAGCGCGAGTACTTCCTCCGCCGCCAGCTCGACTCGATCCACAAGGAACTCGGCGAGGGCGAGACGCCGGTCGCGGGCGAGTATCGCGAGAAGATCGCCGCGGCCGGGATGCCAGATGCGGTGCGCGCACAGGCTGAGCGCGAGCTCGGACGGCTGGAGCGCATGGGCGAATCGAGCCCGGAGTCGTCGATGATCCGCACCTACCTCGACTGGCTGCTCGCGGTGCCGTGGGCACAGCGCTCCGAGGAGCGTCTCGATCCGGCACACGCGCGCGCGGTGCTCGACGCCGACCACGCCGGCCTCGACGACGTCAAGCAGCGCATCGTCGAGTACCTCGCGGTCCGCAAGCTCCGCGCCGAGCGCGGCGTCCCCAACGATCGCCGTTCGGGCGTCATCCTGACGCTCATCGGCCCGCCGGGCACCGGCAAGACCTCGATCGGTGAGTCGATCGCGCGCGCCACCGGGCGGAAGTTCGTCCGCATGTCGCTCGGCGGCGTGCGCGACGAGGCCGAGATCCGCGGCCATCGGCGCACGTACATCGGCGCCCTGCCCGGTCGGCTGGTGCGCGCGCTGCGTGACGCAGGGACGATGAACCCCGTCATCATGCTCGACGAGGTCGATAAGGTCGGCGCGGACTGGCGTGGCGATCCCTCGGCAGCGCTTCTGGAGGTGCTCGATCCGGCGCAGAATCACGCCTTCCGCGACCACTATCTCGACGTCGAGCTCGACCTCTCCGAGGTGCTGTTCATCGCCACCGCGAACGTGGCCGACACCATTCCCGGGCCGCTCGTCGACCGCATGGAGGTGATCCGCTTCGACGGCTACACGGTCGAGGAGAAGCTCGCCATCGCGCGCGGCTTCCTGTGGCCGCGCCAGGTGGAGTGCAACGGGTTGCGCCCCGACGAAGTCAGCATCGACGACGCCTTGCTGCGGACGCTGATCACTGCGTACACACGCGAGGCCGGCGTCCGTCAGCTCGAGCGCGAGCTCGGCACGCTGCTGCGCAAGACCGCAACGCGTATCGCCGCGGGCGCGGCGGTGGCGCCGGTCGCGATCGACGCCAGCGTCGCGCGCGAGGCGCTCGGACGGCCGAAGTTCTTCCAGGAATCGGCCACGCGTACCGCGGTGCCCGGGGTCGCGACCGGCCTCGCGGTAACGCCCAGCGGCGGTGATGTGCTCTTCATCGAGGCAGCCTCGATGGCCGGCACCGACGGGCTCGTCCTCACCGGCCAACTCGGCGACGTCATGAAGGAGTCGGCACGCATCGCACTGACCTATGTGCGCAGCCACGCCGCCGACCTCGGCATCGACGAGCGCGCCTTCCACCGTCGCGAGTTCCACATCCACGTTCCCGCGGGCGCGATTCCGAAGGACGGCCCGAGCGCGGGCGTGACGATGGTGACGGCCCTCGCTTCGCTCCTCACCGGGCGTCCGGTGAAGCACACCGTAGGCATGACCGGCGAGGTGACGCTGCAGGGACGCGTGCTGCCCATCGGTGGGGCCAAGCAGAAGGTGCTGGCGGCGCATGCGGCGGGGCTGACCGACATCATCCTGCCCGAGCGCAACCGCGGTGACCTCGACGAAGTACCCGCCGACGTGCGCGGCGCGCTGCGCTTCCACCTCGTCAGGTCCGTCGACGACGTGCTGGCGCTCGCGCTCGAGCCGCGCGAGTGCGCGATCGCAGCCTAGCGATTACCTGCACCCCGGCCGCTTGCACCTTTTGCCTTAGTGGGTTGAAAGTCCTGCCCCGCGGCGTGGGCCGGCCATGCGGTTTGCGCCCGCTTCGCAGTTGCAGGCGAACCACGACACCCTGGCATCTTGCGTGCACACGGCTGCTGACGTGAGAGGAGACTACCCGCGCGCTGATCTGACTACGTGGATAGCCCGTTGCTAACGGGAGCATGGCGTACGGGCAACCGCATATTCCATGTGCGGTGGGTCGTGGTCGCAGCCGTTGTGTTTGCGGGGTGCGCAGCGCGGCAAGCTCCGCCACCGCCCGCTGCCGCTCCACTGGCGCTCGAGAAGATCACGGCCGTACAGACTCTGGTCCCGCGCCCCGGGCAACTTCCGGGTGTCGTGGGCCGCATGCAACAGCACCGCATCGAACCGAAGGAGACGTTACTCGACGTCGCCCGCGACGCAGGCCTCGGGTTCAACGCAGTGCAAGACGCCAACCGCGGTACCGACGAGTGGATCCCGCCCCAAGGTCTGGAGGTCGCGGTGCCGACGCAATGGATCGTGCCGCGCTCCAACTATCGTGGTCTCGTTGTCAACATTCCCGAGATGCGACTGTACTTGTTCCCCCCGAAGACCACGCCGGGCTCGGTCGTCACGGTCCGCACGTGGGCAATTGGCATCGGCACCGACGCGACACCAAGCCCGGTCGGACAATTCCAGATCACGGCCAAAGACAAGCACCCGACGTGGTACGTCCCTGATTCGATCTACCGGACGATGGATCGACCGAAGCGGCACGTGATGGGCCCCGGACCGGACAACCCACTCGGTGACTACCGCATGCGTCTGTCGAAAGGCCTATATTCGATCCACGGCACGGACGTTCCATGGTCGGTGGGCCGATTGACGACGCACGGCTGCATCCGGCTGTACCCCGAAGATATCGGCGAACTGTTCCGCCTGGTGCACCGTGGGACAGTCGGTCAGCTCATCTACGAGCCGATCAAATTCGGCGAGTCCAATGGGCACGTCTACGTGGAGGTCCACGATGACTTGTACAGGCGCATCCCCAACCTACAGCGCGCAGCACTCGCGCTTGCACGCCAAGCGCGGCTCACCCAGCGCATCGACACCGAGCGGCTGCGCCAAGCCGTGGGTGAGAAACGCGGCATCCCTGTGGATGTGACGCGTAAACTGTGAGCCTGCCGCACGCACAGAGCCGCCCGAGAACCGGGGGTTCCTCTCGAGAAGCGTGCGATTCGGCTACTTCTCTGCGACCTCGCGGAGGATGGCTTGCACGTGCTCACGTAGTGAGCCGCGACGGGTGCCGAAGCGGTTGCGCGTCGCGAGCGCCACCTCCTTGCCGACGATGTCAGCGGTAATGAGGTCACTGACGAACTGACACATCGCGGCCTGCAGCTGGCGACGTCGGGCGCGGATCCGGGTCTCTCGCTGATGCTCGCTGAGGCCCTTCTCATGCGGGTCCGGGAGCGTCTCCGCCAGCAAGTAGCGCATGACGCGACGCAAACGCAGCTCCCACCCCGGGGGCAGCTGGACGATCAACTCACCGGCCTTGCGTCCGGGCTTCGTCGTTATGGGGTGCGGCCGTGCCATCGGTTCCGTCAGGTAACAAGAGCAACTGCAATTGTCCACCCGATTCGGACGCCACCGATCCGCTCGGGCCTAGCATCCTGTCGGACTTGGCAGCCCGCAGCGACCCAACGGGGAGCGGACCATAGAAATGACGCTGGCCGCAGGCCCTAGAAGCTCTCGGAGCTGTCGATCTTTCCCGCCCGCGCCTCCCGCGGTCTGATGTACTTTCCGGTGATCATATCCTTGTAGCCCATGCCCGGACCGACCATCGGGTAGACGTGCGCGTTTTGGTCCGTCAGCACCTCCAGGAACGCCGGACCTGGGAAGCTGACGAACGCCTCGAGCGCCGACCTGATCTCCGCCCGGTCCGTCACCCGCTTGGCGAACCCGAAGCCGTCCGCTTCGACGGCCTTGACGAAATCCTTCTTGTGCAGCGTCTTGTCGGTTCCCGAATAGCGGTTGGCAAAAAACAGATCCTGCCACTGGCGGACCATGCCGTCGCCGAAGTTGTTCAGGAGAAGAACCTTGACCGGGATGTCGTAGTTGGTGAGCGTCTCGAGCTCGCCGAGGTTCATGCGGATGCTGCCGTCGCCGTCGACATCGATCACCAGCTTGCCCGGGTTAGCGATCTGCGCGCCGATCGCCGCCGGCAAACCGAAGCCCATGGTCCCCATGCTGCCGGAGGTCAAGAAGCTCCGCGGGTGAATGAAATCGAGGTACTGCGCCGCCCACATCTGATGTTGGCCGACGCCCGTGGTCACGATGGCCTCGCCGCGGGTGATCTCGTTCAAGGTATGCAGCACCTCTTCGGCCTGGATGAGGTTCGATTCGCGGTTGAAATTGAGCGCGTGATCGGTCCTCATCCGTTTGACGTGTGCCAGCCAGCGGCTGAAGTCCTTCTTCAGGCCCTTGCCCGCCTTCAACAGCTGGGAGAGGCCGCGCTTGGCATCGCTGACGTGCGACCAGTCGACGTTCTTGACCTTTCCAATCTCGGAGGCGTCGACGTCGAGGTGAGCGATCTTTGCGTGCGGAGCGAACTCCTTGACCTTGCCGGCGACGCGGTCATCAAAACGCGCGCCGACCGCGAAGAGGAAGTCACAGTCTTCCACCGCATAGTTCGCGTAGGCCGTGCCGTGCATGCCGAGCATGTGCAACGAGAGGTCATTCGTTGTGTCGATCGAGCCGATGCCCATCAACGTGGTGACCACTGGGATGTGGAAGCGTTCGGCGAACGCGCGCAGCTCAGACGCCGCATTGCTGTTGATGATGCCGCCACCGCCGTAGATGAGCGGCCGCTCGGCCTGCGCCAGCAAGCGATAGAAGGCCTGCGTGTGCTCTTCCGAGAGCGTGGCGCGCTTCAACGCCTCCAAGCGCTCTTGGTAGCCCCGCAGCTGCAGCAGACCACTGCCTTGAAACGGCCCTTCGGAGTTCTGCACATCTTTGGGCACGTCGATCACGACCGGTCCCGGCCTGCCGCTGCGAGCTATTTCGAAGGCGGTGCGGACGGTCGCCTCCAGCTTGCTCTCGTCGGTCACCAAGAACACGTGCTTGGCGCAGGCCGCCATGATGTTGAAGACCGGCGCCTCTTGGAACGCGTCCGTGCCCATCGCGGCCCGCGGCACTTGGCCGCAGATCAGGACCACAGGAATGGAGTCGGCGTGGCAATCGCGGATCGGCGTGACCGTATTGGTCGCGCCGGGACCCGAGGTCACCAAACAGACGCCCACTCTGCCGCTCGAACGCGCGTAGCCTGCCGCCATGAATCCGGCGCCTTGCTCGTTGGCAGGAACGATCAGGCGAATCTCCTCTTCCTTTGTATGGCTCTCGTTGTAGCGGAAGACCGCGTCGTACGTCGGTAGAATCGCGCCACCGCTGTATCCAAAGATGGTATCCACTCCCTCGTCGGCGAGCACCTGCATGATCATGTCGGCCCGGCTCATGGTTTTGCCCGCAAGGGGGTGTTGTTTGGTGGCGAGTTTCGTATCCGCTAGCAGGGTCATCCGTGGCGTCCTCGTTCCTTCTGTTTTCTTACTGCGCACATCCCGTCGGCATCCGCAAAGCCAGCGTCGATACGCACCAGGAGTGTCCGCGCGATTGCTGGATCGGATGAAACGTATAGCACACAATCTCACGCAGAAGAACGACCCGTAATGCGCTTACTAGAACTCGCCACGGGCAGAAACTCATCGCGCTTGAGTCAAGTCTGCGAAGGCAGCCCACAGCGACCAACGGGAGCGGTCCATAGAAAAGACGCTGGGCGCAGCCCCGCTAGACTTTCCGTGGGTTCCATCGTATCCGTTTCGGCCATGTCGAACGACCTCGCAAATCTGGACGCGACAGCGCAAGCGGAGCTAGTGCGGCGGCGGCAGGCGTCGCCGTTGGAGCTAACGAACGCGGCGATTGCTCGCATCGAAAAGGTGAATCCACAGTTGAACGCGGTCATCACGCCGCTCTTTGAGAAGGCCCGGCAGCAGGCCGCGGCGCCCGAGTTGCCAGACGGCCCCTTTCGGGGGGTGCCCTTTCTACTCAAGGACCTCGACGCCCTCTCGGCCGGTGACCCGTACCATGCCGGCACCCAGTTCCTGCGTGAGCTCCGTTGGGTCGCCGATCATGACACCTACCTGGTCGCCAAGCTGCGCGCCGCCGGCTTCGTGTTTCTGGGCAAGACCAACACACCGGAGCTCGGGCTCAACGTTACAACCGAGCCGAAGTCCTACGGCGCTAGCCACAATCCCTGGAACATCGAGCACTCGACTGGCGGATCGAGTGGCGGGTCTGGTGCGGCGGTGGCCGCCGGCATGGTCCCGGCCGCGCACGCCAGCGACGGCGGCGGATCGATCCGCATCCCGGCCAGCGAGTGTGGTCTCGTCGGTCTCAAGCCGTCGCGCGGGCGAGTGTCGCTCGGTCCCGACCATGGCGAGTTCTGGCACGGGCTGGTGATCTCGCACGTCGTCACGCGCACGGTGCGCGACACGGCGGCGATCCTCGACGTCGTCGCCGGTGCGATGCCCGGCGATCCTTACATCGCTCCGCCGCCTCCGCGTCCGTTTCTCGCAGAAGTCGGGGCCAACCCCGGGCGGCTGCGCATCGGAGTCATGGCACGACTGCCCGGCGGAGGTCCGCTGCATCCGGACTGTGCGGCGGCCGTGCAGGACACTGCACGGCTCCTCGAATCACTCGGCCATCAGGTCGAGGAGTCGCACCCGCCCGCATTTGATGAGCTCCAGGAAAGCATCACACAATTCTCAACGCTGCTCATGAGCTGGGTGGCAGCGACACTCGACGAGATCAGCGAGACCACCGGGAAGACTGTGGGGCCGGACGGCGTCGAAGAGCTCACGTGGACTTATGCAACCATGGGTCGCGCCATCACCGCGCCGCAGTACATCCACGCGATCGATTGGCTGCACGCGTTCACGCGGCGGATGGCCAGTTGGTGGGCGACCGGTTTCGATGTGCTGCTCACGCCCACACTCGCTGGACCGCCACCGCGTCTCGGCGAGCTGGTCCCGCCGCCTGGCAACCCATTTGCCGGCAGCGAAAAGGTCTTCGCGCTGATTCCCTTCACCGCGCAGTTCAACATCACGGGGCAGCCGGCGATGTCGTTGCCGCTGTACTGGAACCGCGACGCGCTGCCGATCGGTGTGCAGCTGATCGCCGGCTACGGCCGGGAGGATGTGCTCATCCGCGTCGCCGCGCAGCTCGAGAATGCCCGTCCGTGGCGTGAGCGGCGGCCACCGGTGCACGCCTGATCCGTGCGCCATGCGATCGCGACGCATCGCCGCTGCCGTCCCTCTTTGGTTGATCGCCACCGCGCCACTGCTGCTGGGTCTAGGCTCGACGGGTGGGCGAGACGTCATCCATCCTGCAGTGGATTTCCGCGCCACCCTCGTCGACAAGGACGGCGTCAGTGTCGAGGTGACCCGCCTCAACGTCAGCGGTGACACGCAGCTCGAAGGCGACATGGGGCGCGGGAACCTGCGTATCCAGTTCGACAACATCGCCAGCGTCGAGTTCGCAGCGGACTCGCACGACTACAGTCAGGCCACCGTCCACCTGAAGAACGGCGAGTCGGTCAACATCCGCGTGCGCAACTCGCTGATGCTCTACGGCCAGACGAGCGTCGGCATCTATCAGATCCGCGCCCGCGACCTGCGCAGCATCACGTTCACGTCGTGACCGGGAGTGGAGCGGTCGCAGCCTGTGACTCACTGGTGGCAGCAGGCACAGCGTCCCGCCGCCACCGGCCTGCTCACCGCGCTCCTCCTACTTACAAGCCCAGCGCGCGCCCTCGACATCAAGCTGTGGCCGCTGGTCGACTACCACAGCGACACGAGCGGTCAGCGCAGCCTGCATCTGCTCGGCCCGCTGTTCGCCTACGAGAGCAGCGCCGACTCGCAACAAATCACCCTGCGCCCGCTGTTCTCCTTCACCCGCGGCCCGCGCATCTCACACAATCAGCTGTCGGTCCTCTACCCGCTCTTCGTCTCACACTGGGAACCCGCGCTCACTGACTACCGTCTCTTCGGCCTGATCACTTACACGACGGAGACTGACCCGCACCCGGACGGGTGGGATCGGCGTTTCACGATTTTCCCGTTCATCTTCTATCGCTACAGCCATCTGCGGGGCGCGCGGCTTTCCGTGTTACCGTTCTACGCCGACGTCGACGACTTCTTCGGCTACCAGCGCGTGCAGATGTTTCTGTTCCCGCTCTACATGCGCCTGGAGGAAGCACTGACGACGCGCACCTGGGTGCTCTTCCCGTTCGTCTCGTGGTCCGGTGGCACCTTGGGACAGGGCTATCGGATCTGGCCGATCTACGGGTGGAACCAGGATGGCGAGACGGAGCGCTACCACTACATCCTCTGGCCGTTCTACATCTCGCGTGAGATTCACTTCACCCGACCGGAGCGCGAGCAGCAGCTCGTCATCTTCCCGTTCTACTCGCGCATCGATTCGCCCACGACGCGGAGCCGATCGTATGGCTTTTTCACTCATTCGATCGATCGCAAAGCAAACCGCGAGACCTGGGGGTTCCCGTGGCCGCTGTGGCTGACGCAGTACGAGCTCACCACCGGCAAGCGCACTACCCTGCGTCTGGCGCCATTCTACGGCGATTCCTACTTCGGCGATCTGCACTCGCGCTTCGTGATGTGGCCGCTGTACCGCTGGCGCACGCAGGAGCTTGAAGACTACCGCTACACACGGAGCGATGTCTTCTGGGTGCTGTACCGGGACATCGATGAGGCGCAACCGCAAACGCACCATAGCCGTCGCGTCCGCACGCTGTTCCCGATGTTCCGCGCCGTCGCCGACGACGACCACGAGGAAATGGGTACGCTTGCGCTGCTCGACGCCTTGTTCCCACGCAACCCGAGCATTCAGCAGCTCTATGCGCCGTTGTGGCAGCTCTACACCCGTGAGCGCGATGCAGACCTGCCGCCGCGCTGGAGCGTGCTGTGGGATCTGGTTTCTTCCGACGGCACGCGTGTGCGTTACCCGGTGTATTTCGACTTATCGCAGTGAGCGATGGCACCCGT
>JBGQHM010000093.1:0-18447 GCA_041497995.1 Binatia bacterium | reverse complement strand
GCGCGGAGGGTCGTCATGAGCAGCCAAGTCTCAGTCATCCACAGCGATCCAGAAATCCTGAGCGGGACTCCCGTCTTCGTCGGTACGCGTGTCCCGGTTCGAGCGCTCTTCGACTACCTGGAGGGGAAGCACTCCCTTGACGAGTTCCTTGACGACTTTCCCACCGTGAGCCGAGAGCAAGCGATCACGGTTTTGGAGCACGCACGTGAGCTCGTGGTCAGCGGTGCGCGTGCTGCTTGACGAGTGCGTTCCCCGTCAGCTCCGCAATGATTTGGTAGGCCACCACGTCCAGACCGTCGCAGACAGGGAATGGGCAGGCATCAAGAACGGGGACTTGCTCCGTCGATCCGCTGCGGAGTTCGATGTGCTCCTGACGACCGGCCGCGGAATGGAGTTCCAACAGAACCTACAGTCGCTCTCGATCGCGATCGTCGTCGTGGCCGTCGGCAGCAACGACGTGGACGTGCTGCGACCCTTCGTCCCGAAGATGGTTGAAGCGCTTGGCGGGATACAGCCGGGGGAAGTCCGGCGCGTCACTGCATAGGACGCAAAGACGGGTACGGCTCATCGCCGCGACGTTTTGGGATGGCGCTCATCGAGAACAATGACCTCGATCGGAATCGTAGACAGGTACCAAGCAACCGCGGCGCAGCTCGAGACGTATGTCGCGGGTCTACCGCTGTGGGTCAACGTCTGGCGGGGCTGGATGTTCTTCATCTTCACGGCGGCCGTCGTATTCGTCATTTGGAAGCGCGAGGCGCGGTGGCTGTCTTTGACGATGATCGTCTCGCTCTTTGCCTACAACGTCGTGTCGATGCTCGGCGGCGTCGGCCGCTTCCCGAGCATCGTGTTCGTCGCCCTGTGGTCCCCGCTTGCGCTGTACTTCGCCCGCCGCCGCCCTCAGCTCGTGGTGGCGAGCCGCTTCGACCGCGTCTACGCGTGGTGGGCCACGATTGCCCTGGCGACATTGGTCGTGTCACTGGCCTTCGACATATACAACGTCGTCTACTCGGTGATCATGCAGGTTCCGTGATGGAACGCGGTAGCGGGCGCCATGGATTCGCGATGGTTGGTGAGCTGTGACGCCGATTCTCACTCTATGCGGCGGATTCCTTTTGGCGGTGCTCTGGATGGATCTCATGTTTGACGTGCAGGTACTGGCCTTCCGCACGGCGCGCGAGCTGCCAGAGGATACGCTGCGCTCCATCGCCGCCTACTATCGCCGAGTCACCACCCTGGCGCGACCGATGAACTCTGCCATCGGTGGCGTGATGCTCGTCACGATTCTCGCTCTCGCGGCGCAGATCGTGCGCGCAAGCGGGGAGCGCTGGGCGGGGCTGATGTCGGTTCCGCTGTGCGCCGGGCCCATCTTGCTGGCCGGGCTGCGCGTGGTGCCGAACGCTGTGCGCCTCGGCGCGCGTGCGGACCTTCCTTTGGAACAGACCCGCCTGGCGCGCGCTATCTGCCGTGATCATCTGTTCTGTCTCTGGGGGATCCTCGTCTTCGTTGCCCTGCAACTCATCGCGGCGCTGCGATAGTCGGCGGTTGATCGACGCGTCCGCTGCCAATAAGGTGCGCACCAATGGCAGGCGATCCGTTCATTCAGTTTCAGCACTGGTTTACCGACGCGCAACGCACTGGGATGCGGCTGCCGGAAGCGATGGCGCTGGCCACTGCCGACGCACAGGGACGACCGTCGGTGCGCTTCGTCCTCCTCAAGAGCGCCGACGAGCGTGGCTTCGTGTTCTTCACCAACGTGAGCAGCCGCAAGGGTGCCGAGCTGCGCGACAACCCGCGCGCGTCGCTGGCGTTCTATTGGGACGAGATCCTGAAGCAGGTGCGTGTAGACGGCCGCGTCGAGTTGGTTGCGCCGGTGGAGGTCGACGCGTACTGGGCGACGCGGCCGCGTCAGAGCCAGCTCGCGGCACGCGCGTCGCGGCAGAGCGCGACACTGAAGAGCCACGCGCACTTGCTGGCGCGCTGGGAAGCCCTGCGACACCGCTATCGTGGCAAGGACGTCCCGCGACCGGCGGGATGGGTCGGCTATCGCCTCGTGCCCGATGCGATCGAGTTCTGGACGCACCGCGATCACCGCCTGCACGAGCGCGAGCTATTCCTGCGGACACGTCGCGGGTGGAAGCGCACGCTGCTGCAGCCGTGAATTAAGAGCGCAACCGCCGATGCACGCCGATGGACGCGGATCACTCCTGGAGCTGACAGCTGATGGCTGACAGCTGACGGCTTTCCCATGCGCCTCCTGTGCTTCCAAGCGAAGCGCTTCTGGTGGAAGTCGTTCGAGAAGACGCTTGCCGATGCGCCGACGCGTGAGGTTGAAAAGGAGGTGCAAGACGCGGTCGTTGCGTTCGTGCACGTCGAAGTCGGCGACGTCGAGGCGGCGCGCGAGCCGTCGGTGTTCCGGCAGACGCTCAAACACCTCAAGTGGCTGGCCAACAAGCGCGAGCTGCGCGTCATCGTGCTGCACTCGTTCACGCACCTGGGCGGTGACAGTGCCGAACCGGAACGAGCACACGCGCTTCTCGAACGCCTAGCGCAGCGCCTGACCGAGACCGGCTACGCCGCGCACCTCACGCCGTTCGGTTACTTCAACGAGTGGGACCTCAGCGTCTACGGCGAGAGCCTGGCGAAGGTGTGGAAGCAGATCTGAGCGCCACGCTCACGACCAGAAATCGTCGACGTGGTAGAGGTCCCAGACGAACTCCCACACCTCGACGACTTGGCCGCGTTCGTTGAGCCGCATGCGCAGGCACGTCGGGTTGTCGAGCGTCTTGCCGTTGCGGCTGCCGTGGCCGCGGAAGAGGGCGACGGCGTGTGTGTCGTTGGCGAGCACATCAATCAGATCGAGTTGGAAGGTGTGGTCGGTGAGCGTCTGGACGTTCATCAGGAACGCGATCACCGCGTCGCGGCCCGTGTGCTCACCGGCGAGCTTGCCGTGACGACCTGGGAATCGCCACACGGCGTCCTCGGGGATCATGGCCAACACGGTTGCGATGTCGCCGCTGCGGAAGGCTACAAACAGCTCACGGACACGCGTCGCGTTTGGATGCTCGGGCACGGGCAGCGCTCAACTTCAGCCGCCAGCTATCAGCATTGCGCTGTCAAAGCTACAACCTCGTCCGAAGCGCAACGGCAGCTTTCATCACCGATGGGACAAATCACTCACGCAGATGTGACAACGGCCGGCCCGACGGGCTCAAATCGACGTGCACGGCGCAGTGGCGGGCAAATTGCTCGTTGTGCGCTCGCAAATCTGCTGGTATCAGCGTAGCCGGCAAAATGAGGAGGATCGATGAAGCACACGAGCAGGCGGACCCGAGTGGCGATCGTGCTTGCAGTATTGACGGTCAGCGTTGCGGCAACCCGAGTGCACGCCGGAAGGGGCATCAACATCAGGCAAGACCTCTCCGTCACAGGTGTCGACCCAGATGCCAGGGGCCAAGTGCAAGCGCAGATTAGCAGCTTGAAAAGCGGCATGCGTGCCAAGCTCGACGTGAGAGGGCGGCGCCTCGATCCCAAAGCTACGTATGTGGTTCTCCTCGACGGCGTGCGCATCGGTACCCTGACGACCACCGCCCGCGGCAGCGGGCAAGCGCGCTTCACCAGTCAACCGCGTCGCAAGGATCAACTCCTCGGCGTGGATCCGCGCGGCATGCAGATCGAGGTGCGCAACGCCGCCGGTGACGGCGTGTTGGAAACGCACGTTCCGGATGACACCATCGATCCGACCCACATCCGCTGCTGCGTGGCACACGGCGACGACGCCAACGAGGCGCCGGAATGTGAGGACGTCACCGCCGATGCCTGCACGGCTGCCGGTGGAACGAATCTGGGCGCCGGCTCATGCCTGCCGAACCCCTGCGAGACAGGGACCCCGCCGCCGCCCCAGGACCATATCGTCTGCTGTACACCGGAAGACGATACACCGGAGTGTGAGATGCGCAGCGCCGGGAGCTGCAGTGAACATCACGGGGTCAACCTAGGCGCCGGGTCCTGCGATCCGAACCCGTGCGCGTCTACCGCACCGCCGACGCCCGCGACGGTACGCTGCTGCTTGACCGACGATCACGAAACCGAATGTGAACACCGCACCGCCGAGCGGTGCGCCGCGCAGGGCGGGACAGACATGGGTGCGGGCAGCTGCAGTCCGAACCCCTGCGTCTCGCAGCCCCCACCGGATCAAGTGCGCTGCTGCCTCCCGAAAGATTCCGGCGGCACTGAGTGCGAGCAACGGACGGCGGACCAGTGCACCGCGCATGGCGGCAGCAACGTCGGTGCTGGGACCTGTGACGCAAACGCCTGCGGGACGAGCCCGACGCCAACCAGCGACAAGATCCGTTGTTGCCTGCCTCACAACGGCGACCACGACAACGAATCGCCTGAATGCGAGCAGCTGACGGTCGAGCAGTGCGCCGCGCACGGCGGCATGAGTCTCGATGCCGGTTCCTGCGATCCCAATCCGTGTCAGTGACGCAGCGCAAGAACTGAAGCGAGCCCGAATGGTATCGGTTCAGGCGGCCCGCGAAGGCGGCGCCGCCTGACCTGTCTCAGGCCGCGAGCGCCGCAAGGGAATGACGGTTGATTCCACGGCAGTCTCTTCTCCGGCAGGCCGGCGCTGATTCGCCACCAACGCGGCGCGCAGTACAGCGACGGCACTGAGATCCAGGAGCGCCAGCGTCGCGAGCAGCAGGACCGGGCCGAACTCCAGTGTGAAATCGAAGACGAATGGAATCGGTGCGGGAACCGCGAGTGCCCATGGGAACATCGGCGATACCTCCCACGCTGCTAGGGAGCAGTGGCTGTGCCAAGCGCGTGCGGCCGCATGACGCGCTTCATTCCAGGCGCACCGCCCGTCTGAGCGCCTGATCGCGACTGCGGTTCCTGCATGGTGCGGGCAGCGTGCCCGCGTGTCAGCGCGGCGGTTCGCCGGCGTAGCGGGCGCGCGGACGGATCTCGCGGCCTTCGCGGTACTGTTCTAATCCGTGCGCGATCCAGCCGACGACGCGGCCGACGCCGAGCAACGCGAGCGGCGCACCGGCCGGCAGTTCAAGCGCGCGACAGAGCGTGACCACACCGAAGTCGATCGTTGGTTGTTGATTCATGAGCTCGCGCACCGCGTTGGCGATGGCCACCGCCAGCGCGACGTCTGGTGACTTTGGACGATGCTCGGCCACCAACTTCATCAGCAGTGCGCCGCGCGGGTCGCCGTCGGGATACAGCGGATGTCCGAAGCCCGGCATGCCGTCGCCACGGCGCAGCCGCGCGACCACGGCACGCCGCGCACCACGCGGGTCGCCGGCTTCCTGCAGCAACCCCTCGGCACGCTCGGCGGCACCACCGTGCTTTGTTCCCTGGAGCGCCGCCAGCCCGGCTGACACCAGCGCATACGGTGTCGAGCCCGCAGAGGCCACGCAGCGTGCGGTGAAGCTCGACGGGTTCAATCCGTTGTCCGCGTAAAGCACGAGTGCCGCCTGCAACAGCGCGGTAACGTCGGGCTGGTGCGCTGCCCAGCGCCGTTGCAGCACCTGCGCGACCGGCGCACGGGTCGGGCGGGTGCCGGCGGCCACGGCGGCCAGCAAGCGCAGGATCTTGGCGCCGGTGCGCTGCACCGACTCGGCGCGCAGATCGTAGGCAAACGGATCGTGCGCCGCGACCACAGGGAGCACCAGCTGAAAGGCTTCCAGCGGTGGCAGCTTGGCGGCGACGCGTGCCAACGTGCTCCACTCCGGCGGCAGCGGATCGATCACCTCATCGGGGAACGGCGCGCTGAGGTCACCCATCCACAGCAGCGCCGCCACTTGCTCGAGGCTGCAGGTCGTCGCCAGGCCGATCACCTCGCGGCCGGCGTAGTAGAGCCGCCCACCCTGAATCACAGACAGCCGTGACTCCAGCACCGGCAGCCCCCAGTGCAATGCTTCCTCCGCCGCCTTCGCCGGATCGCGGCGGTGCTCCTTGCGCTGCTTGAGCAGCCAGATGTCCTCGGCGAGGTAGCGCCGGCGCCGCGTGCGCCCTTCCGCCTCCGAGCGGATCAAGCCGCGGCTGACGTACGCGTAGAGCGTCGGGATGTTCACCCCAAGCTCCGCCGCCGCCTGCTCCGCCGAGAGATAGGTCGCCATGGCTACGCCGCTCACTACGCGATGTTGATTCAACTCTCAATAGATTGATTAGATAGTCAAGATTGACAATATTGCGTATCCACGACACCGTGCGATCCACGTGAACAAGGAGGGCAGCGATGACGACCAATGCACGGGGGCTCGAAGGAGTCGTGGTCACTGAGACCAGACTCAGCGATGTGGACGGTGAGCGTGGCCGGCTGATCATCGGCGGCGTGTCGGTGGAAGAGCTGGCGCCGCGGGCGCGCTTTGAAGAGGTACTGCTGCTGCTGTGGAACGATCGCTTCCCGAGCGCCGACGAGTCCCGGCAGCTACGGGAGGCGTTGGCCGTGGAGCGTATCCTGCCGGCGTCCACCACGGCACTGTTGCGCGCCGCGGCGGCACGCAGAGTCCCGTGCATGGACGCGCTGCGCATGGGCGCGGCCACGCTGAGTGTGGCCGACGCTGCATCGGGCGAGAGCGCACGGCTACGGGACGCCATCGGTTTGGTGGCCCGCTTTCCGACGATCGTCGCGACGTACTGGCGGCTGCGGCAGGGCCGCGAGCCGGTGACTCCCCACGCAGAACTGGGGCATGCGGCGAACTATCTCTACATGCTGACCGGCAACGAGCCGCACCCGGAAGCAGCGCGTGCGCTGGAAACCTATCTGAACACCGTCGTCGATCATGGCATGAACGCGTCGACGTTCACCGCCCGCGTCATTGCCAGTACGCGCTCCGACATGGTCTCGGCGCTGGTCGGCGCCGTGGGTGCCCTGAAGGGGCCGCTGCACGGCGGCGCGCCGGGGCCCGCGCTCGATATGGTGTTCGAGATCCAAGCGCGCGCGGCATTGAGCCGCCGCAGCATTGCCGAAGAGGCGGAGGACTGGATTCGCAGTGCCGTGACGAACGGGGCGCGCATCATGGGCTTCGGTCACCGCGTGTATAAGGTGCGTGACCCACGCGCCGAGGTGTTGGGTGCGGCCGCCACCAGGTTGTTCGCGGGCGCCAGCGACGCCCGTCTGTACGAGGATGCACTTTGCGTCGAGGAGGTCGTCTTGCGCGTCTTGCACGAGATGAAGCCCGGGCGGCGCTTGGAGACCAACGTGGAATTCTACACCGCGCTGTTACTGCACGGCATCGGCATGGACTCCGAGCTGTTCACCCCGACCTTCGCTGTGGCTCGTGCCGGTGGTTGGACGGCGCACGTGTTGGAGCAGGCGGCGGAGGATCGCCTGATCCGTCCCAGCGTCGCCTATGTCGGCGAACGTGATCGCCACTGCCCGCCCGCTGCGACGCCGTCCGCGCCGGCTGCTCCGGCGCTAGAGTGCGGGGCGCCGATGGCGTAAGCTCGCGCAGCGTGTGGGGAGTGCGATGACGATTGAGACCTGGCTGCTCTTCTGCGCGACGGAAACCGTGCTCTGCTTTACCCCTGGGCCGGCGGTGCTGCTCGTCGTCTCACTCGGCCTCACCAATGGCGCGCGTGCCGGCCTCGGCGCCAGCCTCGGCATCCTGGCGGCCAATGCGTTCTACTTCCTGCTGTCTGCGACCGGCATCGGTGCGATCCTGCTCGCCTCCTACGACCTGTTCTTTCTCATCAAATGGATCGGGGCTGCCTACCTGATCTGGCTCGGCCTGCGCATGCTCTTCTCGCACGCCACCGCTTTCGACGCAGCCAGCGACGCCAACCCGGCACAGCGCCGTTCTTTGCGGCCGTTCACGCACGGCGTCGTGACGCAGGGCGCGAACCCGAAGGCGCTGGTATTCTTCACGGCGCTCCTCCCGCAATTCATCCATCCCGAGAGGCCCGTCGCGCTACAGGTCGCCATCCTCGCCGTGAGCTCCATCCTCATCGAGCTCGTCGTCCTCTCCATCTATGTCGCGGTGTGCTACCGCGCGCGCGGTCTGATGCGGCGCCCCGGCTTCGCGACGTCGTTCAACCGCGCCGGTGGCGCGTTGCTCATCGGTGCGGGCGCCGGTCTGGCAACCATGCGGCGCTCCTAGGGCCTGCGGCCGGCGTCATTTCTATGGCCCGCTCCCCGATGGGTCGCTCCGGGCTGCCCAGTCCGACAGGCTGCTGGTTGACGGGCCGCACCTGAGCGGCATACCGTCGAACGGAGGCGACGAAGCCCATGGAAAATCGCGTCCAGATCATCGGCAGCTATCTCTCACCGTATGTGCGCAAGGTGCTCGTCTTCCTCGACTTGAAGGAAGTGCCCTACGAGATCGACCCGATCATTCCCTTCATGGGCGACGAGCGCTTTTCGAAGCTGAGCCCGGTGCGGCGGATACCGGTGCTCATCGACGATCAGGTCTCGCTCGCGGACTCCTCGGTGATCTGCCAGTACCTCGAAGAGCGCTATCCGCAGCCGGTGCTGTATCCAGCCGATATCGCGCAG
Source organism: Binatia bacterium (assembly GCA_041497995.1). GTDB lineage: Bacteria > Desulfobacterota > Binatia > HRBIN30 > HRBIN30 > DATKMS01. The sequence continues at coordinate 9,938 of JBGQHM010000093.1, read as the reverse complement.
CGCGCCCAGGCACGATGGCTGGAAGAGTACGCCGACTCGCGCATGGGCGAGGTCTTCATCTGGTGGCTGTTCAATCAGGTGGCCGTCAACCCGTTCGTCTGGGGCGAGCAGACAGACAACGCAGTCCTCGATCACGCGTTGAAGGTGGAGATTCCCGACGTGCTCGACTATCTCGAAACGCAGGTGCCGCGAGAGGGTTTCCTTTTCAGCGCACCGTCCATCGCTGACATCTCGATCGCCAGCTTCTTCCGCAACGCTGCCTTTGCTCGCTATCAAGTAGACGCCACACGCTGGCCGTCGACCGCCTCCTTCGTCGAACGCGTTCACGCGCTTGCCAGCTTCCAAAAGCTCAAGCCGTTCGAGGAGCGCATGATGCGCACGCCGATCCCAAAGCATCGGGCCGTGCTCACCGAGATGGGCGCGCCTGTGTCGAACGAGACCTACGGAACGACTGTCCCGCGCCGCGGCGTCATGCGCATCTGACGCGGTCCCTCTGCCGATATCCTTCGCGCCAACACTATCTTACAGTAGTTAGATACCTGTCGGACTTGGCAGCCCGGAGCGACCCAACGGGGAGCGGACCATAGAAATGACGCTGGCCGCAGGCCCTAGAACGCGATGACCTGGCCGTCGTGCGCGCACGCGAACTCGGCGTCATCGGTGCGGCGCAGCATGTCCGGGCTCATGTGGGTCAGGACCACGCGCGTACAATCGAGCCGCGTCCGTTGCGCACGCAGTGTTGCGTAGTCCAGGTGGTAGCGGATCTTCTTCTCGAAGAAGTAGGCTTCGCACACGAATACGTCGGCACCACGCGCCGCGTCGAGAAGCGCGTCGGTCCACTCGGTGTCGCCGGAGTACGTGACGACCTTCCCGCCGTACTCAACGCGCAGCGCGTAGGGCGGGGCGCCGCAGGCGTGTCGCACCTCGAACGGCGTCACCAGCGCGGGCCCGAGTTGTTGCGGCTGCCGCTCGTTGAGCTCGACGAAATCGATCGCGAAGCGTTGCGCGACACTGGCAGAGCCCGGGAAGAGTATCTCCATTGCTGCCTCGACACGCGCGCGCACGCCGAGCGGGCCGGCGACGACGAGCGGACGTTCTCGTCGACTGAATTGCCCATCGAGGATGAGAAACGGTACGCCGGCGAAATGATCCCCGTGCAGATGCGTCAGGAGCACGAGGCCAATATCCGACGGGTTCACCGCGGCTCGCTTCATCGCGATGAGAGACGAGGCCCCACAGTCAATCAGCAGCGGCTCACCCGCACCGCGCAGCAGCAGGCTGGTCTGAAACCGCCCGCCGCTGCCAAACGCATCACCCGATCCGAGAAACTGCAACTCGACTGAACTCATCGCTCGCTCCCTCCGTCACCGCGCACCTCACGCGCATAGGCCGGCTTGTCGCACGTCCAGCACTTCACTGCCGGCCAGAAGTCCTTCAGCGGCTGCTTGAGCCCGCGGCACACGTGGATGGGCACCTGTGCTTTGTCCGGCATACAGTACTCGCAGCTTACCGTGGCCGCGAGGTCGACGCGCTCGAACCATGGCTTGAGAGCCTTCTCGGGGATGTTCATGGTGATGACGCACTCTCCCGAGTATGGTCCAGGTCCCCACAGGTAGTAGTTCTGGTGGCCGCTGATCGCCGGCGGCAAGCCGTAGGCCCGGCCGAAGAAATCGATGGCGCCCGCTTCTCCGTAGTCCCTCCCCCAGATCGCACAGCGCGAGCGTTCCTCGGGTGGCAGCGACTGATAGACGCGCGCGACTGCAGCCACCTTCTCCTCCGAGCCGAACATGTCAGCAAAGAGCTGAGGGATCTGGCCCTCGGCGCGGCGCTCCGGCCGCACCTCCTTGACCTTCACGAGGCCGAGATACTGCGGCACCGCCGCAATGGGGAGCACCGGCAAGACGTACGGTGCCAGCATCACACCACCAATCACCAAGAACGTGACGGTCGCCGGCTTGAGCCAATTCCATCCGCGCGCCTCGATGAAGCGTTCCGTAGCCACTGCGCCAGCGGCAAAGACGATCGGGTAGATGGGCGCGAGGTAGTACGTCTTTGCCTCGCCGAGCAGCGACGCGCCAAACAGCAGGAGAAATGTCCAGCCGAGAAAACGAAACGGCCGGCCGGCGCCGCTCCGCAAGTAGAACGCAACGCCCGCCAGCCAGATCGGTAGCGTGAATGGGTGGACGAGCTGGATCTGTCCCCACACAAACTCGGCGGGCGATACCGGCTGGTGTTGATAGAGCTTGGCGTTGTGCAGCAGCTCAACCGTTGGCCAACCGTTCGCTTGTTCCCACAGCACGTTGGGGAGAACGATCAGCAACGCCAGCAGTCCTCCGAGCCACATCCACGGGCTCCGGAAGAGCTTCCGTTCGGGCGTCAGCAAGAGGCCGCCTGCGAGGCTCACACCAAAGAAGGCCATCGAGTACTTGTTCAACGACCCGATGCCGGCCACCACTCCGAACGCCAGCCACAGCTTCTGATTGTCGTGCTTGACGATCAGTGAGACGAGGTACGCGCACAGCGTCCACAAGAGTGGCTCGAACGCGTTCATCGTCAGCAGATTGTTGAACGCCAGATAGATCGGCGCCACCATGACGGCGACGGCGGCGACGATCTGTGCGAAACGGCGGCCGCCTAACGCACGCGCCATCCATCCCGTCAGAAAGACGAGACACGCCCCGGCCACAGCTGGAAAGAAACGGATGGCGAACAGCGAGTCGCCGAGCAACCACCGCGACGCATAGGCCACAAACGCAATCAACGGCGGCTGGTCAACGTATCCCCAGGCGAGGTGTTCGCCACAGGCGATGAAGTACAGCTCATCGATCCAATACCCGTAACGACCGTTGAAGAGGAAATGGAGCAAGAGCGTGGCAGTTGCCAGGCTTGCGAGGACGGCAACGTCGCTGCGGCTATCTCGGCGGTTCGCGGGCTCGTCCATCTGTGACCTCCACCAACACTGCCCGATAGCAATGGCGCTTGCCACAATAGGCTAAACCGTGTGCGCTGTGTTTCTCCATGGATGTGGCCTGCGATGCAGGGTTTGCATGGCTGCCAGCGCATACGCGGTACTGCAGGACGCGACACGGGTTGCGCGCGGCGACAGGGCAGCGGTATGCGTATGGAACGAGTGGAGGCACGCCCATGCGACGCGACATTGAGTTCCGCAGCGAAGGAGTGATCTGCCGCGGTTGGTTCTACACGCCGAACAACGCTCTGGCCAACCAGCGGCATCCGACGATCGTGATGGCGCACGGCTTCTCCGCCGTGAAGGAGATGCGCCTCGATCGTTTCGCCGAGGCGTTTGCCGCGGCGGGCATGGCGAGCCTGGTGTTCGACTATCGCGGCGCGGGTGCCAGCGACGGTGAGCCGCGGCAGGACATCGACCCGTTCGCGCAGATCGCCGACTACCGCAACGCCATCAGTTACGCGCGCCTGCTGTCCGAGGTGGACCCTGAACGGATCGGGATCTGGGGAAGCAGCTACAGCGGTGGTCATGTGCTCGTGGTCAGCGCGCTCGATCGCCGTGTCAAAGCCGTGGTGTCGCAGGTGCCGCTCATCGATGCGTGGGCGAGCTTGGGAAGTATGCTCGGCGTCGAGACGCGGGCCGCCATGGTCCAGCAGCTCATCGAGGAGCGCGAGCGGATCTATGCGGGCGGTGCGCCGCAGATGATGCCTGTGGTCGCAGCCGCAGGAGCGCCCGCCGCGCTCCCCGGTGATGAAGCCTGCGAGTGGTTCCAACTGGCAGCCAAGACGGCGCCGACCTGGAAGAACGAGATCACACTGCGCTCGATGGAGCGGCTACTCGACTACGCTCCGGGACGTTACGTCGACCGCATCGCTCCGACGCCGCTGTTGATGATCGTTGCAGAGAAAGACTTTCTCCCGGTCGATATCGCACGCCGTGCGTTCGAGCGCGCCGGCGAGCCGAAACGGTTGTGCATACTGCCCTTCGGCCACTTTGCGCCCTACGAGCCGCCGCACTTCGCGACGGCGGCGCGCGAGGCGGCGGCGTGGTTCCGGCGACACCTGCTGGGGTGCGCATGATGGAGGAACAATCGGCGGCGCCCCGCTGTCAGATTGGCAGGCCGTCCCGGGTTTCTTCCCCTCCTTCGGTGCCCGGGATAGAGTGCCGATGTGCCAGCGTTGCTGAGGGTTCGCGGATACAGATTCTTCTTCTTCAGCATGGAAGGGCGTGAGCCACCACACATTCATGTGGCACACGCCAGACGGTACGCCGAGGTGAGGGGCTTTCGCGGACATGAGCTTACCGAGATTCGCAAAATCGTTGACGAGCATAGGCAGTTCTTCTTGGAGAGGTGGCATGCATACTTTGGCAGAAAGCGTTGAGGTCCTCACCGTGGACGCATCCTGTACTACTGACACGCTCACGGTTGTCCTGTCGGACGGTCGCGCGGTGTCCGCCCCGCTCGCGTGGTTTCCGCGGCTTCTGGAAGCGACTCCGAGGCAGCGGGCGGATTGGGAACTGATTGGGGGAGGCATCGGCCTCCACTGGGAGGCCGTCGACGAAGATACCTCAGTTGCTAGTCTGCTCCATCCTGAGAACTTCGTCAGGCTGCCCCACACGCGCATGCAGCCGACGCGCAAGAACCGTCGTGTCCATGGTCGATCGAGGTACGACGCACTCCGAGAGTATCTCGAAAGTAAGGCGACTCGAGAGGTTATGCTGAAGTTCAAGGACGCCGCCGAAGTGCTTGGCTTTCGTCTACCTCCTGCGGCGCACAAGTACCGAGCCTTTTGGGCTAACCAGTCGGACAACACCAACAGACCTCAGGCCCGAGCATGGCAAGAGGCTGGGTACGAGGTAGATTCGTGCCGACTATCGGAGATGGATGGGTGGGTTCGCTTCAGACGTCGGGGAAGGTGAGGCCTACGGGCGGGTTAGAGCTATAGAGAGATGAACAAGGCATTCACCGACGGCGATTTCACCTTCGTTGCGCGTATCATTCCGCTTTGCGACCCAGCGGGTCGTCGAAGCGTGTTCCGAGTTCGAGTCTGGGGGCGGGGGCTGTCGGCGCGACGGGACGATGGGCGACCGCGTCGCCGTCACCGCGGGAACGCCACCAGTCCGCCACCGTCGAGGACGATGGTGTGGCCGGTGATCCACGCGGCGCTGTCAGCGGCGAGGTAGACCGCGGCGGCTGCGACATCTTCGGGCTCGCCGAGCCGCTTCAGCGGGTACATCTTCGCGACCTGCGCGCCGCGCTCGCCTTCCCACAGGACCTTGGCGAAGTCGGTGCGGATCAGCCCCGGCGCGATCGCGTTGACTCGCACCTTCGGTCCGAGCTCCGCCGCGAGCTGCTTGGTCATGTGAATCAGCGCAGCCTTGGTGACGTTGTAGAGCCCGAGCAGCGAGTTGGTCGCAAACCCGCCGACCGAAGAGATGTTGACCACCGCACCGCCGTGCTCCTTCATCCAGTGACGCCACGCGGACTGCGTCCACACCAGCGGCCCGCGCAGATTCACGTGCACCGTCTTATCGAAGCGCGGGACGTCGACGTCGATCAGCGGCCCGGCATACGGGTTGGTCGCGGCGTTGTTCACCAAGATGTCGAGCCGTCCAAAGCGCTCCAGCGTCGCGCGCACACAGGCCTCGGCGCTGTCCGGCGCGGCGGCGTGCCCGACGAACCAGGCCACGTCGGTGCCGATCTCCGCCGCCGTCTGTTGCAGCGTCTCGGCCTTGCGGGCGGTGATCATCACGTTCGCCCCAGCCGCAGCGAACGCTGCAGCGATCGCCTTGCCGATGCCGCGCGAGCCGCCGGTGACGACGGCGGTCTTTCCATCCAGCCTCAGATCCATGCGTAACGATCCCCCCCACGCTGTGAAGCGCGAGAGTAGGGCGCGACCTGCGCGGCGTCAATCGCTCCGCTCTGACGGGATGAAGACTAGGAAGAACTGGCGCGGGAGGAACGTGAACTCGTTCTGCAAATGATAGCCGGCCGCTTCCATCTCCTGACGAATCGTCGCGCTCGACGTCCAGTGCCCGAACAGACCGTCGAACCAACCCGAACCGTTGTACTCGATGATCGCTACGCGGGCGGCGGGGCGCAGATACTTGCGGGCATTGCGGAAGTACACGACGCGGTTCTCGAGGTGGTGATATGTGTCGCTGGTGAAAATCAGGTCCACACCATCCGTGGGCAGCAACGGATCATCGTACTTGGCGAGGATGACGCTGATGTTCGTGAAGCCCTCGTCGCGCGCCCGGCCGGCAATGTACTCGTTGAGCCCCTTATCGACGTCGACGGCGTACACCTGCCCGGTTGGCCCCACCGCCTTCGCTAGACGGAACGTGAAGTAACCGCCGCCGGAGCCCAAGTCGGCGACGTGATCGCCTGGCTTCAACTCCAGGGCTCGGATGACTTCCTCCGGCTTCTGCCACTTGTCGCGTCCGAACCCCTCGTACGCGAACTTCTTGAGCTGTGTACAGCCAGTGCAGAATGCCGCCACGAAGAGGGCGAGGGTGCCCAGGCGCTTCCCATCAAACGTCCGTCTCTGTTCTGCGTGCACGTTCACTACCTCCCGTCGCAGGGTGTTGGAGAGCACACGTAGCCCAGCAGCGGACGTGCCACGCGCGGACGCGCGGCGTGACAAGCTGAGCGCGTCACAGATCGTGGGACACGGACGGGTCGCACTGCACCGATTGCACGAAGTCGACTGCAGGCGCTGTTTCAGTGCACCTGTGGCGCGAAGGTCCAGCGGTTCGATCCATTCACGCGGTTGCCAACCAGGATCCCCTGCGGATGCGTCCCGCTCACCGGTGGGATGCTGAGAAGCTGGCGCACCTCGTCGAGCGGCCGTGCCAGGAGCCGTTCATATGGCACCACCGAGAGCATCGGCGTCGCACGCCCCCGACGCCACGCTTGGTGCAGATAGCGTTGAAATGAAAGACGCGCATCCTTCGGGCCAATCACGGCCGAAGCGGCGACGATGAGGGCCATGCCGAGGTTCGGGACATGCCCGAGATTGAAGGCGAGGAGCGCCGCCTCACCTGCCTCGTCCATTCCGTAGCCGGTGAGGACGTGCCAGAGATCGTGCATGTCGCGCATACGGTTGGCGACGAACTGTCGGTCGGCATCCAGTGGCTGGCGGGGATTGCGCGCCTCGGCAGCGGCTTCGGCGGCCACGAGTCCATCGGGGCTGAGATCCGCGGACGTGATGAACGTGGCGTAGGCGCGGCCGAAAGAGCCGGCCGGCAGGGCCGCTAAGGCACTGCGATCTGAAAGCGTCTGGAGGAGCGACGGGCGCTCCTCGAGTAGCCGCCGGCCATCGGGATGGTTGCGGAGTCGCTGAAACGACCGTTCAAAGCTGCCGCCCGACAGCGCGTCGATGACCTCGAAGGCGAGATCAGTGCGCTGCGAGTCGGCGATCAAGGCGCGCATAGCGGCCCATGCCCGACGCCATTCCATCCTGCCCGTCGCTGTCGCCGCCGACGTGTTATCCATGTGATCTCCTCCCTGGTGATATGCCCTTCACGCAGGACCTGTGCCACGTGGCGCCCTCGGGCGGCTTCGGTCGTGTTCACGCAGTTCACTGCACATGTCGGACGGCGGCGCCTGCATAGCGCGTTGGGCAGCGGCGATCCGAAGGAACGCCCCCAGCGCGGCCACGCTGCTGGCACTGCCCTTGCGCGTTCATGGTACGATGGCGACGCGGCGCTAGGAGATGACTGAGCTCCCAAACCCTATCAGCACCTTTCAACTCGTTGATGCCGGGGTCCACTTCGGTCTGGCATTGGTGTGGGCGTTCGTGGCGCACAACGCCTGGAGCTTTCTGCGAACGCGGCGGCCGCAGAGCCACTTCTTCCGGATGCTGCCGTTCGTCGCAGCAGCCGTCGCGTTCAGCTACGGTGTGGTCACGGCGATCATTCTGCTGCGCCCGTTGCTGCACCCGCACAGCTTGATGGTCCTCTTCTTGTTCAACGACTGGTGCGTCTTTTTCACCGTCACTGTCGCGCGACACATGTCGCTGTACTTCACGATGCCAGAGCGCCGACGCGCCAGCGCGGTGTGGTTGGCAGCCAACTATGGCGCCTTCCTGATGGTGGGTGCATTTGCGGCGGTGGCGCTCGGTGCGGTGCAGGTCCCAGCGATGCGGGCATCTATCAACCTGTACCCCGCGATTCGGGTATCGTACCAACTTGTGATGCTTGCGTCCGTTGTCTGGCAGCTATTGCCGGTCATGCGGCCCGGCGCGTGGGAGGCGGGTGGGGCCGCATGGGTGGCCAGGCGCGCCGATGTCGCCGTGCTTGTCTGCGGCATCGTCGGGCTGGCCGCGTTTCTCCTGGCGTCGACTCCGAACCTCACTGGCCCGCCGCAGCCGTGGGAACAGGTCCCGTTAGTTCGCCATGTCGTGCTCGATGCCATCACTGGGGTAGGGTTCGCGCTGCCGCTCGCCATACGGGCATTGGGAAGCGTGCTCCGCGGCGTGCTGATGACCGCAGCCATGCTGGCAGCGATCGCCGCGGTGTACTTCGGCGTCGACCGTCTCAGCATCGCCGCGCCCATCCCAGGCCTGCGGGCGCTGGCCCCTATCGCGACGATCCTGGTGCTCGGCCTCGTGGTGGTTCCGGGGCAAACGTGGCTCCGGTCGCTGATCGACCAGCTGGTGTTTCGCCGCAGTCGGCGGCGCCGCGCGGACCTGCAGGCCTTCGTGCACGCATTGTCGCCCGAATTGGGAACGGCCGAGTGCGCCCAACGTGCCGTCGCCGAGATGACTCGGGTGATGCCGTTGCGCGGTGCGGCGATGCTGCTGCGGGATGGGCAGGCGTTCGTCCACGGCGCCATCATCTATGAACCAGTTGCCACGCTGTGGGGTATGGCGGCGGCGCAGCAGTTCCCGACGCATCCGCTGGTGGGATTTGCGCTGCGCGAGCTAGCCGACCCGCTGAGCGAGGCGCTGACGCGCACGGACGTCGTTGGCGTGCTGCCGATCACCAGCCCGCGGCAACGGTGGGGCGTGCTGCTCATCAGCGCCGGTCTCCTGGGCGCCACGTTCAGTGAAGAGGACGAGCAGGTGCTGCAGGGTTTCACGGATCAGCTGGCGCTCGTGCTCGACGGTGCGGAGCTCCTGGCGCGCGCCGTGGCGGTCGAGCGGTCGCTCGCGCACAGCGAAAAGCTTGCCGCGATCGGCGAGCTGGCGGCGCGCGTCGCGCACGAGATCCGTAACCCCGTGACCGCGGCGCGCAGTCTGGCGCAGCAGATGGCCCGTGATCCCATGTCGCCACTCAACGCCGAGCACGCCGCGCTGATCCTCGGCGAGCTGGAGCGCGTCGAGCGCCAAGTGGCGGCGTTGCTCCGCTTCGCACGCCGCGAGGAGTTTCACTTCGAGCCCACGGACCTGGCCGAGCTGACGCGCACGACGCTCGCGGGCATGCGGAGCCGCTTGGACGCGGCGGGCATTGCGGTCGCGGTCGACGCGAGCGAACACACCGTCGTGCGCGGCGATCGGGAGAAGCTGCGCCAGGTGCTTATCAACCTGATCGAAAACGCGCTCGACGCTCTGCGCGACGCGCACGGCGCGAAGCGGCTGGCGCTTGCCGTTGAGCGCGTGAATGGTAGCGGTCGTCTACGCGTGCAGGACAACGGGCCCAGCGTGCCGGCGGACATCGTGCCCCGTTTGTTCGAGCCGTTCTTTTCGCTGAAGCCCCACGGCACGGGTCTCGGCTTGGCTATCGCCAAGCGCACCGTGGAGGCGCACGGCGGCCACATCGATGCGTCAGCTGCGGGCGATCGTGGCCTGACGCTCTGCATTGACTTGCCCCTGATTGATCCGCAGGACTCAGGACCCCCGCCTGAGGTCTCGTCTCAATGACACCGACCATCCTCGTCGTCGACGACGAACGTTCGATCGGCATCGCCATCGAGCGTCTCCTGATTGGGCGTGGCTATCAGGTAGACACGGCCCTGTCAGGCGAG
>JBGQHM010000092.1:0-18464 GCA_041497995.1 Binatia bacterium | reverse complement strand
TCCCAGTGTTGCCAAAGTTCACGACGTAGGTCAGCAGCTCGCCCGGCACCGCCGGCTCGCTCGCCTCGGCGATCGCCACCACTAGCGCCCGCGCCGGATCGACCGGCACCCAGCGATCCGCATGCACCTCCGGCGCATTGGTTGCGGTCACGTGCGCCGTGTTGAACAGCAGCGTGCCCGCCGGCAGCGTGGCGCCGGCGCGCAGGATCAACTGCCGCTGTACGCTCTGCCCGGGCGACAACGTTCCTAGCGACCACGTCACCACGCTGCCTGCAAGGCAGCGGGAGTCCGGGGTGCAACCCCCGCCATCGGTGGACACAATCGTCGTGCCGTCCAGCGTCTGATTTTGCAGGCTCGCGGCGGTTACTGTGATCTGACTGCGGTTGCGTACGGTGAGATCGACTCGGAGCAGCTCACTCGGCTGTACCGGATCCGGCGTCAGCGTCATGTCCAGCGTCAGCGGTGGCGCCGTCTGCACAGTGGTGGCCGCTTCGGCCCTCGCCAAGACCTCGTCGGGATTCAAGGTGTCACTCAACTCGGCCGCGCCGAACAGCGCCGCCGCCGCCGCGTCCGTCACCTGCACTGCGAAGCGACGCTCGCCGCTCACGCCCACCCCCACCGTACCCAGGCTCCAACTCACCACGCCGCCGTCCTCGGTGCCTCCCTGCGTTGCCGACACGAACTGTGTCCCAGCCGGAACCGGCGCCTGCAGCATCACCCCGGTAGCTGCCGTGTTGCCGCGATTCGCAAAGTTCACGATGTAGGTCAGCAACTCACCTGGCACCGCCGGCTCGCTCGCCTCAGCAATCGCCACGGCCAGCGCCCGCGCCGGATCGACCGGCACCGCGCGCTCCACGTGCACCTCCGGCGCATTGGTTGCGGTCACATGCGCCGTGTTGAACAACAGCGTGCCCGCCGGCAGCGTGGCGCCGGCGCGCAGGATCAACTGCCGCTGTACGCTCTGCCCTGGGGACAACGTCCCCAGCGACCACGTCACCACGCTGTTTGCAAGGCAGCGGGAGTCCGGGGTGCAGCCCCCGCCATCCGTGGACACAATTGACGTGCCGTCGAGCGTCTGATTTTGCAGGCTCGCGGCGGTGACTGTGATCTGACTGCGGTTGCGTACGGTGAGGTCGACACGAAGCAGCTCGCTCGGCTGTACCGGATCCGGCGTCAGCGTCATGTCCAGCGCCAGCGGCGGCGCCATCTGCACCGGGGTGGCGGTTTCGGCGCGCACGCGGACGACGCCGGGATTGAGAGCATCGCTGAGTTCGGCTGCGCTGAACACCGCCGATCCCACCGCGTCGGTCACCTCCACCGTGAAGCGACGCTCCCCGCTCTCGCCGACTCCCACCGTGCCCAGGCCCCAATGCACCACGCCGGCCTGCGCGGTACCCCCCTGGGTCGCCGATATGAACTGCGTCCCGGCCGGCACCTCGGTCTGCAGCACCACGCCGGTATCCGCCGTGTTGCCGCGATTGGCAAAGTTCACAATGTAGGTCAGCGACTCGCCCGGTACGGCCGGCTCCGCCGCCTCCACGATCGCCACCGCCAGGGTGCGCGTCGGATCGACCATAACTGAGCCATTCACATCGACCTCGGACGCATTGGTCGCCATCACCTGTGTCGTGTTGGACAGTATCGTGCCCGCCGTCACCGCGGCACCGACGCGCAGGATCAACTGCCGCTGCACGCTCTGCCCGGGCGACAACGTCCCCAGCGACCAGTTCACCAAACTGCCTACAAGACAGCGGGAGTCCGGGGTGCAGCTGCCGCCGTCCGTGGACACGATCGTCGTGCTCGGTGACGTCTGGCTGTGCAGGGTCACGTTGCTCACGGTGCTTGCCCCCGCATCGGTCACGGTGAGGTCGTACCGCAGCAGCTCGCCAGGCTGCACCGGATCGGGCGAGACCCGGACGTCCACCGCCAGCTGCGCTCGTGCCAGCCCTGCGCCTGCGGAGAGCAGAATAGCTAACGCCAATGCCTGTCTCAGAATCGGTTTGCAGATGCTCATCGGTGCCCCCATTGAAGGGAGACTTATCCATCAAGGTTGAATCTAGTGTCAATGCCCTTTCTGGTGTTCGCTGCGAACAGTCGGGCACTGCGAGAAGAGGGCGCGCGTTAGAACTCGAGGAAGATGTCCTTGCCGGACTCGCTCGTCAGATGGCTAATGGTCGTGATCTTGTCACTGAAGTCTTTGAGCGACCCGAGCGAGCTGGAGCCGACGTCGATGAGCACCGAGAACAGCGAGAAGCCGAGCCGCTCCTTAGCGCGCTTGAACTCGCTCAGCCAGGTTGCTTCGACGCGGCACTCCCCGTCGGTGATGAAGACGATATCGCCGCGTTTGTAGCGGGCCTTCTGCAGGCATTCGAGTGCTGCGCTCAGTGGTTTCTGAAAGTCGGTACCGCCGCCGGGAAAATACTCCGCGAGCTGAAAGACCTTGTCCATCTCCGCGACGTACCGCTGGCGCCCGTTGAGATCCAGCACCTGGAGGGGCATGTCGGCAGCCGCGAAGCAGATGGAGCGAAACAACCGCCGCTGGCGCTGCGCGATATCGAGCAGCGTCAGCGACACGGCTTTCGACCAGATCTCCTTGTCGCCGGCCATGGATGAGCTGCCGTCGAGGCACACGATCATCGGCCCGCGGCCTTTCTCCTCGATCGCCCGCAGGGCGTACTGCAGCAGCTCCGCATCGACGAAGCGGCGGGCGAAGTCGCGCCGCAGCAGCGGGTGGCGCAGCGCCAGCAGCTCGTGAGGCAACAAGCGGCTGAGCTCTGCGCCCATACCCACCTCGTACATCTCGGCGTTGGCGCGCTCGAAGAGTGTCCGTCGCAACGCCAACGCTTGCTCCCGCATACGGCCGACCATTTGTGCGAGCTTCTTCAACTTGGAGTTTCCCGCAAGCTTCTTGCCCAACTCCATTTGTGCGCCCGCGGATGAGCGTCCGCCGCTGCCGAGTTGGAGGCTCCAGGCCTCGGTGTCCTGACTGGATTGCTCCATGTCCTGGAGGACGCGCTGCGCGTGACCTTCGAGGCGTGATTTGTTGCGCTCGGCGCTCTCTGTCGTGGCGCTGCGCACCTGGCGTGCCTTGTGTTGCAGACGGCGCTCGGCAACCTCGGCGTCACGTCGCAGCCGTTGCGCCAGCTCGTCGAGCTGCCGCTGGGTTGCCGGGCCGGCCTGCGCGCGCAGGTCGACTGCGGGTTCGGCTTGTGCCTGTTGTTCGGCAATCTCGCCCTCTTGCTGCTCGAGGTTCCAGTAGTCGAGCATTTCGGCGCGTGACAGGATGCGTTCCGATTTGAGCAACTCCAGGAGCCGCTCGCCGAGCAGCAACGTGGCGAGTCCGGCGCGGGTCTCGTCCAACACAGTTTGCTGGCGCAAGATCTCGATGGCGGGCGTCGTACGCAGTTGGTCGAGGAGCAGGCGGTAGAAGCCGGCGCTCGGTACGACCCGCTCCTCGGGGAAGACGACGATGTTCATCTTGAAGAGGAGGGCGAAGAGATCGAGCAAGAATGCGTCGAAGTGCGGCAGCAGCTTGCTGCCGCTCTCTTCGAGGGCCTGCATCGAGGGAGAGTCGCGCTGCAATTCCCGGAACGTGCTGCGGTCGTAGGAGTCGGATTCGATCCAGTGATCCTGGAGGCTCGCGAGTCCTCGGGGTGGCTGTGCCGGTGCGGTCACTGGGACACGTCAGGCCACCGGTTGGCGATCAGAGCGCTTCCAGCATGCGTTGCTGGATCGTCTCGATCTCATCCTTGACGGCCTGCACGGTGTCGACCGGCCGGCCAACCGTGCGCGCTTGTTCGAGGATGGTCGCGACCTTGGCGAGGATGTGACGAATCTTGGTATGTGCCTCGACGACTGCGCGGCTGCGCAGATCGTTGTTGTCCCACTGTCGGTGCGCATAGTCGCGCAGCTCCTGCGTTTGGTAGAGCAGTGCCTTCACTTCGTCTTCGTACCCGCGCAGCACCTGATGGATCGTGGTGCGGGTTTCGTCGCGCTCCTTCGGGTCGCGCCAGAAGACGTTTTCGAGGAAGAACAGCTCAACCTCCGTGACGGTGTCATGGTCGTCGAGGTAACTGCGTGCCTGCAGCAGGCGGACGGCCTGGTGGTAGCGGCGGTCGGAAGCGATGATCTGTTTGCGCCCGAGCTCGCGTCGGATGTCGGCTAGCGAACGGAACACATGCTGCGGCACGGTCACGCGCAGCGTCGCTTCCTGCAGAGACCGCAGCTCGGCGAGCGACAGCATCGTGCGGCTCGTCACCGGCTTGCCTTGCAGCATCCGCAGAAAACGAAAGTCGTCGGCGATGTACCCGACGACGAAGCGGACGAGAAACCGATCGTAGAGCGCTTGCAGCTCGTCGTCCTCGGGCAGCTCGTTGCTGGCACCGAAGAGCGTGATCAGTGGGACATCGAGAACCTCGCGCCCGTTGTGGAAGCGCCGCTCGTTCATGACCGTGAGGAGCGAGTTCAAGATCGACGAGTTGGCTTTGAAGACCTCATCAAGGAATGCGATGTGCGCTTCGGGGAGCTTACGGGTGGTGACGCGACGGTAGTCATCGTTCTCTAGCGCACGCAACGACACGGCTCCGAACACTTCCTCCGGCGTGGTGAACTTGGTCAGCAACCATTGGAAGTAGGCACTGCCGTCGAGCCGCCGGCAGAGCTCGTCGGCGAGCATGGACTTCGCGGTTCCGGGCGGGCCGATGAGAAGGACGTGTTGCCCTGCGAGCAGGGCGGCGAGCGCTCCATCGATCACTTCGGCGCGCTCCAGGAACAGTTGGCCCAGTTCCTCTCGAATGCGCCGGAGCCGATCACGAGCGGTCATACGAGGCGATGCTAAAGATTGATCGTCCGTGATTCAAGCATGAACGAGCGCACGTGCCGGCGACGCTGCGCAGTACGCGCGCCGACATATCGGGCCTTCTGCAGCCCGAGGGGATTTCTAGTCGTGCGCGGCGCGTGCTACAGGCGCGGGCGGCGCCGTGACCCGGTACGTCATCTCGTCCTTCTTCACCAACCCCAAACGCTCGCGCGCTAGTTTCTCGAGATACCAGTCGTCGGACGTCAGTCGCCGGATCTGCTGCCGCAGCTGCTCGTTGCGTTGCTGCAGGTTGAAGGCGATATGTTCCACGTCCAGTTGCTCGCTGCGCATACGGAGCAAATGCATGAGACCGTGATCACCGAACACCGCCGCAACCATGAAGAGGATCAACGCCACCACACATGCGGCCAGAGTGCCTTTGTATTTCCTGGGTGGTGGCGGTAAAAGGGCCATAACTTTTTGCCAAACGCGCGCGCATCTTAGTCGAACGATGGGACGGTTGGCAAATCGAGGTGGAGCGTGAAGATCCAGAAAGTGACGGCGCGGGAAGTGCTCGATTCGCGAGGAAACCCGACCGTTGAGGTCGATGTCGTTTTGAGTAGTGGCGCGTTGGGGCGGGCGGCTGTGCCGTCGGGCGCCTCGACCGGGTCGCACGAAGCGCTCGAGCTGCGTGACGGTAAGAAGCGCTACGGTGGCAAAGGCGTGCTCAAGGCGGTCGAGCACATCACGCGCATCATCGCGCCCAAGTTGCGTGGCCGTGACGCGCGCCGCCAGGCGGAGATTGATCGTTTCATGATCGACCTCGACGGGACGCCCAACAAGCGGCGCCTCGGCGCCAATGCCATTCTCGGCGTGTCGCTCGCCGTCGCGAAGGCTGCGGCGGCCGGCGCGAAGGTGCCCTTGTTTCGGTACCTCGGGGGTGCACGCGCGACCACGTTGCCCGTGCCGATGATGAACATTCTCAACGGCGGGGCTCACGCCGATAGCTCGGTCGACCTGCAAGAGTTCATGGTCGTGCCGGTCGGCGCACGCACTTTTGCCGACGGGCTGCGCATGGGGGCGGAAACATTTCATGCGCTCAAGGCGGTCCTGAAAGAGAAGGGGTACTCGACTGCGGTGGGCGATGAAGGAGGATTCGCGCCCAGCTTGGGATCGAACCAGGAGGCCGTGGAGGTCATCCTCGCGGCGATCGAGCGGGCAGGGTACCAACCCGGGCGGCAGATTGCGTTGGCGCTCGATCCCGCTGCCAGCGAGTTCTACACGAACGGCGAGTACGTGTTTGGCAAGTCAGACGGTAGTCGGCGCTCCAGCGCTGCGATGGGCGAGTTCTACGGCGACTGGGTTGATCGCTACCCGATCGTGTCGATTGAGGATGGTCTTGCCGAGGACGATTGGGAGGGGTGGGCGACTCTGACCAAGACCCTCGGGAAGAGGTTGCAGCTCGTGGGGGACGATCTGTTCGTTACGAACCCACAGCGCTTGCAGCGTGGCATCACAGCCGGTATCGCCAACTCGATTCTCATCAAGCTGAACCAGATCGGGACGCTCACCGAAACCCTCGAAACCATCGAGATGGCCAAGCGTGCGGGCTACACGACGGTGATCTCGCATCGTTCGGGAGAGACGGAGGATGCCACCATCGCGGACCTGGCGGTGGCGGTGAACGCCGGGCAGATCAAGACTGGCAGTGCGTCGCGTGGCGAGCGCACTGCGAAGTACAACCAGCTCTTGCGCATCGAGGAGCAGCTAGGGCGTCGGGCGGTGTACCCGGGCCGCGCCGCCTTTCCGACGCGTCGTTGACAGACGGCAACACAATGTCCGCACGTGCTCTGGGTGGGATGATGCACTGTGGCGCGGCGCGGACCTTGCGTGTGTAGCAACGAGCGGTTCTCTGAGAGGAGCGAGCGATGGCGACAATGGTGTTGATTCTGATTCTCGTCGCGCTGGTCGGAGCGGTGCTGACGTACAACGGTCTGGTCAGTCTGCGGAACCAAGTGCAGAACGGATGGAAGCAGATCGACGTGCAGCTCAAACGGCGGCACGATCTCATTCCGAACCTCATCGAGACGGTCAAGGGTGCGATGCAGTTCGAGCGCGATACGCTCGAACGGGTTGTGGAAGCGCGGGCGCGCGCTGTCGCCGCCACCGGCGTTCGCGAGACCGCCACTGCTGAGAACGCGCTTGGGCAGTCTCTCGGTCGGTTGCTGGCGGTGATGGAAAACTACCCGACCCTCAAGGCCAACGAAAATGCCACGCACCTCCAAGAGGAGCTCACGACGACGGAGAACCAGATTGCGTTTGCGCGCCAGTTCTACAACGACATGGTGATGCAGTTTAACACGCGCCAGCAAGTGTTCCCGTCGAGCGTGATTGCCAATTTCTTTGCGTTCAAACCGGCGGATTACTTCACGGCGGCGGATGAGGAGCGCGCCACGCCGCGGGTCGATCTGTCGCTACAGAAGTGATGAGAGATGCTGACAGCGGCGCCGAGCGCGGTCGACTTCTATAGCCGCCAAGCGCTCAACCGTCGGCGCACGCTGCTCCTGTTTGCGTGCTTCCTGTTGTTTTTTCTCGCCCTGGGCTTGGGGCTCGACGCGTCCTGGGGGGGCTATCTCAGTCCGCACGGCGAGCCGCTGCCATTTGTCACGCTGGTCGCGTTGCTTCTTGCTGCGACAATGAGCCTCAGTGGGTACTACGGGGGAGCGCGACTGGTGATGGCTTCGCTGTTTGCGCAGCCGCTGAACCTCGACGACCCGGAGCACCGCCAGCTGTACAATGTTGTGACCGAGCTGGCGCTCGCATCCGGCCTGCCGCAGCCGCGGCTGTTTATCATTCCAGACCCTGCGCCCAACGCATTGGCGGCGGGCCGCGATCCGCGTCACGCGGTGCTCGGAGTGACCCAGGGCTTGTTGAATCTGCTCGATCGCGAGGAGACGCAAGGAGTGATCGCGCACGAGATGGCGCACATCGGCAACCGCGACACACTAACGATGACTCTGGTGGCCATCCTGTTCGGGGGTGCCGTGATGCTCGCCGACTGGGCGCGCCGTGCCCTGTCTCTCGGGAGCGATCGCCGCCGCGGCAACATCTTGGTGTTTCTGCTGGTGATCGTGCTGGTTGCCGTGACGCCGCTGCTGTCACGCTTGCTGGCAATGGCTGTCTCGCGTCAACGTGAGTATCTGGCAGATGCCACCGCCGCGCAGCTCACACGAAATCCGCTCGGGTTGGCGAGTGCGCTGGACAAGATTGGTGCGGCGACGTCACCATTGAAGGCGGCCACGCGAGGTACGGCGCATTTGTTCATCAGCAATCCGTTGCGCCGCCGCGTTGACGAGCAGCAGGGGCATCTCGCGGATCTGCTGAGCACTCATCCGCCGTTGGCGCAGCGCATCGCCATCTTACGCGCTATGGGACATACGGGTTGAGCTATGGCGTTGAAGTGCCCGCACTGCGTTGCAGAGATGAACGAGGTCGCGGCACCCACGTCGGTTGGCTATTCCATCGTGCTCGACCAGTGTCCACGTTGCGGTGGCATCTGGTGCGACCGCTGGGAGCTGTATCCCTTGAGTGCCGCGGCTGTGGACGGTCTCGATTCGGTCGACCAAACGGCGCTGTTGCAACCCGCTGTGCTAACGAATGACCAGGTCGAGTGTCCGCGCTGTCGTGCGCGCCTGCGGAGATTTTGCGACCCCTCGTTGCCACGTGATGCGCACATCGAGCGCTGTCCGAACTGCGACGGCATGTGGTTGAACCGCGGCGAATTGCGTCGCTTCATGCACCGCACTAGGGCAGGCGGTTCGACGAAGACCGTGATGACTGAGACGCAATTGGAACAACTAGTGCGCCAGACCAGCCCGTCCTCCGCGCCACGAGCGGCGCCGGTCAGTCATCTTGCCGATGCATTTGAAGCTGGGGAGCCCGTACCTGAAAGCAGCGAGGTTCGGAAGGAGATTCTGTCGGGTGCCACATGGCTGATCGCGCGCACAGTGCTGCGTCTGCTGCTGCACGTCTGAGGCTGTGGACAAGGGTTCCAGCGTGCTGTGGATACCTCTCTAGAACGTTCTGCTACCCGAGACCGTGGCTCAAGGTGAACAACATTTTAGAGGTGGAATTCTCACGGTTCCGTGGGAGGAACTCGGTTTAAAAAAAAATTTCCAAAATGGCATTCTTCTATTGACACGATCGCCCAGACGTTTTTATAATCGCCGCGAAACTGGTGGTGGGTGGCTGAACGAGGTGGAGGCAGTCTGAGGGGAAGGAAGCACATGCAGTTGATGCTTCAAAAAAGTTCAGAAGGAGGTCTCTATGGCCACAAAGAAAGCTGGCAAGACCAAGAAGAAAGCCCCGGCAAAGAAAAAAGCCGCTGGCAAGAAGAAGAAGTAAGTAAGACCCTACTTGAGGCCATTCACTAGGCCAGAGTTTTTTCCCTTCCCTCAGGCTTGAGCCCTCAGGCTCAATAAGAAGGCCTTCCGACCGCGGAAGGCCTTCTCTTTTTGTGACCATGCAGCGACGTATCGGGGACATCACTATCGAGTCCATCGCCGCGGAGAGCGCGAAGTTCGCTGCACCGATCGTACTGGTCCACGGCTTATGGTGTACCGCCGCGGTTTGGCGCAAATGCTCGGGCTTCCTGGCGCACCGTGGCTGGACCTGTCATGCGATCAACCTGCGCGGACACGGTGATGCGGGTGGTCGAGCTGCGATCGGGCGGTGGAGGTTGGCCGACTACCTGAGTGACTTGCAGCGAGTGATCGATGCCTGTGACGCGGCGCCAGTCGTGGTCGGACACGACCTCGGCGGACTGCTGGCGCTGGCATGTCCCCCAACGGTTGCACGTGCTGTTGTTGCACTGGCGCCGTTAGTGCCGCACGCGATCGGCGGCACGGCGAACCCAGCGCTGAGCCGCTGGAGCGCCCGGCTGGCGATGTTTCGTTCCCGTCCGTTGCGACCGCCGCGGGGCCAGTTGGGAGTCGCGTATTTCGCGCACACGGCACCTGGAGGCACCACCAACGATTCAGCGCGTGCGGCCCGCGAGTTGTGCAGTGATGCGGTCAGGTTGCTCGCCCCAGGGGGCCGGCCAACGCTACTGATTGCCGGTGAACGCGACCCGTTCTGTCCGCCGCGCGCGGTCGAGCGTTTGGCGCTGTACCTTGGCGCACAGTGTCAGACGGCGGAACGTGCCGGCCACGCCTTGCCGTGGGACTTCGGTTGGGAACAACGCGCCGCCGGGATGCACCGATGGCTCATCCAAGCTCTCGGTGAGCCGCTATTGTTGCTGCGCGGGGACGACGATGACTAGCGTCCGGAGAACATGGTCGTGTGGCTACGGCAGCGGCTGCACCGTCACCTGCATCGGTGCGCCGCGCGCCGCCATGAACTGGTACACGTCGATGTCGGGCGGTAGCGCGAAGCTCGTCGATGCTAGCTGGTGTGCGCCGGCACCGACGCGCTCCCAGTGATCGAGTTGATAGCCGATCGCGGGCTCCTCCCCAGGCACCTCGTCAGTTGGGTCCGACCCGGTCGCCTCATCATAAAGGAGGCGGCAGCGTACACTTGCCAGCGATGGGCCAATGTCCAGCACCTCCACGAGAGTCACCTGCGGGCCACGCAGCGCGAACCAAGATCCGTGCAATTGATTCAAACCCTCTTTCCTGGCCGTCATGACCCCGTCAACGGGCACCGGTCCGGCAACGTCCGGCAACAGCACCGACCAACCCCGCAGATCGCGGAAGTCCAGAAACGCCCGAATGGTAATGTCTCCGAAGAAGTACGTCGGTGGGAAGTTGAGATACAGCCCGACCGGGAGCTCGGCGAAGTCACGGTAGAAATAGGTGTATGATCCGAAAGTCGGCGAGTGGATACCCCAACCGATGCGGACCCATTGGCGCTGGCGGCGGATGACGCGAATCGGTCCCTGCCGCCACGCCACGAACTCGGTGGTGATGTCGTCCTCAGTACGCGTGAAGTGCACGAGGCCCCAGAGGAAGGTTGCAGTGGCGCGCACCTTGAAGCGATCGAGTAGCGAGGTGGCCGGCGTCCCACCAACCATGGCGTCTGTGCCCTCAAGGGCTAAGTACCCTGGTACGCCGTGGCTGAATCCCAACGTAATGCGCTGCCCGCGCACGTGATCGGTTGCGGCTTCGTACGCAACATAGGACTGAGCGGCGCGCGGCGCCGTGCCTCGGTAAGCGACAACATAGGCCCAGCGCGTTGTGGCCGCGATCGGATCAAGAATCGCGATCTCAGCCGCCGCGCCCTCGGAGACGATGTCGGCGCGTCGGACGCGCTCTCCGGCATCAGCGGCCATGAACAGAAGACGGTCGTTGGCGTCGAGCACTCCCGGCGAGTCGTCGGCGTTCGGCTGCGGGCCTTGATCCAGAACCCATCGGCCCTCGGCGTCGACTTCATCGATCTGAAAAGGGACTGGCGTGCAAGCGGGGCTCCCGTGCCGGTCTCGGCAAGCAAACACGCTCAGACGGTCCGCCGCGTAGCCGTTGAAGAGGGAGAGCTCGCTCCCCGCGACGGAGACGACATCGGCAAAGCGAACGGAGGTCGCGGCCGCGGCGCTGGTGGTGCTGCCCAGCACGCAAATCACCAACGATACGAAAGCCGCACGTTGTCCGCGCCGCCACGCCGCGATGCTGCAGAAATTGCTTGACAACTGAAGCAGGGCCGAACTAAGGGAACGCGAGCGCCAATCTGCAGCTAGTGCATTCACAGGTGGACGAAGCGGACCGCGAGAGGAGGATCCCGATGAGACGGATTGGGTTGAGGCTCTGGCCGGCAGCGTGTGTCGTGATTCTCTCACTGGCAGTGTGTAGCAAGCAGAGTTGGGCGGCGGCGCTCGACAAAGAAGGAGACATCAAACTCGGTGTGCGGGCCTACGTCAATGCGCGCGTTGGCACGGAGGATACGCACGACGGATACCCCCAATGCAATACCTCCAGGTGCACCGCCAAGAGCGCCGTGAACTATCCTCTCACAGGGACGTTCCCGCACTCCGATGCTGGGCACCTGCGGCAGAACCGTTTCTACATTGAGGCAGAGTTCCACCACGACCTCGATCGCCTAGTGAAGGAGGGGTTCGGGCCACTCAGCCTGCTGAACGATCTGCCGTTTAAGGTCAAAGACGTCGCATACCATATGACATTCCGCGGCGAGTACGACGGTCTGTACGACTTTGGTCCGAACGAATACAGCACTGCCGAGGCCTTCAAGAAGGCAAGAGCGGTTCAGCCGACGACAGCCATGGATCAGGCACTCGCCGACGTCGATGGAAACCGTAAGCGGCTGCGCCACCTCGCCAGCGATCGTGAGCGGCTGTTCCAGGCGTACGTGGAATACAGCGCCGGGAACTTGTTCATGCGCACCGGCAGACAAATTCTCTCTTGGGGCGAGACGGACGGCTTCCGGCTGATGGACAACATCAATCCGCTCGACAGCAGTTTCGGCGGCTTCCTGATCTCGCTCGATGAGCGGCGTGTGCCCCTCGACATGATCCGCAGCCAGTATCGCATCGGCGACTTCGGTCCGATCCAAGAGATGTTCTTCGAAGGCTACGCCGCCATCGACAACAAGGTGGGGTTCGCCCCAGGCACGCCGGCGGGGTCGCCGTGGACGCTGCCGAGCCTGGGCTACCCGAGTAACGTCACTAAGAGCTTTGTGATTTCCCCAGCGCGCACCGTCAACAACGTCCGCGGAGGTGGTAGGCTGGTGTTCAACGCCTTGGATGCCACATTCAGTGTGGCGCACTACTACACCTATTTCGACGTGCCGGGCGTGCAGGTGTTCACGAACGGCCTCTCTGTGGCGCGCGCATTCAATGATGGGTCGCCGTGCCCTCCCGGGAGCCCCCATGCGGGTAGTAACGTCTGCGGATTTCCGACGCACGCATACCAGACGGCGCCAAAGGCTTCGGTCTCCGGCGCAACGACCACCTTTGCGTTGCCGCAGTTCTACAGCGTCGTACGTTCCGAGTTGGCATACTTCAGAAACGAGCCGGCATTCACGCAGGGACAGCTTGATCCATTCATCTTCAACGCGGGTGGCGCGGATGGAAAGCACCAGCCGTCGACCACCGGCGGGCGACGGCTGCGCGACTCGATCAACGCCGTGGTCGGACTCGATATCAACCAGTGGCTGCGAGCCCTGAACCCAAATCAGACCTTCTTTATATCGACCCAGTTTTTCTATAAACACATCCAAAATGGAGCTGGAAACGGCATCTTCCTTCCCAACGGCGCGGTCAACCCGAACCGCGAAGTTCTGCCGATCACACTGAATACCATCGTCAGCAGGCCCACGCTCGGTGCCCGTCTCGAACCGATTTTCATCCGCCAACCGACCAGCCAGTACCTGCAGACGCTCTTCATCGGCACCTCGTACCGCAGTGGTACGATCAACCCCGGCCTCCTCGTGTTCTACGATTGGGGTGGTGCCTTCCTCTATCAGCCGACGATCTCCTTCAGTCGCGACCCGTTCCGGTTCATCGTCGACTACAGCATGATCGATTCACACATCTATAAGGGTGGAAGTGGCGTCAGCCTGCTCAAAGACCGTGACAACGTCCAGTTTCGCTTCGAATACGTAATTTGAGAGTGTTGCATGCCTGCCGTCGCCGCGCGTCTTCGGAACCATTCACCAAGCCGGTCGTGTTGCGGTTGAGATAGGTCGGTTGGCGCGCTGAAAGGTATTGAGACTGTGAACAAGCTCATCTGTGTCGTCTGTGTCGTCGCGCTGGCTCTTGTCGCGACGTCTGGAAGTCGGGCGGTCGCTGCTGATCTGGTCACCGCGGCGGCGATCCGCCAGAACCTGTTCTCAACCTGCTTTGTGAACGACAAGGAAGGCTGGGCCGTCGGCGATCTGGGCCGCGTGTTCCACACCACCGATGGCGCCAAGACGTGGGAGCGTCAGAGCTTTGGCGGCACGCATTCATTCGTAGCCCTCTCCTGTCCGGACAGCCAGCACCTATGGGCGGTGGGCCAAGCGGGCGACATCATGTATTCATCCGATGGCGGCAAGGCGTGGCAGCCGCAGAAGAGCGGTACGAACCGACAGTTGCTCGATGTAGCGTTCGCCAACACGCAGCGCGGCATCGCGACCGGTGACTTCGGCACGCTGGTCCGTACCGATGACGGTGGGAACACGTGGACCAAGGTCGCTCTTCCAGAGGACACTAAGCTGCCGGCGGATGTGGCGGAGGTAGTGGCTCCAGGTGACATCGTGCTCTACAGCGCGACCTTCGTTGATGCCGACCATGTGTGGGTGGTCGGTGAGTTTGGAACGATTCTCGTGTCCTCGGATGGCGGCGCCAGCTGGCGCCCACAGCAGAGTCCGGTGGAGACCACCCTCTTTGGCGTCTCATTTGCCGATGAGCAGCGCGGGTGGGCCGTTGGACTGGAATCTACCTTGCTCGTAACCGTCGACGGCGGTATAAACTGGCGCAAGACCGACATTGAAACTCCGAAGGGCTTTTCTCTGGCTCTGTATAACGTTCAAGTGCGTGGAAACTACGGGTGGGCCGTTGGCAATAGCGGTCTTCTCCTGAACAGCAAGGACGCCGGGGCTACGTGGCAGCTGGTGGATGTACCTGTTCAGATGCGCAGCAGCTGGCTGCGCGGGCTCAGCTTGCTCGCAGATGGGCGGGGATTTGTCGTTGGTGCGCGCGGCTTGGTTTTGGCCGCCGACCGCGACCGCTTCACCCCGCTGAGAGAGCGCATGTAGGTATGGTCAGAGGAGGCTTCTGCTTATGATCCCGCAGCGATGGATTGAGGCGTATCTGCGGTTCCTGCTGCGCTATCGCGCCGCGGTGAGCATCCTGGTGACCCTGCTCACCTTATTCTTCGCGTACAACCTGACGCACATTCGGCTGCACACTGACTTCTTCGACTTCTATCCGCGCCGGCATCCGTACATCCAGTTCTACAACGAGTTCCGCCGCATGTTCGGCACCGCCAACGTCATGAACGTGATCGTCGAAGTGAAGAAGGGGGACATCTACAACCCAGAAACGCTTCAGAAGATTGATCGCATCACGAAGTTCATGGTCAACACTAGGGGTGTCGTGCCCTACCAAATCCTGTCGATCGCGCACCCGGCCGTCAACAGCGCCACGGTGCGGCAGGGAGCGGTGGAAATCCGGCCCGTCTTCTATCCGGGCGTGCCGAAGACGCAAGAAGATGCCGACCGCGTGCGCTTCGCAGTCTACGCCAACCCGAACATCCGCGGCCTGTATGTTGCGAACGATGATACGGCTGCGGTGATCAATACGGGGTTCTGGGAGGAGGCACTGGATTTTCGCTACCTCAACGACCGCATGATGGAGCTGAAACGCACGGAGGAGGATGCGAACCACACCATCTACATCACCGGCTTTCCCTGGCTCTACACATCGGTCCTCCAGTATACGAGCCAGCTCTTCTACATTTTCGGCCTGACCACGATCACGCTCTCGTTTCTGCTGTACGGGTACTTCCGTACCTGGACCGGGATCTGGGTGCCGATCATGTCGGGTATCCTCTCGAGCATTTGGGGGCTGGGGATGGCCGCTTTCCTCGGCTTCAACCTCGATCCGCTAGTGTTGGTCATTCCGATCTTCCTGACGGCGCGCGCCCTTAGCCATTCGGTGCAGTCAATGGACCGCTACCATGAGGAGTACTATCGGCTGAAGGACAGACATGCGGCCATCGTTGCCTCGTATTCGCACTTGTTCGCCCCGGCCATTGCGTCAATCGTCACGGATGGCATCGGCCTGCTCATTATCGCGGTAGCGCCGATCCCATTGATTCAGAAGGTCGCCATCTTCTCCGCCTTCTGGATCGTGTCGATCTTCATTAGCGTGGTGACGTTGCATCCGGTCATTCTCTCGTACATTGAACCCCCACCACAGACGGCGCACGTCCAAAAAACGGTGCCCGTCAACATCTGGATCGCAAGGGTCATCGTCGGGGTCGTGGTCGGATCCGCTGTTGGGCTCCATTGGCGCGGCGTGATCGGTTCGTCCTTCGTCACGTTTCTGATCACTGCACCCGTTCTAGGCTGGTACTGGCTGACGTATTGCGAGCAGGCCTATGTCTCATGGACCCGATGGGTCGTCGGCGCCACGATTGGCTGGCGCCGGTGGGCTGTGCTCGCGCTCAGCCTGGCGTTGTTCATCCTCCTGCCGATGTGGGGATGGACGCTCAAGGTCGGAGACATGACCCCGGGCGCTGCGTTGCTGTTTCCGGATCAGCCCTACAACGTGGCGTATCGATTGCTGAACGAGAAGTTTCTTGGGGCGAGTCAGCTGATCGTGATCGCAGACACCATGAAGCCGGACGGCGTCAAGGCCGCTGGAGCGCTCACGGCGATGGAAGAGATGGCCGACCACATGCAGCAGGTGAAAGGCGCCAGCGGTTCGGTGACCATCGTCGACCTCGTCAAGCAACTGAGTCGCTTGCAGCACGAGGGCGATCCCAAGTGGGGCCTCATCCCAGTCAATCCGAAGGAGATCGGCCAGCTCATTTATACGTTCACACAGAACGCCGCCGTCGGCTCCCTCAGCTTCTTCATGGACCCGAGCGCGCGCTACGGCTCCATCATCACACTGTTCCGTGAGCACTCGCACGATACCATTATGGACTCGATCGCCTCAGCCAAGCAGTTCGGCGACAAGCTCCAAAGCGGCGACGTGCAGTTCCGCTATGCCGGCGGCTTGTTCGGTATCCTCGCCGCTGTCAACGAAGCGGTCGAGAAGTCCTATTGGCTCAACCTGGGCCTGATCTTCTTCATCGTGTACTTCTGCCTCTACCTCACGTACGGGTCGTGGACTGCGTCGCTCATCCTCATGATTCCCGTGGTGCTCTCACAGTTGGCCGCGGAAGCGTTCATGGTGCTGATGCACATCGATCTGAACGTGAACTCGCTGCCGATTGCAGCGGCCGGTGCCGGCGTCGGCGTGGACTATGGGATCTACCACTTCAGCCGGATGATCGATACGTATGATGAGATCGGCAAGCTCGACGAGGCGGTTGACTACGCGACGGCCACGACGGGCAAAGCGATCATCTTCACAGGCACGACGATGATCGCGGGCACCGCCTTCTTCTGGCTCTCCGATCTGAAGTTCCTGGCCGAGATGGGGTTGCTGCTTACTCTGCTGATGACCTTCAACAAGTTTGGTGGGTTGATCGTCGTACCCGCGATCGTCAAGGTGGTGCGGCCCACGTTCTTGACGAGCCGCACGCCGAAGGTCGTTGCCGTCGAACCCAAGGTGGCGGTGGCGGGCTACGGCAGCTGAGCCCGCACCGAGCGACGAGACGAGTTCAGTGACGACACTATTTCGATCAAGGAGGTTCCCTTCATGAAATCACGACAGCAGGTGGGGCTTCGCTGGACGCCGTGGCTGGCGATGCTGGCGCTCACACTCGGTGGCGGACCGGTACTGGCAGAGGAGGACGGCAAGCCGTGGATCCTCGATAGCAACAACTGGCAACTGGGAGAGAAGCTGTTGCCCGAAGTGGTGCTCAACCGCGTGAAGAGCGGCGAGTACCACTACAAGGTCGTGCCCGTCGACCCCGAGAAGCTGAAGCAGAACTACTCGAAGAAGTTCTGGGAGGCGAGCGAGGCGAACGCTGGCAAGTTCGATGTGGACGCACCCACCTGTGGTCTCAAGGACATCAAGACAGGGAAGATTCCGGACTTCTATTTCGGGTATCCGTTTCCCAAGATTGATCCGAAGGAGCCGAATGCCGCCTGTAAAATGGCGTGGAACTTCACTGCAGCCAATCAAATGGGCAACGGCCAGGGTGCGACGTTCACACTCAACGGCATTGACAGCAGCGGTGAGTTCAAGCGCCTTAAGGTGTGGCTGCACGTCAACTCGTTCATGGGACGCTCCACAGGCCCGATTCCGAACCCGGAGAACCTGCGCGACACGAGCATGACGAACGTGTTGGAGCCGCAGGACGTCGACGGCGTGGCCGGGCTGGGCAAGCGCATCAACGATTGGAGCTCCCAAGACCAGTCATGGTTCTACGTGCCCTCCACTCGTCGCGTGCGTCGGGTGAACGCCGCTACACGCTCCGATCCGGTCGCAGGCTTGGACATCTTCGGCGACGACCTCAACTGCTACGGCGGTAAGGTCGAGTACTACAAGTGGAAGCTGATCGGCGAAGGCAACATCCTCGCTCCGGTGTTGAGCCCAGAGCCGCTCCTGCAGAAAAAGATAACCGAAACCCGCTCCGAGGTCGAAATCCCCTATTTCAAGGGCGCGTATGAAACCCCGGGGGCCAAGGGTGCAGGGTGGTTGATCGTCGAGAACCTCCAGATGATCCCGCGGCCAGTCTGGATCATCGAAGGAGAGTCGGACGACCCGTACTACAACTTCGGGAAAGTCATCATGTACATGGATAAGGACATGTACCGCATTTGGTGGAAGCTGGTGCACAACCGCGCAGGAGAGTACTTTTACAATGCGATGTGCGCGTACCACTGGTCGAAAAACGCCGACGCCAGCTTCACCACGGTGACACCAAACATGGTCGTCGGGGTGAACGACAAGACCAACCGCGCTTGTCTGGCCGGCCGCTACAGTGCCCAGTTCATTGAAACCAAGTTCGACGACGACTACTTCACGCTGCACCACCTCACGCATATGGGAGACTGA
>JBGQHM010000091.1:0-18639 GCA_041497995.1 Binatia bacterium | reverse complement strand
GCTTCGTAGGGCACCCAGCGGCCGTTGGCGCGTTTCCAGTACAGCTGCAACTTCGGGCCGCGGCTGCGCAGTTGTGCTACCGGCAGGGCGACCTGCCGGCCGTTCCATTCACTCGTATAACGGTGCACGATCGTTAGTCCCCACGGCCGAGATCTGCGCACGTCGATCTTCCCGTGTCCCTGCAGCCTCGGTTCCAGGGCACGTCGGATGTAGACCTGCGTGAAGTCCGCCGTTTCGTCCGCTCGCGTCTTCGTCATCACGCTCGCTCCCAAGGCTCGTGCGCCGACCCGCCGCACGTCTGCGGCGGCGGGCAGCCTAATCAAAACTCCCTTTGATGTCATTAGAGCGCCATGCCAAAGGTCATTGCGCCGTGAAGCCGCCGTCGACGGCGAACACGGCGCCGGTAGTGAATGTCGATGCATCGCTCGCCAGAAACACGGCGGTAGCGGCAATCTCGTCGGCGCGACCGAGCCGACCCAGCGGCTGGCGGTCGATGAGCAGCTGGCGACCAGCCGCGGGTACGCTATCCAACATCGGCGTGTCGATGATGCCGGGACAGATGCAGTTCACGCGGATGTTGCGGCCGGCGTATTCGAGTGCGGTCACCTTGGTGAGCTGTACGACGCCGCCTTTTGCCGCCGAGTAGGCCGGCGTTTGCGGC
Source organism: Binatia bacterium (assembly GCA_041497995.1). Classification (GTDB taxonomy): domain Bacteria; phylum Desulfobacterota; class Binatia; order HRBIN30; family HRBIN30; genus DATKMS01. The sequence goes on along the minus strand of JBGQHM010000091.1, from coordinate 17,978 downwards.
AGCCCCACCAGCCCCAGTATCGAGGCGATGTTGACGATCGCACCACCGCCGGCGGGAACCATCGCCGCGAGCGCGTGCTTCATGCAGAGGAACACCCCCTTGAGGTTGATGGCAATGACCCGGTCGAAGTCGGCCTCAGCGTAATCGGCCGTGGCTGCGCTGCCGCCGCCGATGCCGGCGGCGTTCACCAGGACATCGATGCGGCCGTGTTGTGTCACGGCCCAGCGCATCAGCGCGGCCACATCGGTGGAGATGGAGACATCGGTGTGTTGAAAGCGGATGTCGTGTGGGTGCGCGCCAGCGGCGATCGGGGCGCCGTCTTGGACGTCAGCGATCATCACGCGCGCCCCTGCGGCCGCGCACTGCAGGGCCGTGGCGCGGCCGATACCTGAGGCACCGCCCGTGATCACCACAGCCTTACCTTCCAAGACGCCCATGCAGTCTCCGACTCGTTGCCGCCTTCGCCGTCCCACCACCGAAGGCTTGCTACGCACCGCGTACTGCTACACCGCCGTGCTGCGGCAGGGGTCCTGTTAGAACCTTCATCGAGGCCTGTCAATGCGGGGGCTGCACGCGGCGGCTCGCGAGCGCGGGTGCACGCCCGTGGAATTCCCTGAGTCCCTGGTTGACAATGCGCCTCGGGTTCCGGCTAATAATCGGGTCGGAGAGCGTAGGCGAGTGCGATGAAGAAGCGAGTTGCGGTTGTTGGTGCTACAGGAATTGCAGGGCAACAGTTCCTGACGGCGCTCGCTCGCCATCCCTGGTTCGAGATTGTGCTCTTGGCTGCGTCCGAGCGCTCGGCGGGCAAGCCGTACCGTGCAGCGATCCGTGACGCCAAGACCGGTGCGCGTCGCTGGTGGTGCAGTGAGGAGCCGCCGCCCCAGCTGCTGGATCTGCCGGTGGAGAATGGCGACGGGTTGAACATCGCCGGGATCGACATCGTGTTCAGCGCCGTGGAGTCGGACGCGGCACGTATCCTGGAGCCGCAGTACGCGAAGACGGCGGCAGTGCTGAGCACCGCGTCGGCATTTCGCTATGAGGACGACGTGCCCATCATGGTACCAGGGGTTAACCTGTCCCATGCGGCGCAGATCGACCTGCAGCGCCGGCGGCGTCAATGGCGCGGCTTCATCGCGCCGCTGCCGAACTGCACGACGATGGGTCTCGTAGTCACGTTAAAGCCGCTGCTCGATCGATTCGGCATCCAACGCGTGGTGATGACCTCGATGCAAGGTATCTCGGGCGCGGGACGGTCGCCGGGCGTGCAAGCGCTCGACATCGTCGACAACATCATTCCGTACATCCCGGGTGAAGAAGAGAAGGTCGCGCGTGAGACCGGGAAGATTCTCGGAGTGATGGGCGAAGGGGGCATCGCCCCGGCGGCGTTTCCTGTGAGCGCCACGTGTACGCGGGCCGCCGTGACCGAGGGACACACCGAAGCCGTGACGGTATCGCTGGGCACGCGTTGCACGCCGGCTGATATCGCTGCTGCGTTTAGCGAGTTCGGCAGCGAGCTGGCGAAGCTGGCACTGCCGTCGGCGCCGCAGCGGCTCATCACGGTCCACGACGATCCGTTTCGGCCGCAGCCACGGCTGGATCGCGATGCCGATGGCGGTATGACGACGAGCGTGGGTCGCATCCGCGAGGATCACGCGCTCGACAATGGCGTCAAGTACATGCTGGTTTCGCACAACACCAAGATGGGGGCGGCAAAAGGTGCGGTGCTGACCGCAGAGTATCTCGCAACGGCCGGATACATTTAGGGCGGTGGCGCTCAAGGCGCCCGCCGCCTGCGCTGAGACGTGAGGGACGATCCGACATGATGGCGAACGCGGAGCTGCGCGGTGGGCGTGTCCGACTGCGCGACTTCCAGCCCGAGGATCTGGAGGACGTCTTCAGCTACGCGTCCGACCCGGCCGTCACCCGCTTCGCAGGGTGGGAGCCGCATCGCACCCCATACGACACCATGGCCTACATGCGGCGCTGCCTCGCCGACGATTGGGGGCCGATCACCTTCGCCGTCGAGCACGTGCAAGAAGGCAGGGTGATCGGCGTGGTCGATATCCGCATCATCAGCCGCATGTGGGGCGTCGGCGAGATTGGCTACACGCTCAGCCGCCGGTATTGGGGCCAGGGGCTCAACGTTGAGGCGGGACGGCTGCTGCTCGGATACGGCTTCAAGCACCTCAGTCTGCGGCGCATCCAGGCGGTATGCGATACCACGAATCACCGTTCCTACCGCACCATGGAGAAGCTCGGCATGGTGCGCGAACGCATCCTCAATGGCGTGCCCCTGCGCAACGGCAGACGGGTCGACCGCCTCGTGTACTCGATCCTGCGACGGGAATGGGAGCGGCGGGTCGCACCACTGATGACTCTCGAACAGTAGCCAGAGACTACAGACCGTTCTTGCCGGCGCTGCGGCAGGGATTGCGGACCGGGCAGCGCGGGCACTCGGGATTGCGGGCATGGCAGACGGTTGCGCCGAGATCCATGATGGCTTGATTGAACCTATCCGCTTTGCCGGCGGGCGTGACTGCCTCCGCAATGTCCCACAGCCGGCGCTGCAACCGGCTCTTTGACGTCGACCGCCGCACAGCGAAAACGCGACGCAGCACGCGCGCCGCGTTGGTGTCGAGAATCGCCGCATCCTTTCGGTACGCGAAGCTCAGCACGGCGCCTGCCGTGTAGCGGCCGATGCCCGGCAAGCGTTGGATAGCTTCGGGGTCGTCGGGCAGCTTTCCACCGTGCTGGGCCGTCACCTCTTGCGCGGTGCGGTGCAGGTTGCGGGCGCGGGCGTAGTACCCCAACCCTTCCCAAGCCTCACGGACCTGCGGCTCGGACGACGATGCCAGGGCTTCGATGGTTGGATAGCGTCGCAGGAAAGGCTCATAGTAGCCGAGGACGCGATCAACTTGCGTCTGCTGCAGCATCACTTCAGATACCAGAATGTGGTACGGATCGCGTGTCCGCCGCCACGGGAGGTCGCGCCCGTGACGGCCGTACCAGCGTAGCAACCGGCGCTGGAAGTCAGCGACTTGCGCGGGATCGAGCCGTGGCATCGCGGGCCCTCCCTTAGCGAAACCGGCGGGTTCTGTACAAGCCTGTCGCCGACCGACGGGCGCGGCACGTCTCGTGCGTGACCGTAGTACAGTCAAACGCAGGAAACGCCTGCTTGAGAGATGTTTGATGAGCCGCAAAGACGGTGCCTGAGGGTTCGGCGGAGAGCCCCCCTCACGCGAAGATTTTCATTGACTCGGAGGCTTGGACGGCAGTAGAGTTTCGCCCACTTTCCGAGGACCCGCGGGTTTGAGCCGATGCGAGCGAGGACCTTACGGTACGTCGGGGGGACGCAGGTCGGCTGATTAAGGAGGCAGGACATGGCGACCAAGTTGTACATAGGCAACCTCCCCTTTAAGGTCCGTGAAGAGGATTTGCAGACTCTCTTCCAGCAAGCCGGAGCAGTCGAGTCGGTGAACATCATCCGCGACAAGATCTCGGGGCAGTCCCGCGGCTTCGGCTTCGTGGAGATGGCATCCGCCGAGGACGGGCAGAAGGCGATCGAGATGTTCAACGGCCACAGCATGGAAAGCCGCGAGATCATCGTCAACGAAGCTCGCCCGCAAACCCCACGCGGCCCGCGCTCCGGGGGTGGCGGCTACGGCCGCGGCGGCCGTGGCTGAGGCAGTATAGTCTCGACAGGTCCCCGGTTCCTTACTCTGGCGGCGCTCCGCTGTAGCACCGCCGCATCACGCCCACCGGTATCTACGCCATCACAGTTGACGAGGACAGCGGCACGCCGCTACAAGTCAACCGAAGGGTGGAGTGGCAGGAGCGGTGATGCAGCGCAAGCAATTTGCTTTCATGATGGTCCTCGCTGCGTGCTTGGGCGCACCTGTGACGGTGGTGGCGTGCAAGGATTCAGGCAGCAAGACCGAGAGTTCCAAGAACGGTTTCCGTCTCTCGCTGTCGAAGAGAGAGGTTCCAGTCGCTAGCAAGGTGGTCCGCGAATGACCGGCGATCAGTGCTCCAGACACTGTCGTACGGTGGATGGAGCTTCCCTGCGGAGAGGTGGCCGAGTGGCCGATGGCGCACGCTTGGAAAGCGTGTGTACCCAAAAGGTACCGTGGGTTCGAATCCCACCCTCTCCGCTCGTTTCAAACCCGGGGTGCGTGGCTGTGTTGCGGGCTGGACGCACACCGCGCTCCGTGCCAACATCAGAAGTCGAGCAGTTCGATCCTGCTTGGAAGCGAGTGGTGGTCAGTGGTGATAGCTAGGTCCCGCGCAAGAGAGCATCGCGAACCCCGTCAGGTCCGGAAGGAAGCAGCGGTACCGAAGGCTTCTCTGTGCCGTGGGGAAACCTAGCTATCAACAGTGACCGCCAGACACGCGTATGGCTGATCGCATATGGCACGTGGTCGGAGGCCATAGCGAAGCGGCGGTGCGCCATACGCGATCTGCCATAAGCCATCAGCCATGAGTTACCTCGTTCTCGCCCGTAAGTGGCGGCCGCAAACCTTCGACGAGATCGTCGGCCAGGAACACATCAGCCAGACACTGATGAACGCCATCCGCAGCGACCGGGTGGCGCACGCATTCCTGTTTACCGGCGTGCGGGGGGTGGGCAAGACGACCGCGGCGCGCGTGCTCGCCAAGGCGCTCAACTGCGTCCAGGGACCCACACCAACCCCCTGCAACACCTGCGTGAACTGTCAGGAGATCACGGCCGGTACGGCGGTCGATGTCCTCGAAATCGACGGCGCCTCAAATACCGGCGTCGACGACGTCCGCGAGATCATCGAGAACGTGCGCTACCAGCCGGCCAAGAGCCGCTTCAAGATCTACATCATCGACGAAGTGCACATGCTGTCGACGAGTGCCTTCAACGCGCTGCTCAAAACGCTGGAAGAGCCGCCGGCGCACGTGAAGTTCATCTTCGCCACCACTGACCCGCACAAGGTACCGCACACCATTCACTCGCGCTGCCAGCGCTACGACTTCAAGCGCATCCCCTTCCGCCTGATTGCTGATCGCTTGATGCACATCGCGCGCAGCGAAGGGGTCGAGGTCAGCGAGCACGCGCTCTTCCTCATCGCCCGCGAGGGTGAGGGGAGCATGCGTGACGCCCAGTCGCTCTTCGACCAAGTCATCGCCTTTGCGGGGATGACGGTGCGCGATGAGGACGTCGTAGCGTCGTTGGGTCTCGCCGACCGCAAGATTCTCTACGCCGTAGGTGACGCCGTGGTTGAACGCAATCCACAGCGCGCTCTCGAGCTGCTCAACGAGCTGCACCTGTACGGTCAGGACATGCGACGCTTTGCGCGGGAACTGCTCGAGCACTTCCGTAACTTGTCGGTGGCGCGCGTCCTCCCCAGCGCCGATCTGCTTCCCGATCTGCCGGATGAGGAACGCGCGGAGGTGCAGCGGCAGGCGCAGAAGATGAGTGCTGCCGACCTCGACCGGGCGTTCCGTCTGATGTTGGCCGCGGAGAACGAAGTTGGCCGCGTACCGTATCCGAAGCTCGTGATGGAGATGACGTTGATCAAGCTGGCGACGCTGACGCCGATCGTGGCCGTCGAGGAGTTGCTAGACCGGCTCGACGATCTGGATCGCCGGCTCGGCGGTGCAACGAACGGCGCGGTCGGGTCTGCCGGCCCGGCGGCCACGGCCGTTCGGGTACCAGCGCCGCCACGTCCGCAACCCGCGACCCGCTCGCAGCGTGCTGCGTCCGAGCCGGAACCGGAAGCCGCAGTCGCGCAACCGGCGGTGCCCGCGGGTGACCGTAGTTGGGAAGGGTTCGTCGCCTTCGTGGGCAAGGAGAAGGTGACGCTGCTGCCGTACGTCAGCAAGAGTCAGGTGCCGCGTCTAGACGAACCGGGGCTCACACTGAATGTCCCGCGTGGCTACTACTACGACTACCTCGCGCAGCGCGACCACGCGCAACTGGTGGAAGAATTGGCGCGGCGTTTCTTCGGGCGCGACCTCCGCGTGACGGTCAACGCGGTTGATGTCGACGCCGCTGGCGCTGCGGCTGCGGAACCAGCCGAGAGCCCCGCAGCGCTCCATGCCGCAGCGTTGGACAATCCCGCCGTGCGCGCCGCTGTCGAGATACTCGGGGGCCAGGTGCAAGAAGTGAAGGCGCGCCCGCGGCGCGGAAGAGAGAACGCATGAGCAAAGCATTCGGACCGCTGGGCAACATCATGAAGCAAGCGCAGGAGCTGCAAGAGCGCCTCGGCCAGATTCAGGAGCAGGCGGGGGTGCGGACCGTCGAAGCGACCGCCGGGGGCGGCATGGTCACCGTCGTGGTCAGCGGCCGCCTGGAGATCGTTGCGCTGCGCATCGATCCCGAGGTGCTGAAGTCGGGGGACATCGAGATGGTGCAGGATCTCGTCATTGCTGCCGTCAACCAAGGCATCCACACAGCGCAGGAAATGATGGCGGACGAAATGAAGAAGGTCACCGGTGGACTGAAAATCCCGGGAATGAATCTCTAACATGTCTGCACTCCCTGCGCCGCTCGCGCGCTTGATCCAGGAGCTCGTCAAGCTACCCGGCATCGGTGAGAAGACGGCGACCCGCCTGGCGTTTCATTTCCTGCGCACCGAGCGCCGCGACGTGGACGGGCTGGCCGACGCCCTCGTTAAGATGCGCGAGGGCACGCGGCTGTGCTCCGTGTGTCTCGGCCTCACGGCCGACGACCCCTGTACACTGTGTAGTGATACGCAGCGCGACGCAGGCGCGATCTGCGTCGTTGAACGACCTGCAGATCTCATTGCGCTGGAACGGTCCGGACAGTTCAAGGGACGCTACCACGTTCTGCACGGTTGCCTGGCGCCGCTCGACGGCGTCGGACCGGAGGAGCTGCGCATCGCGGAGCTGCTGCGCCGCCTGCAGGACGGTAGCGTGCACGAGGTGGTGATCGCGACCAATCCGACAGTCGAGGGTGAGGCGACGGCGCTGTATCTGTCGCGGCTGATCAAACCCCTCGGTGCCCGCGTCACGCGCATCGGTTACGGCCTGCCGATGGGCTCGGATGTCGAGTACGCCGATACCATGACGCTGGGAAAGGCGCTCGAAGGCCGGCGAGAGATGTAAGTCCGTGGACATTCGCCTCGACTACGACCGCAGCGGACTGCCGATCACCGTGCCGGACGGGCTGCGGGTCTCCGTGGTGAATCCGTCGAAGGGCGCGCCCCTCGACGACCCCGCGGGCGCAGTCGAACAGGCGTTGGTTGCGCCCATCGGGGCGCGCCCACTGCGCGACGTGGCGTACGGGCGGCGCGATGCGGTGGTGGTGATTTCGGACAAGACACGCCCGGTCCCGAACGGCCTGGTGCTGCCGCCCACCTTGCGTACCCTCGAGGTTGCTGGCATCGCGCGTGACCGCATCGAGATCCTCGTGGCGACGGGACTGCACCGCGCCAACACGCGCGCGGAGCTGGTCGAGATGACCAGCGCCGAGATCGTCGAGCGCTATCGCTTCCGCAACCACGACGCGCGCGACATAGCCGAGCACGTGCACCTCGGCCGCACGACGCGCGGCACGGAGATCTCGCTCGATCGCGGGTTCGTGGCCGCCGATCTGAAGATCGTAACCGGTCTCATCGAGCCACATCTCATGGCCGGATACTCGGGCGGGCGCAAAGCCGTCGCACCGGGGCTGGCCGGCGTTGAGACGATGAAGAGCGCCCACGGCGCGCATATGCTGGAGGACAATGTTGGGCCGGGAATCACCGATGGCAACCCGTTCCACGAGGACTTGATGGAGATCGCACGGCTGGCGCGCGTCGACTTCATGGTCGACGTGTCGATTGATCGTGCCCGCCGGCTCACCGGCGTGTTCGCGGGTGACATCGAGCGGGCGCACGCGGCCGGGATGCGAGCGGTGGAGCGTGAAGTCCGCGTCGATCTGCCGGCACCGGCCGACGTTGTCGTGACGTCAGCCGGCGGCTACCCGCTCGATCAGACCTTCTACCAATCGATCAAAGGCCTCACGGGTGCGCTCAACATCGTCCGCCGGGGCGGTACGATCATTCTGGCCAGCGCGCTCACCGAGGGCATCGGCAGCCAGGACTTCCAGGACCTGCTACGCGACGCGCGCGGCAATGATGTTTTCATGGAGCGCATCACCCGGCCGGGTTTCTTCCACATCGATCAGTGGATGGTGCAGCATCTTTGCCAGGTCCTCCGAAAAGCCGAGGTCGTTGTGGTGACGCACGGTCTGGCTGCCGACATCGTGCGAACGCTACTCGTCACGCCGGCGCGAACGGTGGAAGAAGCCCTCGCTCATGCTGTGGCGCGCTATGGGACGGCGGCGCACATTGCAGTGCTCCCGCAAGGACCATATGTGCTTGCCACGGTGCGGGGACGCAAGTTGGCGCTCGGACGCGCCTGGATGGACGACGCGGCGTAGGTGCGGCGCGTCAGCCCGGTGTGTCAAGCACAGGTCCGTCGGGCGCGTCCTCGCTGACCGCCGCATGCTGCCCGGTGCAGCTCTCGCAGTCCGGGCGGTCGCAGCTCAGGGCCTGCGAATCGTGTTCGAGCACCGAGGTAGCGAGTTGGACGAGATAGCGAATGGGGATTTTGCGTGCCGCGCCGCGTGCCAGCGGGACCGACCGGACCTTGGATGGGTCGAGATGCTGCTCCAGTTTGACGAAGCCGAGGTTGCATCCGGGCACGTTCTCTAGCACGACGCGTTCTGCATAACCGGCGGCGTTCACCCGCAAGGCGGTGCGGCGAGTGAGCGCCGGCGCGCCAACGCGCTCCTGTGCCAGATGGACGGCAGTGGCCGCCTGCAACGAGGTACCGAGCAACAGCACCTGGCCCTGGACCACGTTGAGCTTCTTCAGCGGTCCGAGCGGGTTGTTGTCACGCTGCGTCGATAGAACCTCGCGCGCCTGGCGGCCCCACGCGCAGAACGAGTGCGTGGGGTGACTGCTGCGCAGCGCGCCCGGCAGGTGACGGAATGCCTCGGCGACGACGCCAATCTCGCGGCTCACCGGCAGATCCGGATGGTACGCCACCGGCCGTCCCACCGTGCGACCACTCAACGTCTCGGCGGCCGTGAACGCCGGCAACAGGATCGTGCCGCCGTCGCCCACCGCATCCAGCAACGCTGCGCATAGCGCACTGGCGCCGCCTTCGACGCGCCCGAAGCTGGAGAGCGACGCATGCACGACGACCTGATTGCCGCGCAGATTGAGCCCGTCCAAGAGCCGTGCGATTTCGTCTCGGGTCATGAGTGTGGTGTAGCGGCCGCGTCGCGCACGAGGCGGTTGGCCGCCACCATGTTTCCCAACTTGTCGATGGCCTCTTCAACGGTCCGCGTCTTCAGCCCACAATCCGGTGTCACCCACAACGCAGAGCGTGGCACGAGCTCGAGAGCACGCTCTATACGGCCGCGCACCGCCTGCACCGACTCGACGGTGTAGGTGTGCACATCGAGCACGCCCACCGACAGGTCCTTGCTGAACGGCGTGCGTCGCATCAGGTCGATCCAGTCGGTGGCGCTCTGTGAAATCGCCAAGTCGAGATTGTGTGTGGGGAGATTGAGCATGCCGGGGTAGATGTGTTCGAAGGCGCCGTAGCACGCGTGCGTGATGCTGTAAATCGGCAGGCCCTCGGTGACGATGCGCGTCGCCTCGATGGCGACCGGCAACTCGTCCGGCCGCACCGACAGCGCCGGCTCATCGACTTGCACGATCTTCGCGCCGGCCGCCGCCAGCGCTTCGACTTCCTTGCGCATCTCGTGCGCCAAGGCCAGGCAGGCGCTGCGGCGGTCGGGATAGTGTTCGTTGAATGACCAATCCATCATTGTGTACGGTCCGGTGATGATCGCCTTGACCGGCTTCGTCGTGTGCGCCTGCGCGAAGCGCCACCAGCCGACGGTCATCGGCTGTTCCCAGCGCACGGCACCACGAATCACCGGTTTGTGGTAGTAGCGGTTGCCATAGGCGCGCACCAGGCCGCCGAGCTCCATGCCTCCGAGTTGCTCGGCGAAGTAGGCGACCATGTCGCCTCGGTACATCTCCCCATCCACGAGCACGTCGAGTCCCAGCTCTTCCTGACGCTGCAACCAGAACAGCACGGCCTCTTCGGTGATCGCATCGAGCTCACGCTGCGACATTTCACCACGCGCGAAGCGTGCCCGCGCCGCTACCAGATCCGGCGGCTTCGGCAGACTGCCGACGGTGGTGGTCGGCAGCAACGGCAGGTCGATACCGAGATGTTGAAGGACGGTGCGATTCATTTCTGCCCAGTGAGCAGTTGGCGGACACGCGCGAGCAGCTCCAGCTTCGCACGGGCGCAATCCCGCGGCAGGTACTCGAGCCCGCACGACGGCAGCAGGTGGACCGTGTCCAGCGTGTAGTGCTGCAGCAACGCGTCGACCTGACGCGCAATGGTGTCCGCGTCTTCGAGCCGGGTATTGCGGCCGTCGACCATGCCGAGCGCGAGCATCTTGCTGGCGCCGGTCGCGGTGACCGTCGCTGCCAGCCGCGGGCTGTAGGTGAAGTCCAGGGCGACGATGTCCGCCGGGAGCGAGTTGAGCTGAGCGTACAGCGGCTCGGCGTCGCCGAAGTAAGTGGCGACGGCGAGTTGGGCAGCGCCGCGCGCCGCCCACAGCGGCTCGAGCAGCTCCCGCAGCAGGCGGATGTCTTCCGGGTGCGTGAGGATAGCGGGCTCTTCGATCTGGATGATCTGCGCGCCGGCGCGTACCAGGTCTTGGACCTCGGCGACCAGCGCCTCGCTGATCGCGTGTGCCAGCGCCGTCACGCCACCGTACGCGCCCGATTCGACTACGCTCAGCCGCGCCAGGGTGTACGGACCAGGCAGCACTGGCTTGACTGGTACGCGGGCTGCCATCGACGCTAGCTCGTACTCGTCCCGCGCAAGAGAATTGCGCCGCGTTAGCGCGGTGCGCACCACCGGCTGGCGGAAGTAGAAGTTCGTATCGAAGTAGCGGAGCAGACCGTTGATGCGCACTCCATCGAGGGCGCCCATCGCGTGGGAGATCGGATCGTAGGAGCGGATCTGTCCATCAGTGACGATATCGACACCGGCGTGCTCCTGCTCGTGGACGATCTCATCGACGGTGGCACGCTCGATCGCTGCGAGCTCGGCAGCGTCGATCTCGGCACGGTCGCGGGCCGCGAGCGCGCGCCGCAGGCGTTGCTGCCCAGGCTTGTCACCGACGCGTGGATAGCTACTGTGATTATGGAGCAGGAATTCCATGCAGGATACGAAGCGCGCCGAGCATAGCGTGGTGGGTCCGAGGCGGCAAGCTGTGGCGGAGCGTTCTACGGTACGAAAGTGTTTCGACGTTCGTTGCACGTGACGGTAGCACTTACCCCCAGCGTTGTGCTGGTATCGGCTCCACCAGCGGGCACAATCTAGCTTTCCAAAATGGGAGGGTCGTTACATGGAATCTACCTGGGAATTGCTGTCCACGTATGGCGTCGAGTTGCTTCTCTTGGCGGTCGTGGTGTTTCTGGTGTTCTGGGGGTCGCGCTTTTTCGTCAACGTCGGCGCCCGTGAGATTGCCATCAAGGAGCGGCGCTATGCCGGCAAGCGCATGCCTCCGGGGCGCGTCGTCGCAACGGCTGGGGAAGTTGGTATTCAGGCCGACGTCCTGAAACCAGGCCTGCACTTCCTGCGCTGGCCCCTTGAGCGAGTGGTCGAGAAGGTCCCACTGGTCGAGATCCGCTCCGATCAGTTGGGAATCGTCGAGGCAGTCGACGGTGAGCCGCTACGCCAGGGACGGATCTTCGCGCCAGACCGAGCGCAGAACAAACACAATAACTTTCAGGACCCGATCGCCTTCCTGACCGAAGGCGGCATCAAGGGGACGCAGCTGCGCGTGCTGCCACCGGGCCTCTGGCCGATTCACCCGTATCTCTTCCGCGTTTCGATCGCCAGGGTGACCATCGTTCCAGACGGCAAGGTTGGCGTCGTCACGGCTGCGGACGGCGCATCTCTCGAAAGTGGGCGGCTGCTGGCGCGGGCCGCCGAGGGTCATGAAAATTTTCAGAACGCCGAGGCATTCATTGCGGGCAATGGACAGAAGGGACCACAGATTCAAATCCTCACGCCCGGTACCTATCGCATCATGACGCAGTCGCTCGATGCGGGCGAGAAATCTAAAGCCGGACTCTTCCGAGTGACGATCGCCGATGCGATCGCGGTGCCCGAGAACCAGATCGGCCTCGTCGAGGCCCTGGACGGGGCGCCACTGGAAACCCGTGACTACGTCGCCCCGTCGATCGAGGGGCATAGCAATTTCCAAGACGGCGAGATGTTCATCAAGAATGGCGGCCGTCGGGGCCCGCAGAAGGACGTGCTGCTCGGCGGCACCTACTACATCAATCCGCTGCTCTTCAAGGTCATCCCGTCGCCGGCCAGTGAAGTGAAGCCCGGTGAAGTCGCTGTCATCGTATCCAACATCGGCGAGGATCCTACCGCGGAGATCCGTCGGCAGGTATCGACGCGTGCTGCGCAGCGCGTCGCGGCGGAGGAGCAGGCGCTCGGGCTGCAGGATGAGGAAGTGGGCGACCCGGCCGAACGGCGCCTGGATACCGGTACCCACGAGGCGTACGTCGTGCCCGAAGGGTACCGGGGGATCCGTGAGGTGGTCGTCGGCCCCGGCCGTTACTACGTCAACACGCTGGCCATGACTCCCGTGATCATTCCGACGACCAACCAGACCGTCGAGTGGACCAAGAGCGAAGATACGACCGCGTTCAACCCGTTCGAGGTCATCAGCAAGGACGGGTTTACGATGCAACTCGAGGTGCGCGTTGTCTTCCGTGTCCGCCCCGAGGATGCCCCGTTCATGGTGTCCAAGATCGGTTCGGTTGAGAACCTCGTCAAGAACGTGATGCACCCGCTCATCGATTCGATCTTTCGCAATCAAGCCTCAGAGTCCGGCGCGATGGCCTATCTGCAGAATCGCCATGAGGAGCAAACGCGGGCCGAAAATCGCGTCCGCGCCCACCTGCTGAAGTACCACGTGGACGTGGTGAACGTGCTCATTTGCCATATCCACTTGCCCGAGGAGTTGATGAAGACGCAGACCGAACGCATCCTCGCGGAGCAGCGTCAGACGATGTACACGACGCAGCGCGACGCGCAGCAGAAGCGCATCGAGTTGGAGAAGACCACGGCCGAGGCGGACAACCAAGCGGCCCTCATGAAGGAAACGGTTGGCGTCGAGATGTCGAAACGGAAGGCCGACCAGCGCAAGGCAGAGGCCGATGGCGCGGCATACTACACACGCACCACCGGCGAGGCGGAGGCCGCCAAGGTGCGAGCGATCGGCGAGGCGCAAGGCTCCGCGTATCAGCAGCAGGTGGCCGCGCTTGGCGCGCAAGGTGTGGCGGTGGTCGAAACGCTCAAGGTCGTGGCCGAGGGGAAGGTAAAGATCACACCCGACATGTTGGTGACTGGCAGCGATGGCGGCGGCGGTGTCGCATCGTTGATGTTGCTGAACCTGTTCAAGGGTCAGATGGCGAGCAACACTGCCGGGAAAGCCGACTAGCCGGCATAACGGGAGGTTGGACAGAACAGGATGCTGACAGTTCTTGGTTCTATCCGCACCGTTGGTGGTGCGGGTGTCCTGTGGTGCTCGGTCGTGACGTTCGGCCTGCCGACGGCGCGTGGCGCGACCGTCGAGCCGCTGGTCGTCTTCGACCAAGTGGCGGGTGACGAGTCCGTTCATGCCGTGGCGTCGGGCGAGACCCTCGGCCACATTGCGGAGCGCTTCGGGATGAAAACGCAGCTGGCCGCGTCGATCAACGGATTGTCGGACCCGCACCGCCTGCACATTGGCCAGCGTCTGCGGATGTCGAACCGCCACATTGTGCCGAGCTCCCGGCGTGACGCCATCATCATCAACGTCGGTGATCTCATTCTGTACTGGGTGCGCGAAGGTGAGGTGGTTGCGAGCTTCCCGGTGGGCGTTGGGCGCAAGACGTGGCAAACGCCGCCCGGACACTACACGATCGTCGGCCGCCGCCGCGATCCGGTCTGGCATGTGCCGGCATCGATTCAGAAGGAGATGCACGACCAGGGGCAACCAGTAAAGAAGCTCGTGCCGGCGGGGCCGGACAACCCGCTTGGAAAGTATTGGCTGCAGCTGTCCGCGGGCGGGTACGGCATCCATGGGACCAATGCCCCACGGAGTGTCGGCAGGTACACGACGCACGGTTGCGTCCGGCTGCGTCCCGACGACATTGAGCGACTCTACAATGAGGTGCCGACCGGAACATCGGTGGACATCGTCGACGAACCGGTCAAGCTGGCGCGCGTCGACGGCGATCGCATCCTGTTGGAATCGCATCGCGGCCCAAGGGGCAACACCGCGGAGTCGGTGCCCGTCTACATGCAACGGCTGCGCGCTTCCGGCGTGATGGATCTGGTGGATGCAGCGACCGCGGAGTGGGTGTTGCGGAACACCTGGGGCATCGCCATCGATGTGTCCAAGCAACGCGGACCTAGGAGGCTTGGGTTCGAGCAGCGCGCCGATAGCCGGCGCGACTAGGGCCTGCGGCCGGCGTGATTTCTATGGCCCGCTCCCGTTGGTCGCTCCGGGCTGCCGAGTTCGACTGGGCTGCTAGGGCGCGTTGCGACGTCAGCTGAGGGCCTTCTCGAGGCGGTGCAGATCCGCCGATAGCGCGCTTATGGTCTCGTGCATGAAGGTGCTGCGCTCGGTAACCGACGCTGACGTAATCCCCTGGCGCTCCATCTGCGTGGCAACCTGCGCCTCGAAGTGATCAAGCTGCTCCCGCACACGCCGCGCGCGTTGTGGCCAGTCCGCCTCGACGAGTGTGAGAATGCGCTTGGCCTGCCACCACGGCGAGTCATCGGATGGACGCTCACCACCGCGACTCAGCACCGCCGGGATGTCGGCGTCGACGTACAATGGGAGGAAGACGCCGAGGCACGGCGAGCCGAGACTCGCCCAGTAGGTGAGTGGCTCGCCGGCAACGGACGGGATGCGTGCGATCATGCTGGCGGTGGTGGTGCCCACCGGCTCGGCGTGCATGCAGACGCTGAAGTAGTCCGGCGCGGCCGGAGTGAGATGGAGCGCCGGTGCGGGACGCCCGTAGTGGTCGCGTAGCGCCGCCTTGAGTGTGGCGACGCTGATCGAGCCTTTACCGGCTTCGAGGAGTGCGCAAGTGCGTTGATGCCGCCCGCTCGATATCGCCTCCGGCGCGAAACTGGTGTCGCGATAGGCCGCGGCGAAGTCGAAGCGCTCGTCGCGCTCCTCGCTCCACCATCCCTGCGCGATGGCGTGCTCGATGACACCGTCGGACAGTGCATCCCAGTCGGCGCCGATAGTCAGGTGATTCGACACGCTCCCGACGTCCTCGACGCGGCGTACCGCCCAATGACGCGCCGATGTTTCGAGGACGAAGGCGCCGCTCCGGTCGGCGACAAGGAAGGAGTTGTGGTACGGCCAGTCTTTGTCGACATAGCCCGAGCCACCCTGTCCGTGTGCTTCGAGGAGGGTCGTGATCACCTCGACGGCGTGCTCGGCGGTGCGGCCGCGTTCGAGGCCGAGCCGTACGAGATCCATGCCGATGAGCCCCTTACCCTCGAGCGGTTCTTTGCTGAAGACGGTGTGATTGCCGATGGCGACGCCGCGCTCGTTGAGTCCATGCTCGAAACCCCAACACCAGAACGGCTGCGAGCCGATCAGCCGGCAGGTCTCGCCGACCTGCGGGATCTCAATGTACGTGCAGCGCAGTGCCGAGCCCGGCGAGTGCGCCTGCCGCGCCACCTGCACGAGCGGCTGGCATTCGTTGGCCGGTCGGTCGCTGTTCTTGGCGAACAGCAGCGCACCATCGGCGGTCGCGTTGCCGAGTGCGACCAGCGAGTCGCAGGCGACGCGCATCGGGACGTGGTTCGGCATTGCGCTGTCGTCATACCGCGCGCTGCCGAGCAAGGCCAGGGTGATGGATATGTAGGGGCGAGGCGGTGCGCCACGCGCGAGCACGGCAGTCGAAGCAAGATACGGCGGCTGCAATCGCGTGTGGCGCCCCCAGGTTTTGTGAAGAAATCGCTGCTGAAGGGGACAGGCCCCTTGGCATTCCGGCATGTTCGACGGCCCACAGAAGAGCCTTACTACCTTTGCCCAGCTAGCCGCGTGCAAGGAGTCGCTGAAGCGAATTGCCGGCAACGACGGCGTCGGGTGTCCGTTCTAGGGCGTGGCGGAGGAATGGGACAGTCCCCCCGTGGCCCTGAGGTCATTTGGTCGTGTTTGATGCACCAGGACAAGCCTGACCGGTGCAGTAACCTCACAGGAGATTGAACTGCGAATTGCCCCGTTCAGCAGGAAGCGACCTGAGCGTGAGCTGGAGTGATTCAGCCGGCGAAGCCAAGGGAAGCGAAGCCGCGTGGCGGTTCAGGCGTAGGGGCGAGGCATTTCCCCACGCCAGGACACGGCAGTCGAAGTAAGGATACGGCGGGTGCGACAGCGTGCGGCGCCGCTGGTTCGCGGGAAATGCCTCGCCCTTGCGGCGCTACGCGTTGTACGCGGCGTTGGCCGATGGACCGCGGCTGCAAAGAAGGGCGAGGCATTTCCGGTTGCCGGCGGGCGTCAGTGCTCAGTGCGGCGGCCGGTGTGACAGTGGCCGCCGGTGCCAAGGCGATGGGAAATGCCTCGCCCCTACGACGCTGATCTGAACCCACAACACCGATGCCCTCCGACCTTTATTCCTTCCTCAATCTCCGGCGCCAATATCGCACCTGCCGCCGCAACAAAGGGAACACCTTGGCCGCGGCAGCCGTAGAAAGCGGACATCGATGCGCTTGCCGTGGCGCCTTGCTCGGTGGCACAATCAGGCCATGGCAACACCAGTCGTGATGGAAGAGGTGACCGACCCCGACGAGATCGCCAGGGCGCGCGCGCAGCGGCAACGGTTCGACCGCAACTCGGCGTTCCTGGAAGCACACGCGCGGGAAGTCTACACGCGCCATCGGGGTAAGTGCGTTTGCGTGGCAGGTGAGGAGTTGTTCGTCGCCGACACGCCCGAGGAGGCGTTGTCGCTGGCCAGTGCGGCGCACCCCGAGGACGACGGCTCTTTCATCCGATACATCCCGAAGGAAAAGCTCGCCCGGATCTATGCGAATCAATGGTGAGTGGCGGCAATGCGACGACGGCATTGTTCGTCCCATCATTCGCGGCGAAGTGCTCGGTGGTGACGGCAACTGGCGGGCTGCGGAGTTCCTCGTCGACACTGGCGCCGACTGCACGGTGATCAGTGCAGCAACCTTGGCAGGGCTCAATCTCCGTACTGCGGGGATGCCGGAGCGCCTCGGGGGACTGGGCGGTACGGCCGGATCGGTACTTGTTGAGACTCAGATCCGCTTGGAACGGGACACCGGCGAGCCGGTGGTGTTCAACGGCCAGTTTGCGGCTGTCACCGAGTTGGAGGCGCTGGACGTGTGCGTGCTCGGTCGCGACATCACAGGCCTGTTTGCCGTGATCGTCGACCAGCCAGCCAACGTGGTGTGCCTCGTCCGAGAACGGCACCGGTACGCCGCAGAGCAGATCTGACTCGGGCGGTCGGGATGGGGCGGTGACGAGCACACGACGTTGACGCGAGGCAGTGCACGGAGGACCGCATGAGCTACGAAACAATCATCCTCGAGAAGCGCGACGGCATGGGCATCATCACCTTGAACCGGCCACAGCGGCTGAACGCGTGGACGCCGGTGATGGGAGCGGAGATGGCCGACGCCTTCCGGGACGTTGATCGCGATCCAGCGGTGCGTGTCGCGGTCCTCACAGGCGCGGGGCGCGGATTCTGTGCCGGCGCCGACATGGACTTCTTCGCCGGGCAAGTTGCCGCTGGCGGCGGTGCGCAAGGTGGGGAGGGAATACCGGGCCCGTCACGCGTCGAAGAATTTCCAATGCTCATGCGCCGTCTCACCAAGCCGAGCATCGCCGCAATCAACGGCTACGCCTTGGGAGTCGG
>JBGQHM010000090.1:0-18641 GCA_041497995.1 Binatia bacterium | reverse complement strand
TCACTCCGGTGCCGACGGCGGCACCGCGAAGCGGCGCTCGACGACGATCTCGATCTCGTCGAGCGGTGAGATGCCGCGGTTGCGAATGTGCGCTTCCCAGTTGGGAAACGATCGCAGGTGGCTGAAGAACGTGCGGATGAGCCCCGGTTTGATGCGTGCCTCCCACTCGTCGAGCCACGTCTCATCTTCGAAGTCACCATCGTCCCACAGCGCTGCGGGAATCGTTGCGGTGAGTGAGAAGCGGATCGTAAAGGTCTTGTCCTTGGTCTCCACGCGCCCTCCTTGCCAGGTACGGGTCTGTCAGGAAGAGACACTCAATGATGCCGTTGCCTAGAGGGCGAACGGATGCGCCAAGAGAATCTCCCCACTTGGACTGACGATGTACACATACACGGTATCGAATGGTGGGCGCCCTTGCGGGTGATCGAGGGTCGCCGTGATGCGCGTCCAGCTGGGTGACAGGTTCACGGCTTCACCGCTGGCCGGGTCCTGCGTGCGCAGGTGACCGCCCGAGGTAACGACGCCACCAGGTCCCTGCGTCGGCCACACGGCCCACACGCGTGGTGCGACGTGGTCATTCCGCGCCAGCACGTAGACGTAGGCGTCGAGATTGGCTGGCTTCGTCAGACGGACACGCAATGAAACCGTCAGTCGCTCTGCCTCCGCGCTGCGCTCTTGCCGCGCCGCAAAGTTGCTGATGTCGAACAACGGTGTGGTCTCCTCTTGGGCGGTCGTTTCGGAGCCGGTGGCCGCGCTGTGCCGGTGCTCGCTGACGGCGCGGAATGTCAGGTAGCCGAGCACAGTTACCAGGGCGACAAGGGCGCTGTAACCGATCGAGTTGACGAACCGACGCCAACGCGGCGAAAGTGATTGAAGCATCGATTCAAGACTAGGTGGCTGCCGGAGCGAGTGCAATCGAGCGCCGGCGCAATCAGGGCGTAGCAAGAACCGGCGGGCTAATGCCTGACATCCGTGTGGCGTGCGTCGAGCACGTAGACGCTCCCGCTCTGATAGAGCGCGGGAAACCACTGGATCAGCCGCTCAACGCTCGGCCCGTAGCGCTGGCGCTCTAACTCGCCGACGAAGATGAAGCTGATGCCATAACGCTGTAAGAATTTTCGGGCCTGTGCCAGATCTGCCGTCGTGTAGAAGGCGCGAATCTCGCGTGACCGTCCCTTGACGAATTCCCAATCCCCGCGCCATAGGACCTCGTGCGCTCTCCATCCCATGACCGTAGGGATCCCTGTAAAGGTCGATGCCCGGACATAGTTGGTGTAGCTTTCGCCAACCGATTCGACCAGCCGGCTTCCCGGCGCTGCGTTGTCTGCAAGCCAGGTGATCGCGTTGTTCTCATCGGGGCGCGTCGTGGCATAGATCGCCATTCCGTCTAGGGTCTGACAGGCTCCACCCATGCGCGGTACCACCCACGCTGTGTAGAAGAGCCCTGAGCCAATCAGCGCAGTTGCGACGCCACGGAACGCCCAGACGCCGATGCGCGACACTGCGGTGAGCCGACCATCGACGTAGGGGATGAAAAACGCGCATGCGGGGGCAAGAAAAATCCAGGCCTGGTAGTGGAGCTTGAAGACCGTGATGGCGCGCATCCAGGGCGCCGGCTGGATGTCCTTGAGGTAGTAGACCTCCGGCACCAGCATCAGGACTGACGCGATGCCAACGAGCAGCAGAGCAAAGACGAGAGGCCGGGAGCGCTGCGTGTGCCACACCAGCACGCTGACGCCCATTGCGACGCTCGTGTTGAACACGATGACTGCGTAGGTTGGCGCCAGCACCGCCAGACCAGCCGTGGTCGTGATCCACAGGACGAAGAAGGCGAACCGCTTGGTGGAGTACCGGCGTCTGGCGTTAGAGCTCGCCACTGGGCTTCCTTGCAGCGGCTCCGGTCGTGCAGCCGGGCGCTGCCTTCGGTGGGGGTGTCGCGGTGGCGGAGTCGCTTGCTTTTCCTGAGCTGGCGCTGTGCAAATGTCCCAAGCCGTCACGCATAGCACTGCGATGACGGGGACGAGGAAGGCACCGAAGATGAGGCAGAACTGTCCAAAGCTCGTGCGGTATGGGACGAGCTGCAGATCGGCCGCAGGCGGAATGAACGTGCGGTAGAACGGTGCGAGGAAGACGGCGACCAGGACGACGGTGACCGCCCCCCACACGAGCGCTTCCTTTACCCCGCCGAGCTTCCCGTCCTGGCGTAGCGACACCAGGACGCCGACCGACCACAAGACCGTACAGGCCGGTAGGAACCACGCCGTGAGCACGTAGATGCTGCTGAAGATGACGGCGCTTCCCACCACGCGCACACTGCGGTCGAGGTTCAGTCGCAGCCGGTAGTCGGGCTTCACAAACCAGAGAAACGCGGTGCCCGCGGCAAGCAGAACGAACGGCATCGCCATGAAGTGGGCGTGCATATCTGCCAAGATGACGGTGAACGCGGGAAACTCCGTAATCGGTTGGTCAAGCAAGCGGCCGCCTCGCGTTGTTTCGATGACGCGCGCGCTGTTCCACCCGACGCCGTCTCCGAACCCATGGAGCAGGTATGCCGGCTCCGTCACCAACTTCCATGCAGCGAAGAGGTTGCCCATCAGCAACAGCATTGCAGCAGCCAGGCAACCGACGAGCGTTGGGTGCATCGTGCGCACTCCATCGGGCAGGTCGTGGTCTTCCGAGCGACAGACCGCCGCCAGTGTGTAGGCAACACCGTACGCGCTGAGACCGCTGAGCCCGAAGAACAAGGCCTGAGCAAGATTGAAAGCCACTGCGGGCGCGACACCGGTTAACCTCGTGAGGTAGGCGACCATGAGGTGACCGAAGTAGTAGTAGTTGATTGATAACCCCGCGGCCCACGCGTCCTGCGGGGGAAACTGGGCCGAACGCAGGATGCCGTTCACAAACATGAAGTTCATGAACTTCTCGCTGCCGTCGATCGCCGGCGACGCGCAGCGTAAGAACACGCACGCAACGAACAGGAGGAAGAACAACGCCTCAACGACCAACGCCTGTGTCCGCAACTCCGGACGCTCCCTAAAGGGTAGGGGGACCAGGCGCAGGGAGAGAAGCGAGACGCCGGCCAGAATCGCGAGGACGACGAGGAGTGCCGACCGCGTGTTGGGCAGCACCCCAACCATCATCAGGGTCCAGGCGACGAAGGCGAACAAGAGAAGGCCGAGTGGTTTGTGAAACGCGTGGCCGGCAGCCGGGAACGTGCGGAAGAAGAGCCAGGACAGCGGAAGGGTGATGACGCTAATGACCTGTATGCTTGCCCACCACAACAGCGTGTCAGAGATTCCCATGGGCTCGTCAGTTGCCTCGCGACGCGGAAAAGGCGCTTCGCCTGATATGCCGATTTCCAAGTAAAGTCGAACGCCGCATCCGCTGTGCGTTATTGCTGCGCCGTAGCGATCGGTGATAAACCTCCCCTATGCCCATCGGTCCGCCCGTCGCGGCGTTCATCGTCATCGTCGTCCTGCTCATCGGTGGGGTCAAAATTCTGCAGGAGTACGAGCGCGGTGTGATCTTTCGGCTCGGACGGCTGACGGCGGCACGCGGTCCGGGCATCGTCTACGTCATCCCCTTCATTGAGCAGATGTTCCGGATTGATCTGCGTACCATCACCCTCGATGTGCCGTCGCAGGACGTCATCACTTGCGACAACGTCTCCATCAAAGTCAGCGCGGTGCTCTATTTCCGCGTCGTCGACGCCAACCGCGCCGTGACCGAGGTACAGAACTACCTCTACGCGACTTCGCAGATCGCGCAGACGACGTTGCGCAGTGTCTGCGGCCAGGCGCACCTCGACGAGTTGTTGGCGGAGCGCGAGAGGTTCAACGCCAGGCTGCAGGAGATCATCGACACCCACACCGAGCCGTGGGGAGTGAAGGTGGTGTCCGTCGAGGTGAAGCACGTGGACCTGCCCGTCGAGATGCAACGCTCCATCGCCCGCCAGGCGGAGGCGGAGCGACTGCGGCGCGCCAAGGTCATCAATGCGGAAGGCGAGTATCAGGCGGCCGTACGTCTAGCAGAGGCAGCGACCATCATGGAGACGCAGCCGATGGCCATCCAGCTGCGCTTGCTGCAGGCTCTGTCGCAGGTCGGGACGGAGAAGAACCACACCGTGATCGTCCCGGTACCGACCGACCTGGTGGCGGCGATCATCGATCGGATCGGCCGCCACATCTAGCGGCGATACGGCCGGGGGGTGGGCGATCGCGCTTGCCGCAGATTGTCCAACCAGGTAACCATTCCTGAGTATGAACATTCCTACCGAAGTCTTCGCGCGTCGTCGCCGTCAGCTCATGGACCGGCTCGGTCCCGACACCGCCGCTATCTTCGTTGCTGCGCCGATGGCAGTCCGGTCCAACGACGTCGAATATCCGTATCGCCAGAACAACGACTTCCTGTACCTCACCGGGTTCGTCGAACCGGAAGCAATTGCTCTCTTTCTACCGGGGCATCCGAAGGAAGAGTTCGTCCTGTTCGTCCGGCCGCACGATCCCGAGCGGGAGACGTGGACGGGACGCCGCGCCGGTGTGGAAGGTGCCGTAGTCGCCTACAACGCGCAGGCGGCGTACCCGATCGACAAGCTCGACGAGAAGATCGGTGAGTACGTCAGCGACCGCGAGCGCCTCTACTATGCATTCGGCCGCGATACGGCCTTCAACCAGCGCGTGCTCGGCTGGATGCAGCAGTGGCAGATGCTGCGACCGCGCAGCGGCAAAGGACCGATGGCGGTTCTCGACCCGGGCGAGATCGTCCACGAGATGCGCCTCATCAAGAGCGAGGAAGAGATTGCCTGCATGCGCAAGGCCGCGGCGATTGCTGCCGAGGGGCACCACGCCGCCATGCGCGCGACGCGTGACGGTGTGCACGAATACGAGATCGAAGCGCTCCTCGACTATACGTTTCGCCGCCTCGGCGGCAGTGGTCCGGCGTATCCCTCGATCGTCGCCGCTGGCGCGAACGCCACAATTCTTCACTACACAAGCAACGATCAGCAGATGCGCACCGATGACTTGCTGCTGATCGATGCCGGTGCGGAGTACGGCGGCTATTGCTCCGACATCACGCGGACCTTTCCCGTCGGCGGCCACTTCAGTGAGGCCCAACGCGCGATCTACGACTTGGTTCTCGCGGCGCAGCTCGCCGCCATCGAGGTGATCCGTCCGGGGGTGGCCGTCGACGCGCCGCATGCCCGCGCCGTTGAGGTGCTTGTCGACGGCCTGCTGGCGCTGGGCCTGCTCAAAGGCGAACGCCAGGAAGTCATCAGCAAGGAACTCTATCGGCCCTTTTACATGCACCGCACCAGTCACTGGCTCGGTCTGGATGTCCACGACGTCGGCAAGTACAAGCTCGAAGGCAAGGCTCGCGTCCTCGAACCGGGCATGGTCCTCACTGTCGAGCCAGGGCTCTACTTCGGCATGAATCGCAGCGGCGATGTCGACGCGCGCTACCTCGGCGTGGGGGTTCGCATAGAGGATGATGTCCTGGTGACCGCTGATGGGCACGACGTGCTCTCCGCGGACATTCCCAAAGACCCGGCCGACATCGAAGCCCTGCGCCGCTAGATCGATACTGACCTAGAAGGACGGCCGAAAAGGGGGCAGTCCTCTTGCCCGGGCCGTGGCGACTGCTCGGAATGTCTTGACTGTTTCAGGCCACAAGCAGCGTCCGGAGGGGGACTGTCCCCCTTTTCGGCCAAATCTCTAGCGGTCGATCGGCGATTGTCGGGCGCCGCTGGAACTGTGCCTCGGCGCCGGAACTCTTCGGCGGAGGGACGTGTTCTGGTCAGTGCGGGGGACTCGTGGTAAAGCCACGGCAATGGCAGAGCCCGATGGCGGGAAGCGCGAGGAGTTCGCGAAAGAAGCGCTTCCGCATATGGATCAGGTGTACACGGCTGGGCTCTACCTCACCCGCAATAAGGATGAAGCGGACGAGCTACTGCAGGAGACATTTCTACGCGCCTTCCGCTTCTGGCACCAATTTACGCCCGGTACAAACTGCCGCGCCTGGCTGATGACCATCCTCCACAACACCTTTAAGAATCGTTACCGAGAGCGCTACCGCGAGCAGCAGACGGTTGATTTCGACGAAACCATCGACGAGAGCTCCAGCAGCACGAGCTCCGATGCGCCGACGAATCCGGAGGAGATTGTGTTGGCGCAGTTCCTCGATACGGAGGTGGAAGAATCACTCAAGAGCCTGCCGGTCGAGTTCCTCGAAGTGATCGTCCTCGTCGATGTCCAGGAGCTGACGTACGAGGAGGCCGCGGCCGCGATCGGATGTCCGATCGGCACCATCCGCTCACGTCTGTCGCGTGGGCGCCGTCTGCTGCAGGGGACCTTGCGGCAGTTTGCCAAGGAGCGTGGCTACGGGCGCCGGGGAAGCTATGCACTGCGGTGAGTACAGAGAGCTGATCGCCGCGCACGTCGACGGGCTCCTGGCACCGGAGGAGGAGGCCTTGGCGGCGGCACACGTCGCGACCTGTCCGCGCTGTCCCCTGCTGCTGGAGCGCGAACGGCAATTCGCGCAAGCGTTGCACGCCCGCAACCTGATCCGCCCGACGCCTCCAGAGTTGCGTGCCCGCGTGACCGCGCTGATCGTAGCGCAGGAGCGCCCACCGGGTTCGGTCGCCCGGCTTACCGGGTGGTGGCGCCGGCCGGCGTACCGCGCGGCGTTCGCCGGAGCCCTTGCGATTCTCGTGCTCGCTCTCGTTGTGCCGATCGTGCGCCATCGCCAAACGCACGAGCCGAACGTGCTCGACGACGTCCTGCAGCACTATCGCGAGGTGGAAGCGCAGACGATCAAGCTGCAGATGCAGACCGACAAACCGAAGGTGTTGGAGTACTACTTCGCTGACAAAGGCGTCGAGGGGCCGACGCGCACGGTCATCGATCTGCATGGACTCGGCTTCAAATTGGTCGGCGGCTCGGTGGTGCCGCTCGGCACCGCGACGAGCGCCATGATGCTGTACCGTGGTGAGAAGGGGTGGATCCTCTGTCACCGTTTCCGCGCGGCGGATCTGCAGCTGCCGCCTGGCGGCGAGGTGGTCGACAACGACACGTACTACACCGTCGATGGACTGAGCGTCTGCTCGTACCACGACGGCGAAGCGATCTGCATGATGGCCAGCGCTATGTCGCGCGAGGATCTCAAGAAACTTCTGGCTGGCTATATCTAGAGCAGTCCTGAGTGCACTCAGGACTCAGGACTGCGCAGTGCGATCAGCAGACGTTGCCATCGTCGGTGCCGGCGTCATCGGCGCGTGCATCGCCGAAACGCTTTCCCGTTCTACTCAGCTCCGCATTGTGCTGCTCGAACGAGGTACGCCCGGCTGCGAGGCATCGAATGCCGCGGCCGGTGTCCTTGCGGTGGCCAGCGGCCAGGCGCGGCAGGGTGTGCTGCTCGAGCTGCGACGCCTGAGCGCCGGGATGTTTCCCGACCTGGTGGGCTGCCTGCA
Source organism: Binatia bacterium (assembly GCA_041497995.1). GTDB lineage: Bacteria > Desulfobacterota > Binatia > HRBIN30 > HRBIN30 > DATKMS01. The sequence goes on along the minus strand of JBGQHM010000090.1, from coordinate 11,176 downwards.
AGAGGATACGGGCATTGATGTTGGCTACCGCTGCGACGGGCTCATCTCGCTGGCGTTTTCCGAGGCTGACGCGACCGCCCTGGACGAGTTGGTACGGCACCGCGCCGGACAGGGGCTACGATGCGAGATGCTGGCACCTACCGATCTGCTGCGACTCGAGCCCGCGGTGAATCCCGAAGTCTACGCCGCCGCGCTCTTCCCAGATGATCGCGCAATCAACAACGAGCTCTTCGTGCGGGCGCTCATCGTCGCCGCGCAGCGACGCGGCGTCGAGCTGCGTGAGCAGACCATTGTGCGCTCCATGGTGTGCAGCGGCGGTGCGGTCAGATTGGAGTTGCATGAGGACGCTCTCGAAGCCGCGGTGGTCATCGTCGCTGCAGGCGCGTGGTCCGGCCAAGTCTTAGCTCCGTGCGGCGTCAAGGTGCCCGTGCGTCCAGCCCGCGGCGAGATGATGGCCGTCCGGCCGGCGACGTGGCGTGTGCAGCACACGCTGGCCGCTGGTGAAGGCTACCTCGTGCCGCGCACCGGCGGTGAGGTGTTGATCGGCAGCACGACGGCATTCGACGGCTTCGATAAGCGCGTCACGGCGGACGGTCTCGCCACGCTGCGTGCCCGCGCGGCGATGGTGGTGCCGCGCATCGGTGAGGCGGCCGAGCTGCGCAGCTGGGCCGGGTTGCGCCCATGCTCGACCATTCGTCGTCCGATCATCGCGCGCCTACCCGGTATGGAGAACGTGATCCTCGCCACGGGTCACCACCGCAATGGGATTCTGCTCGCGCCGATCACTGCGCAGTTGGTCGCAGAGTTGGTGACCGGCGCGGTGCCTAGTGCACCCATGCGTCCGTTCAGCTATCGTAAGCACTGAGGCTGTGCGCCGTAAAGCGCGTAGCCAACGGTTCGTCGAGACGGTGAGCGTGGTGCAGCCGCGCGCGATCTGACCTGCGACGTGACCGACCGGGGTTGACTCCGTGGCGTGAATTTCATAGCGGCTGTGGCTTTGGGGTAAGAGACTATGTCGACGACTCTGTTACGGACCGAACAACTGACCTTCAATCGCGACGCGGATCCCATCAACGGCTACGCCGCGTGGCTGCGGCGCGACGAGCGTCTCCCGGCGGTGGTCGTCATTCCCGACGTCCGCGGTTTGACCGAGCACTACTGCGACATCGCACGGCGCTTCGCCGACGAAGGCTTCTTCGCGCTGGCTGTCGATCTGTACAGTCGTGAAGGCGCGCCGGAACTGCCGGACGTCGAGAGTGCGCTACGGTGGATGCGCCAACTCGACGATGGCCGTGTGCTCAAGGACCTCGACGGTGCGGTCCGCTTCCTCGGCAGCCGTCCCGAAGTCCGCACCCGATCGATTGGCATCACCGGGTTCTGCATGGGAGGCCAGTACGCATTGATGGCCGCGTGCACGGTCCCGCACATCGCCGCGTGCGTGAGCTTCTACGGCATGCTGCGCTACGCGGAGAAGACGGCCCTCAAACCTGAAAGCGCCCTTGACCTGGCGCCGCGTCTGAGCTGCCCCTACCTCGGCCTGTTCGGAGAAGAGGATGCACTGATCCCGCGCGCCGACGTGAAAGAATTGGAGAGCATCCTGCGGCGAGCCGGCAAGAACTTCCAAACCAAGATCTACCCCGGCGCCGGCCACGCCTTCTTCAACGACACGCGCCCCGACGTGTACCGCCCCGAAGCGGCGAAGGACGCGTGGACGCGGGCGCTAGCGTTCTTTCGCGCGCACCTCGACGCGAAGTAGGCGGTGCTTCGAGGGCTACTTCCTGGTGCGTGAAACCTCTCCCCTGGCCCCTTTCCCTCGACAGGCGACGCGGCATGACCCCGCCCGCAGGCACATGTGCACTGATGGGGACACTTGGTACCGTTGCAAGCCGCGCTTCTGCCGGAGCGCCCAGCGGCACGACCCGTGCTGTACAACATCACAGTCTTTCCTTGCTGCGAGCCGTTGCCGAAGCCTCCGGCGACGGCTCACCCCCCTCTTCCTCCCCGCGTCGCGCCTGACAGTGCAAGAGAACCTGTTCAGAATACCGGAACGGGCCTGAGGCGCGCGTCCACTCCATTGGACACAGAGTCTCGACGGGGTGTCGGGACCGCGAAGTCGTGATGTTGGCTTGTGTCTTGCGCACGTATCCTTGCACCACAGTAGGAGGCCCGGGCATGAGACGAATCGGTGAGCGTGCGGCACTAGCGGGTTTGATGATGTTTGTCGCCCTGATATCTGACCCGCGGGGCTGTGGCGTGGCGCGAACGCGCGGAGGGATCGCATCATGACAAACGGGGACATTGTAAAGATAGCCGCCCTCGCGGCCGTATCGGCGGTTCTGCTTGGCAGCGCCATTGGAATTCAAGAAGCGTTGGCTCAAACCGCTCAAACCTGTGCCCAGGCGACGGCAGATGTTACGATCGACGACGCCAAGGTTGTTCCGCGCGATGCGAAGCAGAGCAACCCGAAGGACGTGCGGCTCGGAGACGTGATTGCGGTCACGATCACGAACCTCGATAAGCTCTACAATCAAGCTTGCAAGGACAAGACGCTCGTCCTCTTTCTCAACGGACACCCGATCAAGTCGCTCACGCCGTATCCGCCAAACGATCCGAACAAGGACGGCGTCCTGCAGTTCACGTTGCGGACCGAAACCTCGCGGCTCTCATGGACCCCCATTCTCGGCCGGCCGGGCCTGGACCCGCGCCAGATGAAAGTAAGCGTCGGCTTCCAGGATGGCTTTCCGCTCAAGGGGACGAACGGCAAGCCACTCCCGGTGCTGGAACTCGACATCATCAACAACGGCTGGTTCGTGATGTGGATACTCTTTTTTTTGATCATGGTCGTGGTCTTCCTCTATTGCGCTTGGCGAACCAACATCATTCGCAACGGCGATCCGACGGAGGGAAGCGCACAAGCGCTGGGCACGTACAGCCTGTCGAAGACTCAGGGCGCATGGTGGTTCTTCGTGATTGTGGCGTCCTATCTACTGATTGGGATCGTGGCCGGCGACTTCAGCAGCTCGATTAACAACACGGCGCTCATCCTGCTCGGCATCGGCGCGGGCACGGTGCTGGGCTCGGCGGCAATCGACGCATCGAAGGACACGCCTGAGATCCGGGCAAAGGAGCGCGATGAGGCGGCGACGATGCACGATCGGCTCGACGCGATCGACAAACGACTCGAGGAGATCGACCGGAACCTCGCCGACCCGGCGAAATCCAACCAGCACCCTGCGCTTCTCAAGGAGCGGGCCGAACTGTCTGCTGAGAAGGCGCAAGACGCCTCACTCTATCGTAAGCTGACGAGGCAGTCGGAGCATTTCATCACCGACATCCTGAGCGACGCCAACGGCGTGAACTTCCACCGCTTCCAGATCGCGGTCTGGACCCTGGTTCTCAGCATCGTCTTCATCAAGGAGGTCTACGAGAATCTCGCCATGCCGGTTTTCGACACGACGTTGATGGGCCTGCTGGGGCTGAGCGCCGGCACCTATCTGGGTCTGAAGATCCCGGAGCCGACGTCGCCGAAGTAGGCAGCATTGGCGGTCGCACATGTCTCGACATCTTCTGGTGAAGGACGACAGCCTCGAAAGCTCCGAGAACCTCGCCCCGAGGTGATCGCAGCCGAGATCGCCGAAGACCTGCGCGCCGCGCTGGAGCAGTTCGAAGCGATTCGGGGCGACGCGGGGGGATGAGAGCTTCTTAGCGACCGTATTGTACCCAAGCGGTGAGCTGGCTTGTCTGGCGCAGCGCCTCAATCCGAAGCAGGTGCTGGCGCGCCCAGCAAGCCGATGTCGGTGAAGGGGGGGCTTGGGATATCGCGTCTACCGCTTCCGCTTCCCCATGTCGTCCCAGGGCATTTCTGCCCTTTTCGCTGCTGGCCACAAGATCGGGTCAATTCCAGCAGGACGCTTGCATTCTCATCGGACAGGGGGTCAATTGCAGCAACGGTCGCGACCGGGTGAACTTGTGGATACTAAGCTAGCAGCACTGATCGGCTTCGTTGTCGTACCACTCGTCTGCGTGACGATCGAGAGGCTTTGGCCTTCGATCCCCACGCAGTCCTTGATTCGTCGGGGGACCGCTTCCGATGCCCTTTGGTACGTCGTGGAGGCTTTCGTTGCGCGCGCGGTGGCGCCCTGGGCGATCAACTGCGCGCTGCTTCCCGTGATGCTCCTCTACGGGATGACCGCCGAACGGTTCTACCGCGGATTCGGGCTGGCCGCCGGGATCCCATTCTGGTGGCAGGTCCCAGTCGTGTTCGTTCTCGCAGACTTCCTTTCCTACTGGCAGCATCGTCTGTTCCACCGGCTTCCTCTTTGGCCGATTCATGCGGTGCACCACTCATCGACGGAGCTCGACTGGCTGAGCTCGGGCCGCTTCCATCCCCTCAACGAGCTTGGTGCTCAGCTCATCTATGTTACGCCGATCCTTGCCTGCGGCTTTCATCTATACACCTTCCTCGTCCTAGCCCCCTTCACGGCGTGGTACGCCGTCCTGCTGCACGCCAACGTCGACTGGACGTTCGGTCGTCTCCGCTATGTCGTCGCGAGTCCGGTCTTCCACCGCTGGCACCACACCCTGGCAGAGGAGGGTCGGGACAAGAACTTTTCGGGTATTCTCGCTGTCTGGGACGTTGTGTTCCGGACATTTCATATGCCGCAAGATCGCGTCGCGACGATTTTTGGTTCAAGCGACCCGGTGCCCAACGGGTTTCTGCCGCAGCTCGGCTATCCGTTGGTTTCGGTCCTCGGCGGCCGAGCCGCGCGGGTGAGCCGCGAGCCGATTTAGGTCGAACAGGGTATGTCCGCTGGCCCCCGCGCGGTCGCGCCGCCTCGGTCACACGTGGCGATACACCAATGCTGGAGTACAGCTCTAGGCCTGCCCCCGGAACGCGCCCGGTTGTTCCACCATCACGCCACGTGCCAGCTTGCAGCCCTTTGCCGAGTGGGGTTGGCCAAACGGTTACGGACCTGTGCAGCATCTATGCTCGGCCTGTTCCTGGACCTTGGAAGCCTGCCCAGCACATGGTAGCGTCCGCTTTAGTTATCACATCCGGGAGGTGCGAACATGGCGAATGAGAATGCGGGTTCGTGGGATCGCCGAATCGCGGACGTACGAAATGCAGGCGACAAAGCTTTGCGGAGAATCGTGATGCGCCAATCCGAGGCCGTGGCGCGTTATGGGACGGAACTGTCGAAGTTCGCGGCCGGGAAGCGAGGCGCGCAGGTACTCGCCGGGTCCCTGATGCAACTCGCGGCGGATGAGGGCGCAAGATATGCCGAGGAGGTGTATCGCGCTGGCGTCGACTACTATAAGGCGCTCGTCGCTTTCTATCGTGTTCCGCTCAGCACCGAAGGCGAACCACATGCGCCAGTGCGCACTGCTAAGCGAGGTCAACGGACCCGTGCTCGCGCCCGCACTCGTACGCATACCCGCGCCTCTGCCTAGCAGGTCGGAGCGACCCGAAACAAATGGGCCGGCTCCTACCTCGACGCCCGTCTGGGCATAAGGCAAAAGCCACTCGCCACAGGCGGACTTCAGGGGGGCAATCATCGCGCGGCCGGCGAACGAGAGCGGATCGCGTGATCTCGTTCGCCGCGGGCGCGACGACGCCTCGAACGCACGGCGGAACCGCCCGCGCTGTCGTGGTTGAGGGACCGCCGAAGCGCGTCCAGGCGTTGCTGGCCCGCGCGCTTTCGCAGATCGGGTTCTGGCCCACACTTGCGCGGCGCGCTCGTGATCTCCATCTTCGGTCTGCGGAACTTGCGATCGTCATCAAGCCCGACCTCGGCGGCTTTTGCGAGGCATCCCCCGCCGCAACAGATCCCCGGCTCGTCGAAGCGTTCCTGGACCTGCTTCACGACCATGGCTACACCTGCGCGACGGTCGCGGTAGGGGTCGATACCTCGGCGCTGTGGGCAGAGAATCGTGAGGCGTTGGCGCGTGCCGATCTCCTCGGCTATCGCTTCGTGACACCCAAGGGCCGTCCGTACGACATCTCGGATCTCCAGCAGGATCTCGTTGATGTCGACTTCCCGCTAGGGGCCACGCTGTCCGGAACTCGAGTAGCCCGAGCCTGGGTTGAAGCCCACGTCCGAATTGTCGCACCGAAGAATCGCACGGATGAGGCGCGGTTCTACGCGCTAGCCCTCGACTCCCTTATCGACCTGCTGCCCTGCGTCGACAAGGACTACCAATACCGCTATCGACGGGATTCGGGCGACGTTTCCGCAGAGATCCTTGCAGCTGTGCCGCCACACCTCGTAGTCGTCGATGCGCTACGCAGCACGCACGGTTCCGGCGGAGCACGGGCCCCAGCGCCAATCGAGACCTGCACGCTCCTCGTCGCGACCGACCCGGTGATCGCCGATGCGATCGGAGCGCTCAAGATGGGGCTCGACCCATGGATCTCAGCGACGTTCCGGCGAGTGGTCGACCGCGTCGGCATCCCCGCTCGTACTAGGGTTCGTGGGAGCCTCGCCGTCTATCCAGGATGGAAAAACGTTGCGCCAGTTCTCGCACATGCGACATCGCTGCGGGAGCGTTGGGTCGAGGCGGACCGCCTCGTGGGTCCGTGGCTTCAGGCCCTCGATCCTGTTTTGTTTCCGCTCAAGCACCCGCTCGATGGGCGGGCGAACGCGGCGCTCACCTCGGTGTTTGCGAAGCCCGACGAGCACCCCGCGGCACTCTGGCTGCTCGCGCTGGGGAGTTACGGACTCGCCGCCGCGTGGAAGTGGCTCGATACCTGGCGGACCGTCTACGACAAGGACGCGCTTCGCCACCGCGACGTCCCGCTCGGCCTCGATCTCGGCCGTTTTCAACTCGCCGACTATGAGGCGGCCGTTTCCGACTTGCTCGCGCTGCGCGCGCTCGTGGAGGAGCTGCCGGCCGATAGCGACGGGCTCCGCTGGCGCTACGTGCAGGAGTCGGTCGTCTTCGAGGTCTCGCGTCTGGTCCCGATCGACTACCGCGACTTCGTCGACCGCGTCGACGTCAGCCGCACGATCCAATTCATGAACGACTACATCGGTGGCGTGGTGGCTCCGGTTGCTTACGACGCCGAGGGTCGGGTCACGCATCAGGCGGAACGCAATCTCTACCTCCCCCAGCCCAACTACCTCGTACTCTCCGATGGCAAGCCGATCGACGTGACGAAGCTGGAGTTCTGCGAGTACGGGGACGGCTTTCGACGGATGTTCTGGAAGACAATCCAGAGCGAGAACGATTCAGCCCGCTACGACGACGGCATCGTGACTTTCTCCGCGCATCGCGCCGGCACGTTCGTGAGTATCTTCGGACGCCAACTGTTTCGCTTGCCGCCCTTCTGGGAGGTTGTACAGATGGAGTTGGCCCCGGACCTCCGCGAGCTGCTCGTGACGGACGCGTATGCCACCTTTTTCCGTCGTACGTTGAACAACTTCGAAGCGTTGGTCGAAGGACGCGATATCGCGATCGGCCGGCGTTGGCTGGATCCCGGCGATCCGACGCAGACCGAGGCGTTACCCATTGAGCGCCTGGGACGCGCGCTTGAATCGTGGAACGAGCGGTACGGCGACCGATTACGCGCCCTCGTGCGCGGGACGACGCGCCTTGAGCCGGCACGGATCGACGCGGACGGGTTCTCCCACTTTCAGGGAGTAGCGTCAGACGACCGGGTTGGACGCCGGTCCAGAGAGGTTTTGTGAGGGCCCTGGTGACAGGAGCCAGCGGGCTGATCGGTGCCAATCTCGTGCGGGCGCTTCTCGGCCGCGGGCACTCGGTGCGCGCCTTCGCGCGGGCGACAAGCCGTCTAGACGCCATCGCTGGCCTCCCGACCGAGATCGCACATGGCGATGTGCTGCGCCCCCGCGACGTAGAGCGTGCAGCGCGGGGCTGTGACGTGGTGTTTCATACAGCCGGCCACTTCACGTATGGCACCCACGACCTTCCAACGCTCGAGCGCACCGCCGTCGACGGCTCGCTTGCCGTGCTGCACGCGGCCAAACGTGCTCGCGTGCGACGTGTCGTTTTGACGTCGTCGTCCGTAGTCTTTGGATACACGACGGCGCGCGCGATTCTCGACGAAACCGTTCCGATCGGCGCCGACCTGAGCGAGCCTCCCTACGTCATCTCGAAGGTGGATCAGGACCGGCTCGCTGCGGCTTGCGCTGCGGAGATCGGGATCGAGTTGCTGCTCGTCTGTCCGACGCTGTCTGTCGGACCGTTCGGCACGACACTGGGGCCCAGCAACGGTCTCATCGTGACGTACGTGAGTGATCCGTTCCACCTGACCTATACGGGTGGTTGCAACGTGGTGTCGGCGTACGACGTCGGCATTGGACACGTGCTCGTCGCAGAACGCGGCACCGCGGGAGAGCATTACCTTCTCGGAGGGGAGAACCTCGAGTGGGTGGCCATGCATTCGCTCATCGCGGAGCTTGCGGGCGTACCCGGTCCCGGCATGATCGCGAACGGGACGCTCTGCCTTCTCGCTGCGACCGCGGAGGAATTCTGGGCCCGGTTCCGGGACCGCTCTCCGCGGACGACACGGGAGCAGGCGAGGATGGTCGATCGCTACTATTGGTACAATCACGGAAAGGCGGCGCGCCTCGGCTACGCCCCACGCAGCGCTCGATCCGCGTTGGCGGAAGCCATCGCTTGGCTGGCCGCGAGCCCTCATGTGACGCGGGAAATGCGCGCCGATATGTCGCTGGCTCGTGAAGTCTATACGGCTCGGCGCGAGATCGCCGCCCGAGAGGCTCGCTTCAGGAACGCTGCATGACCCCTTTCAAGACCGTCTGCGTTGCGCAGGCGCCCGTCGACGCTCTCTATGTCTTCATGCGCGAGCGGCTTCCCGAGCTTGTGCCGGACCTTGAAGATGTACGGTCCATCCGTGTCCTAGAGCGCCTGAAGCACGCCGATGGGACCCTCCATCTAGTCAACGAGTGGCGCGCCAAGATCCGGGTGCCCGCGGTATTGGCCGGTCTCCTCCATCCGGACGACCTCGGATGGATCGATCGCGCAGAATACTCCGCGAAAGGCCGGGTATGCCGGTGGCAGATCCGGCCACTCTTCCTGGACAAGCAGATTCGCTGCGAGGGTATGACCACCTACGAGCCCGCCATAGCGGGCCGCGGCGCCCGCGTGACCTTCGAAGGCCGGTTTGAGTTCGATCCGGCTACGTTGCAGCGCCACGTCGGCATCCTTGAGAAGCCGGTCACACAGATGGTCGAGTTGATCGTGACGACGATCATTCCGAGGAATTTCCGCAAGACCATCGAGGCGGCGGCACGCCGGATAGGTCCGACCTGCTGAGCAGGTCCGCCGCCTTCAGCCAAGCAGGATCGCGTGATGAAAGCCCAGGCGAGGATCGGCGATCGACGCAAGATGCGGCGCGTAGTGGTGCAGCGAGGGCATTTGTACGCGCAGGCGAATCTTCGCTGAGGGATAGTCGTATATCGTCACATGATTCAAACCGCGGTTCGCCGTAAAGAGATAGCGTTGATTGCGTGAAAGCTGGCACGCGTATATCGAATCCAACAACGAGAAGCGACTTATGCGCAAAGCACCGAAGAAGTGACGACTGTTTGTAAAGAAGTTGCCACGGGCGAAGGAGTCGTAGATTTGCGTCGCCATCTCACGCGGATGCTCCAACATGGTTCCGAAATTCGGACGTTCATCGATGATTCGGAACTTCGCGAACGTTTCGAGATCTATGCAGACGATTGATTGACTCCCTCCGTTGCAAAAGATCAGTTCGCGATTCGAAACGACCACGTCCGAGTTGATATGCGCCGGTGTCTCGCGGCCCGTCACCCAATGGCGGAGGACACGGCGGTCTTTAGCGTCGATCTCGAAGGCATACTCCTTGAGAAACGCCATCGCCCACTCGTGATAGTCCACGTAGTCTTGCGGCAACACGCGGAACGATAAGCAGTAAAATCGCTCCTCCTCGGGATGGACTGCCACGTGCCAGCATGTTGCGGGGAGGGGAATGACAGTCACCTCGCCGCTCCGGAGATCGAGGATCCCGACGTGTTTTGCTTCGCCATCTCGGCCGTAGTGCGGATTGTCCATTGACCCATAACAGAGGTAGCGACCGGACCGCGTAAGCTTCATCCCGTGCGGTAAGCGGACGTTGTGGGCCACGAGCCGTTCCGGGCGGTCAAGCCTATCGAGATCGAAGCGGTAGAAATACGCACCGACTGCCGAGATAAATCTCCGCTCGTCGAGCCACACAAGGTGGGTCGACCCCTGCAGCGACGTCTCGACCGGCTCGAACTGCAGCGTGGAAATGCGTGAGACCTCCTCGAGGGTTGTAGCGTCGTAGAACAGGAGTTGCTGGCCAGCGTTACCAAGAAAGCCGACCGTCCCGGAGGGGTTCACTGATACTGCGTGGCCTGCCGCCGCCCCCTCGAAGTAGGTGACTTTGTACGCGTACGCGTCCCCATCAGGGTCGTACAGGAATAAACAGACACCGGCCATTCCCTCGAGGCCGTTGATTCCGTTCCCGTCCAGGGCGATGTGAAACGCGTAGGGGTAGCCTTTGACGGGGTGCGCCCGTCGATTCGCAGCAGTATGCGGTCGTGTTACGTCAGCCCTAGACGACCGTCCGCGACGCCTCTTTACTTCTCGCATCACTTACGAGCTTCACAGTCCCCGTGCGTGGTTAGCACACTCTAGCGCAACGGCAAACTCTTCACGTGTGGCCCTGGCGCTTCAATGGACACCTTCATCTGGGAAGTCGCCCGATGGGTTCCTACGGCGTAAAACGGCCTTGGGATTCACCCGATGGGGCCTTAGGACTTGCTCTTGCGGCGGGTGTTTGGCGGAACCCAGTGATACGAGGCGTCAGGAGATTTTCCATGGCCTCCAAGGCACGCAAGAAAACCACCGCCGTTCCTTCGCGACAGCGCACAAGCCGCACCTGCCGCAGTACGATGCTGCGGCGAAGCCGATCTGGGAGATCGCGGAAGAGATCGCTGCAACCGTCCCGCATTCCGAATGGGCCAAAGTGCCCACCGATCTTTCCAAGAACGTCCATCATTATCTGCACGGCGCAGCGGAAGAGGAATGAGAGCGGTCTTCGCGGATCCGGGTTACTGGGTGCTCTTCTTCGGCCGCAAGCCGCGAGCCCCGACGCGTGACGAGGACACTGTGGATGCGCTGGAGCAGTTTGAAGCGATTCGGGGAG
>JBGQHM010000089.1:0-18648 GCA_041497995.1 Binatia bacterium | reverse complement strand
CTGGACACCGATCAAGGACGGTTCATCGTCATCGACAGCATGCTGTCGGAAGCCGCCGTCCTCGGCTTCGAGTACGGCTTCAGCTCTGCCGATCCGCGCAACTTGGTCATTTGGGAAGCGCAGTTCGGCGACTTTGCCAACGGCGCGCAGGTGATCATCGACCAGTTCATCTCGTCAGCGGAATCGAAGTGGCAGCGCATGAGTGGCTTGGTGATGCTGTTGCCGCACGGCTACGAAGGGCAGGGGCCGGAGCACTCTAGCGCGCGCTTGGAACGCTACCTGCAGCTCTGCGCCGAGAACAACCTGCAGGTGTGCAACCTGACGACACCGGCGCAGTACTTCCACGCGCTCCGCCGTCAGATGCATCGCGCCTTCCGCAAACCGCTGATCATCATGAGCCCGAAAAGCCTGTTGCGTCACAAGCTGTGCGTGTCGTCGCCCCTCGATCTCAGCGAGGGGACCTTCCAGCCGGCGTTGGGCGAAATCGACGTGATCGACCCAGCGACGGTGCGCCGCGTCTTGTTCTGCAGCGGCAAGGTCTACTACGACCTCCTGGCGGCGCGGCGCGAGCGCGACATCCACGACGTCGCCATCCTTCGCGTCGAGCAGCTCTATCCTTTTCCAGAGAAGGAAGTCGCCACCGTCTTGCACCCGTACGCCACGGCGCGTGAGGTGTTGTGGGTGCAGGAGGAGCCGTGGAACATGGGGGCTTGGCACGACATGTATCGGCGCTTGCGCCGGGTCATCGGCGATTCGCGCGCGCTCGGCTATGCCGGTCGATCGGCGGCGGCGAGCCCGGCGGTAGGATCGTACAAGGTTCACCAGGCCGAAGCGGCGGAGCTGATCAACAACGCACTGAGGAAGGGCTATGCCAGTTGACGTCGTCATCCCGACCCTCGGCGAGTCGGTGAGCGAAGGGGTGATCGTGCGCTGGATCAAGGCCGACGGCGCTGCAGTCCAGGTGGACGAACCGCTGTTGGAGCTGGAGACCGACAAGGCAAGTGTCGAGATCCCCGCCGCAGGCGGCGGCGTCCTGAAGATCCTGAAGGCGGAAGGCACGACGGTGCAGGTTGGCGATGTCGTTGCACGCATCGAGGCCGGCGCCGCGCAAGGGAAGGCAGTAGCGAAATCTGAGGAGCCGGCTGCGGCGCCAGCAAGCGTCACCGCAGCCGCACCTCCGCCTGCGGGCATTTTGAGTCCGGCAGTGCGTCGCCTCGTCGAGGAGCACGGGCTGGATGCGCACGCCCTCAAAGCCAGCGGCCGCGGCGGGCGGCTGACGAAGGAGGACGTGCTCGCGCATCTGGAAAAAGTCACATCGACCACACCAGGCGCAGCGCCCAGGGCTCAGGACCTACTGCCGCCGCGCCCGCCGCTCAGCATCGCCCCGCGTCCCGCCGTGGCCGCGCCGCGCTCGATCGGCCGCGAGACAACCGACGAAGAGCGCGTGCCGATGACCCACCTCCGGCAGCGCATCGCGGAGCGCTTGGTGCAGGCACAGCACACGGCCGCAATCCTCACGACCTTCAATGAGGTCGACATGAGCGCGGTGATGGAGCTGCGTGCGCGTCACAAGGCGCGCTTCACCGAAGTGCACGGTGCGTCGCTCGGGTTCATGTCGTTCTTCGCCAGCGCTTGCGTTGGCGCGATCAAAGACCTTCCGATCATCAACGCGCAGATCGACGGTACGGACGTTGTCTACAAGAAACACGTGCACCTCGGTGTGGCGGTTGGCACGGAACGCGGCCTCGTCGTGCCTGTGGTGCACAACGCCGATCAGCTGTCCTTTGCGGAGATCGAGAAGGAGATCGAACGGCTCGCGGCTTTAGCGCGGCAGAGCAAGCTGAGCATCCCCGACCTCAGTGGCGGCACGTTCACCATTTCGAACGGTGGCGTGTATGGATCACTGCTGTCGACGCCGATCCTCAATCCGCCGCAGAGCGCCATCCTCGGCATGCACAAGATTGAGAAGCGACCGGTCGTGGTGAATGACGCGGTCGTCATTCGGCCGATGATGTACCTCGCCGTCTCCTACGATCACCGGCTCATCGACGGCGAGCATGCGGTCACCTTCTTGGTGCGGGTGAAGGAACGCATCGAAGACCCGACCCGGCTTCTGTTCGAGATCTAGCGATGGCCACGCAGGACTCCTTCGACTTGATCGTCATCGGCTCCGGGCCGGGCGGCTACATCGCCGCGATCCGGGCAGCCCAGCTGGGCATGCGCGTGGCGTGTGTCGAGAAGGACAAGACGCTCGGCGGGACCTGCCTCAACGTCGGCTGCATTCCAAGCAAAGCGCTGCTCGATTCGAGCGAGCGTTTTCACGCCGTACGTGACGGGCTCGGGGCGCACGGGATCAAAGTCGGAAACGTCGAGTTGGACCTCGCGGCGATGTTGGCACGCAAGGACAAGGTGGTGAAGACGCTCACGCAGGGCGTTGCGGGGTTGTTCAAGAAGCACAAGATCGAGCGTGTCACCGGTACCGGGCGATTGATGGCTGCAGACTCCGTCGAGGTATCGAACGGGTCGGAAACCCGACGCATCACCGCCCCGCACATTCTGATCGCGACGGGCAGCGTGCCGATCGAGTTGCCCGGCCTCCCCTTCGATGGTGAGCGCATCGTGTGCTCGACCGAAGCGCTGAACTTCAAAGACGTGCCGCAGCGCCTGCTGGTAGTCGGTGGTGGCGCCATCGGGCTCGAGCTGGGGTCGGTGTGGAACCGGCTCGGGTCACACGTCGAGGTGGTTGAGTTCCTCGACCGCATCGTGCCGGGCATGGACCGCAAGATGGGCCAGCAGTTGCAGAGGATTCTGGAGAAGCAGGGCATCACCTTCCACCTACAGACGAGTGCGAAGCGCGCCGTCGTCGAGAACGGCACGGTGCGCGTGACGCTCGAGTCCCAGGGTAAGACGAGTGAAACGGAGTGCGATGTCGTGTTGGTCGCCGTGGGGCGGCGGCCGTTTGCCGACGGGCTCGGCGCGCGTGAGGTCGGCGTTGTCTTCGACGACCGGGGCCGCATCAAGGTCGATGAGCACTACGCGACGAACGTGCCTGGCCTCTACGCGATCGGCGACGTCATCGCCGGGCCGATGCTGGCGCACAAAGCGGAAGAGGAAGGGGTGGCTGCCGTTGAGCTGATGGCTGGGCAGGCGGGGCATGTGAACTACGATGCGGTTCCCAATGTCGTCTACACCTGGCCGGAGTTTGCCAGCGTTGGTATGTCGGAGGAGCAGGCGCAGAGCCAGGAGATCCAGTTCAACACCGGCAGCTTTCCGTTCGTCGCCAACGGCCGCGCGCGTTGTATGAATGAGACCGACGGCGGGGTGAAGATCCTTGCTGACGCCAAGACCGATCGGGTGCTGGGTGTACACATCCTCGGTCCGAACGCCTCCGACCTCATCGCCGAGGCGGCGCTGGCGATGGAGTTCGGCGCCAGCGCCGAGGACATCGCGCGCGCCGTGCACGCGCATCCGACGCTGCCCGAGGCGATGAAGGAAGCCGCGCTCGCTGTGGCACAGCGGACGCTGAACATCTAACCAGCAGGAAGTCTTGTAGCGGCGGGTTTCAAACCCGCTTGCCGCGGTGAGCGATGCGCAATCAGTGCACGGCGCGCGGCGATTTGAGGCCGAGGCTCTTCATGAGCCGCGCCAAGTTGTTGGCGGATATCCCCAGGAGGCGGGCGGCGGCGGCTTGATTGCCGCCGGTTTGCGCGAGCGCGCGTTCGACGCGGCGCGTCTTCTCTTCACGCATCGCCGTGCCGAACGAGCGCGGCGCGTGCTCGGTGGTGGCCAGGTCTGCCAGGTACGCCGGGGTCACGGTGTCCGACGCACAGAGCAGCACGGCCCGCTCGACGACGTTCTGCAGCTCACGGATGTTGCCCGGCCAACTGTAGCGGCGCAGCAGGTCGAGCGCCGCCGCCGAGAAGCCGGTGAGCGGCTTCTGGTGCATGGTCGCGGCGCGCTCGAGGAAGTAGCTGGCCAGCATCGGGATGTCGTCGGTGCGCTCGCGCAGCGGCGGTACGCCGACAGGGACGGCCGCCAAACGATAGTAGAGATCCTCCCGGAAGCGACCGGCGCGCATGTCTTTTGCGAGGTCACGATTGGTTGCGGCGACCACGCGCAGGTCGAGCTTGCGCACTTTCGTGCTGCCAACGCGCTGCGTCTCGTGCTCTTGCAGGACACGGAGCAGCTTCACCTGGA
The DNA here is from genome assembly GCA_041497995.1 of Binatia bacterium. Classification (GTDB taxonomy): domain Bacteria; phylum Desulfobacterota; class Binatia; order HRBIN30; family HRBIN30; genus DATKMS01. The sequence continues at coordinate 14,451 of JBGQHM010000089.1, read as the reverse complement.
GGTCCGGGGTCAGGTCGCCAACCTCGTCGAGGAAGATCGTCCCGCCGTGAGCGAGTTCGAACTTGCCCGGACGGGATTGGACCGCGTCGGTGAAGGCGCCACGTTCGTGACCGAAGAGCTCGCTCTCGGCCAACCCGGCCGGGATCGCCGGACAGTTGACGTTGATCAGTGGGCCGTTGCGCCGCGGGCTGAGATCGTGGATGGCGCGGGCGATCAGTTCCTTGCCGGTGCCGGTTTCGCCAGTGATGAGGATCGGTGCTGTGGTCGGCGCAACCCTTTCCACCAGAGTGAGCACGCGTTGAAGGGCCGCGCTGGCGCCGATAATCTCCTTGAACTGCGAGACCGAGCGCACCTCGGCGCGCAGGACGACGTTCTCGTCTTCAAGGCGCTTGCGGAGTTGCTCGATCTCGCCCTTCTGCGTTTCGATCTGCCGCACATAGTCGGCATTTTGCATGGCAATCGCCAGCTGCGCTGCGACCATGTTCAGCAGGGTGAGATCGGAATCGTCGATGCGTGCGCCAGACAGTTTTGGACCGAGTGCGATGAACCCCAGCTCCGCGCCGTTGGTGCGGACAGGCACCTGTACCTCCCACGGCGGCGCCGACGACTCTGCGGGCAGCGTGGGCTTTCCACCTTCAGCGTCTGGGGCCGGCAGCGTCGAATCGTGCCCTTGGAGGTCGCAGGTGCGGACGGATGGTGGCGCTGCCAAGCCACCTTCAGCATGTGCCAACGCGAATACCCCCGGCTTGCGCGAGTGCCGATAGACGGCAACCCCCGTGACGCCCAATCCCCGCATCAGTGACGTTGCTATGCGCGCGTGCAGGTCTGTGCTCAGCGGCAGCTTCACCAGCTCCGCGGTGAGGCTGCGGACGGCGTCGCGCGCCGCGTGACGCATCGGGAACAGTGAACTCTCCACCTCCTGCTCGAGATAGGAGCGAAGCCTGGAGAACACGGACAGGCTGACGAGAGCCGCAAGCAGTAGGCAGCCGGCGACGAGCAAGCCGCTAACCCCGGCTGGGAGATGGTGGAGCCAGATGACTGCGCCCGCGATTGGCAGCACGAGGGCAACACTGGCCAGCAGGGTGGCAGCGGCGCGCATGATGAAGATGTCGATGTCCATCACGCGGTGGCGGACTGCTGCGTATGTTAAGACGCCAACTAGCGCGATGTTTCCGAGGCTGCCCAGCGGCAAGACGGGTAGCCTGTAGTTCGCGGCAATGTTCGTGAGGCTCAGTGGGAATGCAGCTGCGGCGGCGAGCAACCAGTACCTGACCCGCAGGCGGACTGCGGGATCTAAGGGTTCGGAGAGCGTGCGCCAGCACGTCACCGCACTGGTAGTGATGGCGAAGGCTACGAACACCGCATAAGCCGAATACAGCGGGCCCGGTTGCCCCATCACGCCCCATCGGACAGCGACGAACCCATCGAGCACCCAGCCGCGAGTTTGCAGCCCGGCCAGCAGTAGAGCTACGACCCAGGTCGCGGTCGTCGATGTCGGGATCTCTTGTTCCGACCAGACCGCGGCAGCGCGCATAACAGTTGCTGGCAACACCATCATGCTGACAGTGAGCGCCCGCATGAGTGTCGCGTGGCTCTCCGCCACCCCCGGAAGCGCCTCCGCCGCCAAGGCGATGCTCCAGAACAACATGCAGCACGCCATCACGACGAATGAGTCGCCCACTCGCCGATCTTTGGAGCCCAGCAGTACGACGATGATCGCGACGAGATCCGCGACGGCTGCGGTGAGCGGCAAAGCGGCGAAGATGATCTGTAGCGAGGTCAAGGTAGCGCAGATTCTTGAAGAGATGAAGGTGTCAAGTCAAGCGAAATCTGCGTTGTGGTGTTGTGGACCGGAGGACAACGCACCCAGTGTCCTGGCGTTGGCGTCTTGGTGCCCATCAATGCGGCGTCAGGGTAGGTTCCAGCGAGTGCGCGCCCGCATTCTACTAGGCGATTGCCTTGCGCGGTCGTTCATACCGTGGCGGCGTGGATTCGGCGAGATCCTCACCTTTCCCGTGCAGTGCGCCAGTCTGCTCGGCCAGCGGGAGATCAACGAAGAAGCTGGTGCCGACGCCAGGCCTACTATCGACGGAGATCGATCCGCCATGCTCCATGACGATCTGGTGAACAATTGCGAGGCCGAGGCCGGTGCCCTTGTCCTTTGTGGTGAAGAAGGGATCGAAAATATGATCGAGTTGTTCTTGTGGCATGCCGATGCCTGTGTCGCTGACTTCGAACTGACCAGCCCTCATGCTACCTCGTTGCACAGAACGAGTCGTAACAGTTACCACGCCGCCCGGTCCCGTTGCCTGCATGGCATTGAGGATAAGGTTGATCATGACCTGCTTGATCTGATCGTTGTCTGCCTTTACCGGCGGTACGTTGTGAGATAGTTCACGCGCCAGCTGGAGTCCATGCTTTCTGGCTTCCGGTTCCAGCAACGTCGCTACGCGGTCGACTGTATCGTTAAGGCTGACCGGGGCAAGCGAACGCGTCGGCGAACGAGCAAACGTCAGCAGCTCAGTGATCAAATCGGAAATGCGCGTCACCTCATTTGCTGTCATCGCCAGAAACGTTGTGAAGAATTCTTCATCATGCAGGCGATCCGGAGCGAGTTGAAAGAACGTCTGGATCGACACGAGCGGGTTGCGCACCTCGTGGGCGATGCCCGCCGCCAGAGTCCCGAGCGCCGACAGGCGGTCTGCGCGCCTGATGATGTCTTGCGATCTCTTCAGCTCTTCGTACAGCCGTGCGTTCTCCAAAGCGACCGATGCCTCGGCAGCCAACGTTCCCAGCAGTGCCAAGTCTTCGGCAAAAAAGGCATCGAGGTTTCGCTTGCGGCCAAGGCTGATGAACCCGATCAAGTCGCTTCCCATCGTCAGCGGGATGCAGACCTGCCAATCGTTCTGTTGACAGACTTCGTGGACGGCACTGCGCTCCGCCGGTTGGGCACTCGCCACAAGCTCGTCACGTAGGACGGCATCTTGGCAACGGCTGAGCGCGACTATGAATGTGTCCCCTTTGGGAAATTTATCGCTGGTTGGGGGGATGCCGACCGCGTATTGGACCGCAAAGGCGTGCTCAGCCTCGTCGACCAACGCAACCGCAATGCGGTCCAATTGCAAGGTTTCAGCAAGTGTAGTTGCGAGTTCACGCACGAGACGCTGGCGGTCGAGAATGCGCACGATCGACCGTGTAAAAGCCATCAGCGCAACACGGTAATCGTGTTTCTCGCGGAAGAGTGACCGCTCGATGCGGTATTCAGCCCGGAAGCGCAGCATAGGAAATAGAACACCGACCGCGATCAGCATTGCCAGGACGGCCACCGAGAAGTCTGGATGTACCTGCCCAAAGGAGATCCGTTGGAGCCACAGCATGATGGTGAACGCGGGCGCGACGAGCACGAATGCGACGGCCGTGTACGCCATTCCCTTGGTGACCACCAAGTCGATGTCCATCAGCCTGTGGCGCACGATTGCGTACGCGACCAGCCCAGCCCATGCGAGGTTACCGAGATTGCCGAGCGGGTAGAACGGTACGCCGTATGCCGGCAGAAGATTCGTCAAACCAAGTGGAAGAGCCAGTGCAGCTCCCAGGATCCAAAACTTGAGTTGCAACCGGCCATGGGGAGACGCGGCGGTGGTGTAAGCGTGGGCAAGCAAGCCAAACGCAAAAACCATGTTGGCTACGAGGTATATCGAGAGAACATCGTACAGCGGCGTTCCGATCGAATAGTATCCCCAGCTGTACCTCCGCAATCCAGATACGAGGAGATCACAACTGTTCGCTAGGCTCAGCAACGCGGCCATTCCATAGTCTAGGGCAATGAGAGTACGTACCCAGCGGGGCTGGCGCGTCCGAAAGGACGCAACAAGGTGTGCGACTGCAGGTGGCATGAACAGGGCGCCGCCGCGGAAAACGCGGGCTAGCGAAAAGGCGATCCGCTCGTCCCCTACGTAGTAGAGGACGAATGTAATCAGGTTCCAAAACACTAGAGTTAGAGCCAGAAATGGGAAAACGCGAGTTGTCCCTTCGTGCCCCCCGGATCGGAGCACAATGATCGCCAACGCTAGGATTCCGACGGCTGCGGTGAGCGGTATGAGCCAGTGATACGTCACGCCTAGCTCCGACTACACGATGAAATTGGGGGGTGGGGCGCCAAGGAGGAGCCGAAAGAAGGGCTCATCTGAATCACCATGCTCGGCACGAAGGGCTACGAGATCCAAGCGCATAACGTGGAGTACTCCACCCACGGGGTGATGATATGACAGTCCCAGGGGCCTAAAGAGCGCTCTTCCGTAGAAATTGCGAAGACTCCCGAGCGCACCGATGAAGAAGTCGGTGATGTCGCGCTGTTGCGCGAACTCGATCGCCAGCTTAAGCATGCCAAGATGGAGGAAGGTTTGCTGACGGATTCGGCGCCATTCCGGCTGAACGCACAACCGTCCTAGCTCGGCCGCGCGCCGGCTCGGAGCGATGGAGTCTCCAAGATCGACGTAACGTTCCACTTCGAATGGCCGTTCAGCGACCAGACGGAATGTCGCCACAACTTCCCCCGCCACCGCGCAAGCCACGAGATAGAACGCGCGCGACTCCAGCTCATCGGTTGCCGCGTCGCCGAACTCTTGTTCGTAGACCCGGTTGCGAAACTCAACCGCCCGCAACCGCTCCTTCCCTGCCGCCACTTTGAACGTCAACCCCTCGAACACCGCTCGTCTCCTGCCCCGCTACGGACGTCACAAACCAATGTGGTTCGGCTCATGAGGCTCTATTGGCCTTGACATCGCCCCTGCCCTGCCCGTACCTTCGCTGAACCTTGGCCCCTCAGTCAAGCGCGGGGCAAGGAGGAGGAAGATTGCAAACGAAGAGTGCGGCGCTCACGCGCGCGGATGTCAGTCAGCGGCTTGCCTGTCTGATCAATGAGATTGCTGGGACCCCGATCGAACGCGTTACTGATGAGGCCACCGTGGACGAGGAGCTGCAGATGCAGTCGGTCGCGTTTGTTGAGCTCCAAGTCGCGATCGAGGATGAGTACCAGATTCAAATCGACCCCGTCCACGTTGTAGAGCTCAATCAATTCGCAGCCATAGTCGACTACGTCTACAACTGTGCTGTGAAGGGGGATCCATGAGCCTGTTCTCTCCGGCCCACGAGACTTTCCGGCGGCGGGTACGCCGGTTTGTCGAAGACAGGCTCACCCCCCACGCTGATGAGTGGGAACGGCAAGGAGGCTTCCCGCTTTCGGTGTTTCAGGAACTCGGGCACGAAGGGCTCCTCGGTATAACACACGCGCGCCAGTACGGCGGGCAGGAACTCGACTTCGGTTACAACGTCGTTCTTGCTGAGGAGTTGCCACGTTCCAAGATGATGGGCCTTAGTCTGAGCATTGTCGCGCAGACGAATATTTTCCCGCCGCTGTTGGCAGCGCTCGGTACCGAGGAACAGAAGCAAGAGTTCTTGGCGCCGGCGATCCGTGGCGAAAAGATCGGGGGTGTTGCGTCGACCGAGCCCTCCGGCGGATCGGATGTCGTGCGAGCGATCCAGTGCACGGCTGTGGATGACGGTGATTTCTGGGTCATCACTGGCGAGAAGAAGTTCATCACCAATGGACCGATCGCCGACTTCCTCATTGTGCTAGTGCGGACGCGACCGGAGAACGCAACCAATAGCCTCACCCTGGTCATTGTGCCAACCGACACGCCCGGTTTTCGAGTGAAGGAAACTTTGCGCAAGCTCGGCATGCACACTTCACCCACGGGTTGGCTCAGCTTCGACCATTGCCGCGTCCCAAAGCGCCTCACGTTGGGGAAGCCGAACCTTGGTTACTTCTACGTTGCGCGCAACATCCTCGAGGAAAGGCTCATCGGCGGTGCCAGCGCAATTGCAGTTGCAGGCTATGTTTTGCAGGACACGATCGCGTATTTGCAGCAACGCATCGCATTTGGACGGCCTCTTTCAGACCTGCAAACAATTCGGCATCGGATTGCGGAGATGGCGGCCGAGATCGAGATCGCCAAGCGCTTCGTCCACTCTGTGTGCGAGACTTACCGCGACGGCAAGGTGGAGGCGAAGGAAATCTGCATGATCAAGTTCCGCGTCTTTGAGATGGTGCAGCGGGTCGTCGAGCAGTGTCTGCAATTGCACGGGGGCTATGGCTTTCTGGAGGAGAACTGGATCACCCGGGTCTTCCGCGATGCCCGCGTGCTCAGCGTCGGTGGCGGCGCATCAGAACTCATGAAGGACCTCGTTGCAACATATCTGCGGCTGTGAGTAGGGTGGCGGCACGTGCGACCGGTCGTGATCAGTGGCATCGGCCTTATTGGGCCAACGGGCAACGGAGGGCAGACGTTCTGGCAGTCGCTGCTACTCGGTCGCTCAGGCATCGGCCGCATCACGCGTTTCGATCCAACCTCGTACGTCTGTCAGATCGGCGGGGAGGTACGCGACCGCAGTTACGAAGAGCTGCTTGATCCGCGCAAACTACGCACGACTACCCATGTTACGCAGCTGGCCTTGGCCGCTACCGAGTTGGCGCTGCGCGACGCGCGTCTGCCGGCCAAGTCGTACGCGTCGGATGTCGTCGGTGTCGCCCTCGGAACCGCCTTGGGTGGATGGCGCGAAGCGGAGCAACAGCACGGCATCTTGCTCGAGCGCGGCGTGCGGCGGGTGAACCCATTCATTGCCAATGGAACGCCTAACCATGCCACCGCCGCTGAGGTTGCCAGTGCGGTTGGGGCAGGGGGGACGCAGCTGACCTTCTCAAGCGGCTGCCCCTCCAGCGCGCAGGCGATCGGCACCGGGGCCGCTTTGGTGGCGAGCGGCGACCTGGACTTGTGTCTGGCCGGTGGTGCTGAGAGCCCACTCATCCCCATGGTCGTGGCCGGCATGGGCCGCACGCAGGAACTCTCGAGCCGTAACGACGATCCGGAACGTGCGTCGTGTCCCTTTGATCGGGCGCACAGCGGTTTGGTGCTGAGCGAGGGCAGTTGCATCTTCGTGCTCGAGGCAGCGGAGCGCGCGCTGCAGCGCGGCGTGCAGTCGTACGTTGAGGTGCGCGGGGCGGCCTCGTCGTCCGACGCTGCTGGCTTGTACGGCGTCGATCCGACCGGGGAACCGGGCGCACGAGCGATCCATCGAGCGCTGCAAAAGAGCGGTCTGGGCGTCGGCGACATCGACTACGTGTGTGCGCACGCCAACTCGTCTCCGGCCTTCGACCGCAAAGAGACCCTGGTGATCAACAAGGCGTTTGGTGAATGGGCAGCACGGCTCCCGGTGAGCTCAATCAAAGGGGTCATCGGGCATCCGTTTGGTGCGTCGGGCGCGTTCCAGTCGGCGGCCGCTGCTCTCGCCATTCGCCACCAACTCATTCCCCCGACGCACAATCTGGAAGTCCCCGACCCCGAGTGCAACCTCGACTACGTGCCCGGCGAACCCCGGGCAGCTCGCGTCCGCAATGCGCTGGTAACGAGCTACGGGTACGGCGGCGTGAACGCCTACCTCGTCCTCAGCGAGCTGATTTCGTAGCGTCAGCCCACCGCGTCGCCAACCGCGACGGGTTGGGAATCGGCAGCCGCCTGCACCGTCGGCGTCGCGGCCCGCACCAGGAATCGCGGCTTCACTATGAGTGCTAGCGACGGGATTACGGTGAGCGTTGCCAGTGCGCTCGCGCTGACGATCAGCGCGGTGAGGACACCCAGCCGGCTCCAGATGCTGAACCCGGAGAAGGGCAGCACTAGGTAGCCTAGGACCACCGCCGACGACACGAAGAAGATCGCCTTGCCAGAGGTATGCAGACTGGTGCCAATCGCGTCTTCAAGAGTCGCTGTCTTGGCCTCTTCGCGGATTCGGAAGATCAGGTAGATCGCGAAATCGGCGCCGATGCTCACGCCCATCGCCGTGATCGCAGCCGTCGTCATGTCGAGCCACGTGTGCGACCATCCCATGACTCCGAGGTTCACCACCACGGCGAGGGCGAGGGGAAGGAGCACGAAGATGCCGCCGACGAAGGAACGCAGAACGAGGGTCGACAGCAGGAAGATGATGCTGCCAACTTGAATCATGTTGACGATCTTCTCGTGTACGACGACGTCGTTCATCGCGGTCTGCACGCCGAGGGTGCCGCCGGCGATCTCAACGGTTACTGGCAGGCCGCGGAAGCGCGTGTCCGCGTAGTCTTGCAGACGGTGCAGGAGATCGCGGGAGAAGGCTGCGCTGTCCGTCTTGCTGAGAGCGCGGATGACGCTGCGCTGATAGTTGGCGTCGACGAAGGCGCTGAGGCCGTCGGGTCCCGCGCCGATGCTGTACAACAGCAGATACTGGCTGATCAGCCGCGAATTGTCGGGGATCGCATAGAAGGCGGGGTCACCGTTGTTCATCGCCTGATGCATGCGCTTGATCTGGTCGGCAATCGAGTTCACGCCGGCGATACGCGGGTCGCTTTCGATGACGGTTTCGAGGTCGCTCATCGCGTTGAGCACTGCGGGGTCTTGAAAAACGTTCTCGTGCTCACCCTCGATGAGAATGCGTAGTGACGCGGTTCCCGGAAGCCGCTCGTTCAGCAACGCGTCGTCGCGACGCACTACCGTCGACGGGGCAAACCACAGCCGGAAGCTGTTATCCACATCGATGCCGAAGATACCAACCGTTGCGATCGCGGCGACGGCAAGCGCCGCCAGCAAGACCAGCCGCGGCCGCTTGACGACCACGGCAGCGAGGGCACGCAGTGCCGGGTCGAGCCAGCGCGACTCCTTCTCGCGGCGCGTCTCTCGACCCTTCGGCGCGGGTAAGAGACACCGGCAGGCGGGTGTGAACGTCATCTCGATGACCAGCGCGCTCAAGATGCCCGACGCCAGCAACAGACCGAACACGCGCACGCTGCTCACGCCGAAGGTCATCAGCGACGCGAACCCAGCGGAAGCGATGAAGCCGGCTGTCAACATCACTGGTCCGACGGCCGTGATCGAGCGGATCACCGCCTCTTTACTGTCGCCGACCACGGCGTACTCCTCGTAGTACCGCTTGAGGATCTGGACGGCATGTCCGGCGGCGACTGCGAGGATGACGACGGGCGTGATGGCGCTCCAGGTGTCCATCGGCAAACCCAGCAAGCCCATGATTCCCAGCGCCCACACCACGCTGAGCAGCGCGGTAACCAGCGGAAGAAACATCGCTTGCACGGTGCGGAACGCTTCATAGTGAATCAGGCCGATCACGAGCACGGCGAGCGGGAAGAGGAATTTGATCAAAGCGGTATAGCGGGTCAGCCACGCGCGCAGGATGGGCGCGCCGGCCAAAGCGATACTGACGGAACCATCACGTTCCGGCGCGACGATTTCTTCGAGGCGACCAAATATGGCAGCGTCGTTCAGGCGGTCGTCAAACTCGGCGACGATGACGGTGGCGGTGTCGTCAGCGGATACCAGGTTGCCATGAAAGAGCTTGTCGGCGCGGACCGTGTCTCGGAGGTGCTGAATATCCTCCTTGGTGGTTACGGGACCATCCATCAGCGGATGGATATCCATCATGCCATCCGTGCCTGCGACAACCGACTTCACGTATGGTGCGGCGAGACTGAACAAGCTCGTGTCGATGATCCCGTCGGTGCTGTGCAGCCCCTGCGTGATCCGGTAGACCTTGCCGAGGATTTCGGGCGTGAAGATGTCACCGTGGTTGGCTATCACCCCGATGACCACGATTGCCTCGCCGCCGAATAGGTCGGAGATACGATTCTGGATCTGAACGTATGGGTGTTCCTGCGGCAAGGAGGCGCGGCGCCGGATCTCCAAATGGACGTGACGTAGCTGCGTCCCGAGCAATACCGTCACCAGCAGCACCGCAAAAACCACGGCCGCGCGGTGGCGCACCACGAATCTGATGTATCGTTCCATTGCCTGCTCTGCGATGCCGATGTCCCACCGACAGCCGCCGGTATAGTGGTTCTTGCGACTATGAATCAAGAAAGAAAGCTTGGTCCCGTCTTTTCTGTGGCGGCCTCTGGCCCCCCGCCGGCCAACTCGCCCTGCGGAATACCCACCCGCCGGGCGAATCACGCCCTGCCACCGTGCTGCTGAGCCTGGCGGAGCATGGGTTTGGCGAATTGTCGGGGCCACGAATGTTGCAGGAAAGTTAATTTGACGATCCGGTGCGCCCGTGCGATAATCGATTACTTTCGGGGCCAGGGAGGAACAGACGATGTTTAAGGTTGGCGAGAAGGTCGTCTACCCGGCTCACGGGGTTGGCGTCATCCAGAGCGTCCAAACCAGGGTGATATCGGGGACCGAGAAGACGTTCTACATGCTTCGGATCCTGGAAAACGATATGACCATCATGATCCCGACGGAGAATGTGGCGTCGGTGGGGTTGCGGCGGATCATCGGGAAAGACATGGTCACTAAGGTCTATAAGATCTTGCGCGAGCGCCGCGTCGAAATCGACCAGCAGACGTGGAATCGGCGGTACCGTGAGTACACCGAGAAGATCAAGACCGGTTCAGTCCTCGAGATTGCCACCGTGTTGCGGGATTTGTTCGTGCTCAAGGGGGATAAGGAACTCTCATTTGGCGAGCGCAAGATGCTCGACACAGCGCGCAATCTCCTCGTCAAGGAGCTGTCCATTGCGCGCTCGCATCCAGAAGAGAAGATCATCGAAGAGTTGAGCGATATCTTCGCTCACTAAGTTCTAGGCGACCGCCTAGCAGGTGACCGCCGGCCCTCAGGCCGGCGGTCGCTGTTTCTGTGCGTACTGCTGCAATCGTTGTGGCCGCGGGACGGGGAACCCGCATCGGAGGTGTGACCGCCAAGGCGTTTCTTAGCCTCGCCGGCACGCCAATGGTCGTCTATGCGCTGCGCACACTGACTCAGCTCCGCGACCTCACGCCGGTTGTTGTTGTTGTCAGTGCCGATCAAGCAGCGCACGCAGCCGCTGTCGTCTCTCAATATGGGCCATGGCCGTTGCCGTTGAAGCTGGCACACGGTGGTGCCGAGCGTCAGGACTCGGTGGCGGCGGGACTGGACGCAATCGATCCCGAAACCGATCTTGTCCTCGTGCACGATGCGGCGCGGCCGTTCGTCTCGCTTCGCTGTGTGCAATCGTGTATCGACGCCGCCGCAACACACGGCGCTGCTATCGTTGCGGTCGCTGCCCAGGACACCGTCAAACTGGTAGACGCCGACTCTGTGATCGTCGAAACGCCGGACCGCCGGCGGATTTGGCTCGCACAGACACCGCAAGTCTTCCGCGGCGCGTTACTCCGTGAGGCACACGAGCACGCCCGCCGCGACGGGTTCGTGGGCACCGACGATGCATCGCTAGTCGAGCGCCTCGGTCACCCGGTACGCGTCGTCCCCGGCGAGTCGACGAATCGCAAGATCACCACACCGGACGACTTGCAGTGGGCGGAATGGTACCTTCGAACCCGCCGCGAGCCTGCCACCGACCCGGGCCGATCCTGAGCGTGTTACTTCGACTGGCCGGCAACGTGCACCGGCAAGGATTCGTTCAAGCTGCCGCTGCGGAAACCTTGAAGGTCGATCGTGACGTACAGGAAACCGAGCGCCCGGAACTCCTTCACGAGGGCATCACGCACCTCCGGGGCCACGATGCGCGGCAGGTGGCTGGCCGGCACTTCGATGCGCGCTACCGTGTCGTGATAGCGCACACGGCATTCCGCGAACCCCAAGCGCCGCAACACGCGCTCGCCGCCGGCGACGCGCTGCAGGCCCTCCAGCGTGATCGCCGTGCCGTACGGAAAACGCGACGACAGGCACGGGCTCGACGGCTTGTCCCAGGTGGGCAACCCGAACGCCCGACTCAGCTCGCGAATCTCCTGCTTGTTGAGCTGCGCTTCGACGAGCGGGTGCCGGATCTGGTGCTCCGTCGCGGCTTGCAGCCCCGGTCGATAGTCGCCGAGGTCATCGAGATTCGCGCCATCGACGATGTGCGCAATGCTGAGCTTCGGCGCCTCCGCCGCGCAGACCTCGTACAGGTTGTCCTTACAGAAATAGCAACGGTTCGTCGGATTCGCCGCGTAGCCGGGAATCGCGAGCTCGTTGGCGTCGATGACGACGTGCTGGACGCCGAGCTCACGCGCCAGCTGGACCGCGAGATCGTAGTCTTCGTCAACCGCGGTCGGCGATCGCGTTGTCAGCGCAACCGCGTTGTTCTTCAACTCCTCGGCCGCCACCCGCAACAACAAGGCGGAATCAACGCCGCCTGAGAACGCCACCAGCACGCGCCCCATGTCACGGAGAATGCGGCGCAGATGCTCGAGCTTTCCCGGCAGGCCGTCCGACAAGGCCGCGTCGGGGACGATCGTGTCCATGCTCATCGTGCTCAGATCCCCTCAGCCTGGAACACTTCCGTGGTGAGGTAGCGCTCACCGAGGTCGCAGAAGATGGTTACCACCGTCTTTCCCTTACCGAGCTGCCTGGCTACTTGGACAGCCGCGCAGGTGTTGGCGCCTGCGGAGATGCCGACGAGGATGCCTTCCTCGCGCGCCAGCCGCCGGGTGTACGCGCCGGCATCTTCGTCGCTCACGCGGATCACGTCATCATAGATCGTGGTGTCGAGGATCTCTGGTACGAATCCCGCCCCGATGCCTTGGATCTTGTGGAATCCGGGCTCTTCGCCGGACAGCACTGGTGACGCAGAGGGTTCCACCGCGTAGATCTTCACCTCAGGCATCGCTTGCCGCAGGACCTGGCCGACCCCGGTGATGGTTCCTCCGGTTCCTACTCCCGCGACAAAGGCGTCGACCCGTTCGAAGGCCTGCAGGATTTCTTGCGCAGTGGTGCGCCGGTGCACGTCGGGATTCGCCGGGTTGTTGAACTGCTGCGGCATGAAGTAGTCGGGGTGCTCCGCGAGCATCTCCTCCGCCTTGCGAATCGCGCCGTGCATACCTTTCGTGTCCGGTGTCAGCACCAACGTCGCGCCGTACGCAGTGAGCAGGCTGCGGCGTTCTTCACTCATTGTATCCGGCATCGTGAGGACGAGCTTGTAGCCCTTGATCGCCGCCACTAGCGCCAGCCCGATGCCGGTGTTGCCGCTGGTGGGCTCGATGATCGTATCGCCAGGATGTAAGCGCCCCTCGCGTTCCGCCGCCTCGATCATGCTCAGGCAAATGCGATCCTTGACGCTGCCGCCTGGGTTGAACGACTCCAGCTTGCCCCAGACATCGGCGGCGTCTGGCCCGGGGATGCGGTTCAGCTTTACGACCGGTGTACGACCGATCAGTTCAAGGGCGGATCTCGCAGGGGAAGCGGGCATTGGACTTGCGCCGGAGCAACAGCGCCGCCAAGATATCGGCGGGGTATCTGCAAGTCAATTCACGGTCCTCAATCACCATGGCTCGTCCGCCTGACAGCGCTGCCGTTTTGTTTCCAGGCGCGCTCGGCGACTTCATCTGTTTCCTCCCGACGTTGCGCGCGCTGCGCCAGCGCCACGCCGGGGAGTTACTCTTGGTCGCGAAGCCGGAGCTATTGGACCTTGCTGAGATGCGCCTCACCACCGCATCGATCGACCGCCGCGAGATCGCCGACCTCTTCGCCGTGGGCAGCGAGCCGGCGCCCGCGACCGCAGCATTGTTCGGCGGGCTCGACCACGTCTACTCGTGGACGGGCTTCGGCAATGCGGATTTCTCGCAGCGCCTGGTCGCGACGAGCCGCGGTCGAGTGACCGTGTACCCCTTCCGCGGCATGCAGCGTGGCGAGCATGCCGCAGACTACTATGCCCGCTGCGTTGGCCTCGATCCTCTACCGTTAAGTATGCCCCGCTTTCGTCAGGACCGAGGTTGGTTGGCGGACTTCAACCGGCAACACCAGCTCGACGCGCGCCAACTGCTCGTCATCCACCCCGGCAGCGGCGCGCCTCGCAAGAACTGGCAAGGATTCGAGGGGGTGATCGCGTACTGGCGGTTGAAGCACCTCCACACGATCGTTCTCCCACGTGGCCCTGCCGACGCGCATGGTACCTCATTCGATGTTCCGGAGGTCATTGAGGTTGACGGGCTCTCACTGCCGCAAGTGGCCGCGCTCTTGGCGGAGTGCGCGCTCTATCTCGGTAACGACTCGGGTATCAGCCACTTGGCCGGCGCCGTTGGCGCACATGCGGTGGTGTTGTTCGGCCCGAGCGATCCAAGCGCATGGGCACCGCGCGGGGATGGGGTGCAGATTGTTCATGCTCCCGCACCGTGTGCAGAGTGTCCGGACACGTTCTGCGTGCATCGCTTGCCCGTCGAGTCAGTGATTCACGCGTTGGAGGTTCTGCCGGCTGCTACGTCGCGCCTGAGCAATCTGTGACTTGGCAGCCCGGAGCGACCAACGGGAGCGGGCCATAGAAAGGACGCCGGCCGCAGGCCTTAGTAGAGGCGTAGCTGTTCTCCCGCACGCGGCGGACGGCGGAAGGCGGCGGCGTTGAGCGCCGGGAGCGGCTGGTCAAGTCCGCAGCGGCGCGCCG
>JBGQHM010000088.1:0-18703 GCA_041497995.1 Binatia bacterium | reverse complement strand
TGCAGGAACGCATCGAGGCGATACGTGGTGCCGCCGTACGCGAAACTGACATCCAGCTCGCGCGGCGCCCGCGCAAACTGGAAGGCTGGGCCCGCGCGATGCACCGGCCGGCTGGGGAAGATGTCGGCGAGATGCCGGAAGTTGTCGACGCGCTTGTCGGGGTCGAAGAGTGTGAACACCGTGTGCAGACTGCTCCGCCACACGACCACGGTCAACGCACCTATCAGCACGAGTGCCGCAACGAACAACATCTGCTTCTTCACGCTGAATGTCCTCCCGGTTTGCCCGACGACGCTTTCGCCGGCCGATTCTAGAGGCTGTCTCAAAACCCTTCTGGCGGTACAGGCAAGATGCCTATACCACCAGATTCTCCATGGTCTGCAAGGGAGACACGGTGGTATAGGCTTCCAGCCTGTACGTTTTGAGACAGCCTCTTCTACGCGACGGCTTGCCCTCATGGCAAAGGTGCGCCATTGAATCAGGAGTCAATGCGTATCCTGCTAGCGGAGGATGAACACAAGGTTGCCAGCTTCATCCAGCGTGGACTGGAAGCGGAGCACTATGCCATCGAGGTCGTCAACGACGGCGAGACGGCCTTGGCGCGCGCGACGGATGGCGAGTACGACCTCCTCATCCTCGATGTCATGCTGCCGAAACGCGACGGGCTGGCCGTGCTCAAAGCGATCCGGACGCACAAGCTGTCGCTGCCCGTCTTGTTGCTGACCGCGCGCGATACCGTCGCCGACAAGGTCGCCGGCCTCGACAGCGGTGCGGACGACTACCTCACCAAGCCGTTCGCCTTCGAAGAGCTGGTGGCGAGGGTGCGCGCGCTGCTCCGGCGTGGCGGGCCCACGGCACCGGCAGTCCTGAAGGTCGCCGACCTCAGCCTCGACCCGGTGAGCCGCGAGGTGATCCGCGGTGGCAAACGCATCGACTTGACGGCCAAGGAATATGCGCTGCTGGAGTTCTTCCTACGCCGCGTCGGCCAAGTCGTCAGCCGCGCGGTGATTGCGCATCACGTCTGGGGCGTGGACTTCGACACATTCACCAACGTCATCGACGTCTACGTCAACTACCTGCGCAAGAAGATCGACGCCGACTTCGAGCCGAAGCTGCTGCACACGGTGCGCGGCGTGGGTTACGTCCTCAAGGAGCCGGTCTCCTGAGACTGTGGCCGCATACCCTGCGCGGGCGCCTCATTGTCTGGTACACGGCGTTGCTGACGGCGACGCTGGCCGCACTCAGCGCGACGACATTGGTGCTGCTCGACCGCAGCTTGCACACCAACGTCGATACATCGCTGCAATCGCTGGCGCAGGCGATTGCGGAAACGGTCCGCCGTCCCACCGCGTTTGGTCCGGGTCTCGACGAGCTCGTCGAGTCGATGCTCGGCCCGGGGTTTGCCGAGCGCTTCTTCCGGCTGCTCGACCCGCGCGGCCGTCCCGATCCGCGTCTCGCGCCGCGCGACCGTGCGCAGCTACCGCTGAGCACCGAGGCGCTGCGCAACGCCGCCGACGGGCACGAAACGTACGAGACGCTGACCCTGGCCGGCCGCCCGGCGCCGGTGCGCATCCTCACCATGCCCGTCGTCGAGCAGGGACGGGTCATTCAGGTCGTGCAGGTGGCCATGTCCCTGGAGCCGGTCGAGACGGCGCGCTCGCGCTTCCTGTTGATCCTGCTCGGGCTGGCCCCGCCCGCGCTGCTCGTCGCCGGCGTCGGTGGATGGTTCCTGGCGCGCCGTGCACTCGCCCCTGTTGATGCGATGGTCGATGCCGCACGGCGGATTGAAGCTGAGGATCTCTCACGTCGCATCGAGACGAGCGACAACGAGGACGAGCTCGGCAGGTTGGGTGCCGTGCTCAACGACATGCTCGCGCGCTTGGAGCGTTCGTTCGCCACGGTGAGCCAATTCAGCGCCGACGCCGCGCACGAGCTGCGCACACCGCTCACCATCCTCAAGGGAGAAATCGAAGTCGCGCTGCGCTCCTCGCCGGGTGAGGAAGAGTTTCGGCGTGTCCTCACGAGCTGCCTCGAGGAAGTCGACCGACTCAGCGCACTCGTCGAGGACCTCCTCTTCCTGGCACGCTCGGACAGTGGCAACGTCCAACTCACCGAGACACCCGTGAACCTTGCCAGCGTGATGGCCGACGTCACCCCTGCCCTGCATGCGCTCGCCGACGCCGCCGGTGTGACGTTGTCCGTTCCTCCGGTACCGCAGCTGTGGGTGGGTGGCAGTACCTCAATGTTGTTTCGTCTGATCTTCAATCTGGGGGAGAACGCCATCAAGTACACGCCGGCCGGCGGCCGGGTCGACATCGTCCTCGGCCAACACGGCGCGGACGCCGAGCTCGAGGTCCGCGACACCGGTCCTGGGATTGCTCCAAATGAGCAGGCGCACATCTTCGATCGTTTCTATCGCAGCGATCGCGCCCGCGGTCGAGGCGGCGCCGGTCTGGGCCTGGCGCTGGCCCGCTCGATCGTCGTTCTGCACCGCGGCGCCATCACCGTCGAGAGCATTCCGGGCGCCGGCAGCCGGTTTCGGGTCGTCCTACCGCTCGCTGCGACACAAGGATGATGGAGACGTGGAGACGCACGGCCGTGCGCCCTCATCTCCTCATGCCCACATCCTTAGAGACTTCTAATCTACGTCTAATCCTCCGTTCACTTTGACGCGTTAACTTCGGCGTCAAAGCGTTGAACACCCCAGACTAAGGAGGAGGATGCATGGACACGTTGAAGAAGGCCGTAGTCAGCACGATGGCCGGTGTGCTGGTACTCGGCGGTTATGCGGCCGGCCGGATGATGCAACCCGAGCGCGCTCAAGCGGCGGCGATGGAACCGGCGGTGGCAGATCCGCCCCCCGCACCTGCAGTCGGCCGCGCTTTGCCGTCGTTCGCCACGCTCGCGGATCAGGTGTCACCGGCGGTGGTGTCGATCAAGGTTGTTGCGGTACAGAAGGCCGCGCAACAAGCAGCCCCACCGGACCCCTTCGGCGAAGGCTCCCCGTTTCCAGGGTTCCGCATGCCGCACCCCGCTCCGCCGCCCGGCGGCTTCAAGCGGCAGGGAGCTGGTAGCGGCTTCATCGTGCGCGACGATGGTCTCATTCTGACCAACAACCACGTGGTCGAGGAGGCCAAGGAGATCACCGTGACGCTCAGCGACCAGAGCGAGTACAACGCGAAGGTCATTGGCCGCGATGCGAAGACCGATCTCGCGGTCCTGAAGATCGAGCCCAAGGGCACCCTGCCTGCGGTCAAGCTGGGTGATTCGGATGCACTGCGTGTCGGTGAGTGGGTGATGGCCATCGGCAATCCGTTCGGCCTGAGTGAAACCGTCACCGCCGGCATTGTGAGCGCCAAGGGACGCGTCATTGGCGCTGGACCGTACGACGACTTCATCCAGACCGATGCATCGATCAACCCCGGCAACTCGGGCGGCCCGCTGTTCAACGAACGCGGCGAGGCGATCGGTATCAACAGCGCCATCTTCAGCCAGAGCGGCGGCAACGTCGGCATCGGTTTCGCCATCCCGATCAACGTTGCGAAGTCGCTGCTGCCGGAGCTCGAAAGCAAAGGCAGTGTCACACGCGGCTGGCTCGGCGTCGCGATCCAGAAGATCACGCCGGATTTGGCGCAGTCGCTCGAGCTCGATGACAATCACGGCGCCTTGGTCGCCGATGTAACCAACGACGGACCCGCGGACAAAGCCGGCATCAAGCGTGGCGACGTGATCGTAAAATACGACGGCAAGAAGGTCCCTGAGTCGTCGGCGCTCCCGGCGATGGTCGCCGTCTCGCCGATCGGCAAAGCGGTGCCCGTAGAAATCGTGCGCCACGGCAAGTCGAAGACGGTCGAAGTGGAGATTGCCAAGCTCCAAGATCAAACGGCTGAAGCCGATGACGAGACACCACAGAAAGGCAAGTGGGGCTTGGCGCTGCGCGAGGTGCACCCTGAAGAGCGCGAGCGTATGGGTCTGAAGAAAGGTGAAGGCGTTGTCGTTGCCGATGTCCAAGCGGACAGCCCAGCCGCCGAAGCGGGGGT
The DNA here is from genome assembly GCA_041497995.1 of Binatia bacterium. GTDB lineage: Bacteria > Desulfobacterota > Binatia > HRBIN30 > HRBIN30 > DATKMS01. The sequence goes on along the minus strand of JBGQHM010000088.1, from coordinate 14,663 downwards.
GCAACCCGGCGACGTCATCCTGCAAGTGAATCAGACCGCCGTCAGCTCGGGCGACGACGTGAAGACGGAAGCCGCCAAGGTCACCGGAGACAAGCCGCTCTTACTCCTCCTGCGGCGTGGGGAAGGTGACAGCCGCTTCGCCGCCCTGAAGGCGAAGTGACAGAGGGCGGGGGCGGTTCGAGCGAACCGCCCCCGCTTTGTTTACCCAATCCAGGAGACGCTCCGCTGAGGCGTCTCTATTTCTTCCTGCTCCCATAGTCCCCAAACGGATCATCACGTTCGCGCACGGCTTGGCGGAAGCCGACCTCCTGAGCGCGTCCCACGAAGTCCAGCCCTTCCTGCGTGTGGCGTGCGATGCCGTCGAAGAGCGTGCCCAGCATCCGACTCGACGCGAAGCCCATGTTCTCTGCCGTCTGGTTGGCGAGCAGCTTGAGCATGATGAGTTGGTTCACCGGCACCTGCGCCATGCGCCGCACCAGGGCCATGGCGTGCTCCTGCAGGCGGTCGTCCGGCACCGCTTCGAGAATCAGACCGATGCGCGCCGCTTCGGGTGCGGCGATCTCGTCGCCGGTGAGCATGTAGCGCTTCGCCTTCTCCAGCCCCATCCGATACACCCACATCGCCGTCGTCGGCGTGCCCCAGACGCGTGACGGCGGGTAGCCGAACTTGGCGCCCTCGCCGGCTACGATCATGTCGGCGCACAGCACCATGTCGGTGCCGCCGCCGATGCACCAGCCTTGCACCGCAGCGATCGTCGGCTTCTGCGCGTACCACAGCTTCATGTAGGTATCGACGAAGCGCTTCATCATGCGTAGGTCGGCCACCGAGTCCCACACGCGCTTGCCTCCCGTCGCCGTTGGATCGAGGGTGCCCTGCTCATCCGCCTGCGCAGCGGTGGACCAGTCCAGTCCGTAGCCCGCGCAGAAGGCCGGTCCTTCGGCACGCAACAGGATGACGCGCACGTCCCGATCGTCGTCGGCGTCGTCGATTGCCTGCGCGAGCTCATCGCGCAGCTGCGGCGTGATGGTGTTGTACTCCTGGGCGCGGCACAGAATGAGTGAGCGCACGCCGTCGGCGGTTTCGGTTCGGATCGTTTGCATCGACTACCTCCTTCAACTCGCGGGCACAGAGGCCCGCGCTACCCGAGCAACACCCAGGTGCTTCGTAGGCTCGTTCGCGGGAGATGGTCAAGCCGCCTGAGGGCGCTTGCGTTAGCGCCGGATTCCGGCCAAGCAAAGGGCGCGCACCACGGGAGGATGTGATGAGGATCTACGACAGTAAGACCGCGCCGAATCCGCGCCGCGTGCGGATCTTCTTGGCGGAGAAAGGCATTGAGGTTCCGTATCAGGAGGTGGACATCGGCAAAGCCGAGAACCGCGCGTCGGAGTTCCGGAAGAAGAACCCGCTCGGTGTCCTGCCGGTGCTCGAGCTCGACGATGGCACCTGCATCGCGGAGAGCGTGGCGATCTGCCGCTATTTCGAAGAGACGCATCCGCAACCGCCGCTCATGGGCGTAGATGCGCTCGACCGTGCCGTCGTCGAGATGTGGCAACGGCGTATGGAGTTCGAGATCTTCGTCCCAATCACGCAGGTCTTCCGCAACACGCACGCCTTCTTCAAAGGTCGCATTCCGCAGGTGCCCGAATACGGCGAGGTCTCCCGCAAGCACGCCGAGCAGCGACTGGCGTGGCTCAATGAAGTGCTTGCCGACCGCGAGTTCATTGCCGGACCACGCTACACGATCGCCGACATCACCGCCCTGTGCGGGATCGACTTCGGCCGCGTCACCGGCATTCGCATTCAGTCGGAGCACATGAACCTGGCGCGCTGGCACGCCGCGGTGTCGGCGCGCCCGAGTGCGAAGGCATAGAGGAGAGACCCATGAAATTCGGCATCATGTTTGCCAATGCAGGCCCATTCGCGTTTCCCGAGGGCTTGGAGAACTTGGCGCGCACGGCGGAAGAGGTGGGCATCGAATCGATCTGGACGGTGGAGCACGTAGTGGTGCCTGTCGACTACCGTTCGAAGTATCCGTACAGCGAGACGGGCAAGATGCCCGGGCCGGAGAACATCCCGCTTCCCGATCCGATCCTGCCACTCGCCTTCGCGGCGGCGGTGACGAAGAAGTTGCGGCTCGGCACCGGCGTGGTGATTCTGCCGCAACGGCATCCCCTGTACGTCGCCAAGGAGATGGCGACGCTTGATGTGCTGTCACACGGACGCGCGATCCTCGGTGTAGGGATTGGCTGGCTGCAGGAGGAGTTCGAGGCAGTGGGCGTGCCGTTCAAGCAACGCGCCCCACGAACGGAGGAGTCGATCCGGGCAATCCGGTCATTGTGGAAGAGCACGCCGGAGCCGTTCAACGGCAAGTTCTACAAATGGGGCGCCGTCGAGTCGCACCCGAAGCCCATTCAACAAGGGGGTGTGCCGATCGTCGTCGGCGGCCACTCCGAGGGGGCGGCACGCCGGGCGGCGCGTCTGGGTGACGGGTTCTTTCCAGCGCGTGGGGAGCTCGACAGCTTGACGAAGCTGTTGGCTATCGTGCGTGATGAGTGCAAGACGATCGGGCGGAAACCGGAGGACATCGAGATCACCAGCGGCATCGGCGGCAACAACGCCACTTCCGCGAGCAGTGCCATGCAACTCGACGTCGTCCGCCGCTATGAGGATATAGGCGTCGCGCGTCTGATCATCGCGCCGCCCGCCTTCGACATCGACGGCGTCCGGCAAGGGCTGCACCAGTTCGCCGATCACGTGATCGCGAAACTGTAGCCCCCTGGTGGGCCTGGTGGGCAGCACATGGTGGGCAGCGCATATTGAGCCGGTTGCGCCGCTCGTCTAGGATGCCGCCGGATCTCATGATCAGGGCAGAGCATCTGACGAAGCGGTTCGGCACGTTCACCGCCATCTCCGACGTGTCGTTCGTGGTCGAGCGCGGCGAGATTGTCGGCTTTCTCGGCCCGAACGGCGCGGGGAAGAGCACGACGATGCGTATCCTGTGCGGCGTCTTTCCACCGACGTCCGGTCACGCCGTCATCGCCGGGTACGACGTCGTCACCGATTCGTTGCGCGCTCGCAGCGTCGTAGGGTACTTCCCGGAGCGCGTATCGATCTATCTCGACATGACGGTCCGCGAGTACTTGCGCTACGCGGCCGACATGAAAGGCATCGAGGCCAAGGCGCGACGGGCAAGCGTCGAGCGCGCGCTGGACAGCGCCGGTGTTGGTCACGTCGCCCACCGGCTCATCGGCACGCTCTCGAAGGGCTACCGGCAACGGGTGGGGATCGCGCAGGCGCTGCTCGGACAGCCGCGCGTGCTCATCCTCGACGAGCCGACCGCAGGGCTGGACCCCGAGCAGGTTGCCGAGATGCGCCGCCTCATCCGCAGCTTGCGCGGCGAGAGCACGGTGATCATCTCAACGCACATCCTGCCGGAGGTCGAGGCGACCTGCGACCGCGTCATCATCATCAATCAAGGCCGTATGCTCGCCGTAGACACGCCGCACAATCTCAACCAGCGGCTGCGGCAGACCTCACAGATCTATCTCGAGGTTGTCGGACCCGCGGAGCAAGTGATGACGCAACTCCGTGCGGTACCTGGCGTGTTGAGCGTCGAGCCGTCGCTGTCAGCCGTCGAGGGTGTGGTTGCGCTCACGGTAGCGGCGGCAAAAGACCGCGACATCCGCGCCGACCTCGCCGCCTGCGTCGCGGCCTCGCATTGGGGGCTCCACGAGCTGCGGCCTGTCGCATTGTCGCTCGAAGCGATTTTCCTCAGTCTGGTCACCGCACCGGAATCCAACCGTCCTCCTGTCGACCATGAAATTCCTCGTCGTCTGTCGGCGTGAGCTGCGCTCGTACTTCACGTCCTACATCGCCTACATTTTGTTGGCGGTGTTCCTGCTGTTGAGCGGCTATTTCTTCTACAGCGACTTGATCTTCTTTGTCCTCTTCGGCGGCTACGTGCTGCCGACCGGGCTGTGGCAGTTCGTCTTCCTCGACATGCGCCTCTGCCTGCTGCTGGTGCTGCCGCTGATGACGATGCGGCTGTTCGCCGAGGAGAAGAAGCTCGGCACCATCGAGCTGTTGTGGACATATCCGGTGCGTGACGGCGAGATCGTCGCAGGGAAATTTCTGGCGTGCTGGCTGTTCTTCGTCACCATGTTGCTGCTCACCGCGATCAACCCGATCGTCTTCTACCGCTTTTACCAGTTTGACGTCGGACCGTTGTTGGCCGCCTATTTCGGCATCTTCCTCCTCGGCACCGCCTTCATCGCGTGTGGGTTGTTCGTCTCGTCGCTCACCGAGAATCAAGTCGTGAGCGCCATGGCGACGTACGGCATCCTGGTCTTCTTCTGGTTCATGACCTGGAACGAGGAAGCGGCCAGCCAGAGCATTTTACATGCGATGCTCCGTCTGTCGCTCTTCGATCGCTTCTACAACTTCTCGCGGGGCGTGATCGACACGCGGGACGTCGCATTCTTCGTGTTGTTCGCCGGCTTTTTCCTGTTCCTGACGCTGCAGTCGCTGAGCGTGCGCAAGTGGCGCGGGGTGCGGTGAGCATGTCGCTCACCGCTCGCCTCAACCAATCCGTCCGTCACGCCGCGCTGTTGGCGATGCAAGTCATCATGGCGGCCATCCTGTTTGGCCTGCTCGTGGTACTCGCTGACAATCACAACCGCCGCTTCGATTTGACCCCGAGCAAGAGTTTTGTCCTGTCCGACGAGGCTCGGCGGGTCGCCCAGGGCCTCAAGGTTCCCATCCGCATCAGCGCCTTCTACAACGCACAAGAGGGCGAGCAGCGACGTCAGATGCAAGATATCCTGGAGCTCTTCCATGACGCCTCACCGCGTATCACGTATCAACTGCTCGATCTCGATCGCTCCCCGGCAATGGCAAAGAAGTACAACGTCAGCAGTTTCAACACCGGCGTCATCGAGACGGACGCCCAGCTGCGCGAGCTGCGCGTGATCGACGAAGAGGAAATCACCAACGGGCTGCTGCGCCTGACACGCCGCGACAAACGTACGCTGTGCTTCATCACCGGACACGGCGAGCACAGTCCCGCCGACTCCGGAGACCGAACGGGCTACAGCGAAGTGGCCAAGGCGCTGGAGAAGGAACACTTTGAAATCCAGACTCTCGACACGCTTCCGGCACAGGGCGTTCCGGCGGACTGCATGGTGCTCGTTCTCGCTGGTCCGTCGCGCAACTTCCTTCCTGGCGAGGCGGATCAGCTTTCGCGTTACCTCGACAGCGGCGGGCGCATCTTGTTGATGGTCGATCCGAAGGCCCCAGAATCTGTCGTGGATTTTCTGACGCAACATGATGTACGGGCCGGCAACGACATCGTGGTCGACGAGCGCAATCGCTTCTTCGGCGCCGACAGCTTCATGCCACGAGTCCCGATCTTCGACGAAGGAACGTTCCGCAAAAATCTCGACACCGCCGCCGTGTTTGCACTGGCGCGCACGGTGACGCCGATTGGGAAGGAAGGAAGCAACCTCACCGTACTGCTGCTGGCCCTCACCAGCAACGAGAGTTGGGCGCACGTCGACGGCGATTCGATCCCTGAAGGGAAGGTCCAATTCCGCCGTGAGGTGGACAAACCAGGTCCGCTCCCGGTTGCCGTCATGGTGACCGAACCAGTCAAAACGCCGGCCGGTCCAGGAGAAGCGAAGGCCGAGACGCGCGGACGTATGATCGTCTTCGGTGACTCCGACTTCGCCAGCAATTTGTATCTGAACCTGCTCGGCAACAAGGATTTGTTCATGAGTAGCATCGGCGTGCTGGCAGAGGATGAAGAGCTCATCGCCGTGCGGCACAAGGGGCTGCCGCGCAGCTCGTTGTCGCCCGTATCACTCACCGAACGCCAAGGCCGCATGATCTTCTGGAGCGCCGTGATCCTCCAGCCGGCCGGGTTCGCGCTGCTCGGGCTGTTGATCACGTGGCGTCGCCGTCGCCGCGCGAGCGCGTGACTATGGGCCTGCGCGGCACCCTCGTTCTGGCGCTGCTCTTGGTCGTCGTCGGCGCCTACCTGTGGTTTGAGGAAGCCCAGCCTGAGGAGCGAGGGTCGACCGCCACACTCCTAGGCGAACCCAGGGGAGTTGATCCGAATCAGCCGGTCCGCCATCTGTTGGATTTCCAACCCGCGGACATCGTCGGCGTGCAGCTGGAGCGAGACGGCTCGACCCGTCAGACCACACGCTCTGGCGACACGTGGACTGGCGCAGAGAACCCAGCTGCGATCGAAGACCTTCTGAAGAACCTCGCTCAGCTCCCGGCGCTGGCAGACATCCCTGCCGATGCAACCGAATTGCGGGACTACGGATTGGAGCCACCGCATGGCGTCGTGCACTTGCAAAGGCGCGGGCAGTCGGCGCTGGTGTTGCAAATGGGCGACCGCAATCCGTCCGTCACCGGTGTCTATGCTCGCCTTGGCGAGGATGGGCCGGTCGTGCTTGCCGGCGCACTGGTCGCCTGGGAGTTCGACAAGGCCTTCCGATCTCTCGGCCCCGCCGACGAGAAATAGGGCGGGTGAGCTTCAGCGCGGTGGGCCGGCTGGCGAACGCAACTCAACCGTGTTGCCATCGGGGTCGCGCACCCAGAGCTGCTCTCCACCGAACTCGAGCAGCTCCAAACCGGCAGCTTTGGCGCGGTGCCGCATGGCATCGAGGTCGTCGACTTGGATCGCGAAGTGCGGGTCGGCTGCATTGATCATATCCCCGGAGTTCCTTGAAGTGGCCACCTGCTCCCGCTGGATGAGGTGAAGCTGTCCCTCGCCGAGTTGGTACCACATACCGGGAAACGGAAAGTCTGGCCGCTCCGCCGGTGTAAGCCCCAGCAGCCCCTCGTAGAACTGCCGAGAACGAGCGACATCGGCGACACAAATCGAAGTGTGGTCGAGTGTCCGTTGCGCCATCAGATCCTCCTATTGTGCCTCGATTTCGCTCAGATCACCCGCGAAGCGAACCGGCCCTGAATTCGATCAGTGGAACTGCAACTATTTTGCCGGCACCACCCTGCACTCTGCCGGTCTGGGAGCCGGAATTGGACCGTACCGTGTCGTCGCTGGCCCGTCAAATCCGCGCCGGCCGCACGATTGTGGTTGGAATTGGGGTTGAATGAAGGGCTCACCGTGTACATAATACGGGACGAGGATGGCACGAATGAAGAAGATAGATGCGCTCCGCGAGGTTCGGCTCAAGATTGCGGGAAAGACGGTTTCGGCGTGGGAGGCCAAGTCGCCCGCCCTGCGCAATTTGGGACGGTGGACTGACCCAAAAGCCCTGTTGAAACGCATCTACGAGGTGGAGCACCCGGACGAGGTGACCCTGCCGGAGGGGCCGGGACGGCAGTGGCAAGCCACGTGGCGCGGGCGCTTCAACCCGGCAACGCGCCAGAAATCTCGAAAAGCTGCCTAAATCGGTAGCCAGCATCGCATAAGTCATCGTCATCTTTCGGACCGACTACAGCGGGCGGCGGGCGAAGTAGATCCCGGTTCCGCCGCCGCGACTGTCCTCCCACACTACGTAGACTGTACGCCCCCGAGGATCGGCTTCATCAACGGCCACGTCGGGCCGGTATTGGTTGCTGGGCCCTTCACCACTATCATCGACTCGCTCATCGACGTCGAATGTGACCCCGCCGTCGCGGCTGCGAACGAAGAATATATCATTGTTGCCCAGGCGATTGTCCTGCCACGCAGCGAGAACATCCCTGCCGCTCACCGCGATGCGCGGGTTCCACTGATTGCTGGGCGTGTCGTGATCGGGGTCGAAGCCGAGCACAGACGAATCGATCTGCTGGTTGGCTGAAAACGTCCGGCCACCGTCCAGACTGCGAGCGTAAAAGGTATCCGTATCGCCGTCGGTGTCTCGACGATCTGCCCAGACGGCGTGCACCACCCCTTGGGAGTCGATTCCGATCGACGGGTGATCGTGGATGCGCTCGAAGTCGCGGAAGTCATCGACGCGTGCATTGGGAGAGAAGCTGACGCCGTTGCGGGAGTGCGCGAGAAAAATGTCCCAGTTGTAGTTGCGGAAATCTGTCCAGGCCACGTAGATGCGTCGCCCTCGCACCGCCACCGCGGGCGCCCACTTGTTGTCTAGCGACGCGGCAGCGTGCACTGGAGCCCCCGCATCGACGCGCACGTTGGGACCGAAGACGGCTCCGCCGCTGCGGCCTCGGGCGAAGTAGATGTGCTCGAAGCGGATGCCCTCCGGTCCATCGTCACGCTCATCAACCCAAGCAACCATCGGATTACCCGTCTGACTGACGGCCAGCGCCACGTTCCACTTTCCGACGGCGTCGGCGCCGCGATCGATGCGCACGTCCGTCCCCTGCTTTACACCATTGGCGTCGAAACGCGCCAACTTGATGCGGCCGCAGTCGTCGTCGTGCCCGGCGCAGAACTCTTGCCACGCGACGAACACGTGCTGGCCATCGGGGCTCACGCCTAGCGCCGGCCGCAGCTCGACCGTCGATCCAAATCCGTTGTCGCTGACACGACGTTCCGCGAAGTGCTCACCGCGGTCGTTGCTAACGGCGAGGAAGACGGTCTCCGTTCCCGCGACGGCTTCCTGCCACGTGACGTAGACGTTCCCTCCGTGGGCAGCAATCCGCGCATATTGATGCACCGAGTCGACGTCCTTGGTCACAGGCATGCTGGCACCGAAAGTCGTTGGCACGCGCGTGATTCCGTCCGGAGCCAGGTCTCGTCGCGTGTCATCAGGAAGCTGCACGTCCGCATGGATCACGGATTCGCGGTAGCCGTTTTCGCATGCGCCGACTTCTGTCGCCGACCCGCACTTCGGCGTTGCGCCAGGCAACAGGTGGGACCCGGCGGTGGCAAGCGAGCCGCGCCGTAACGCCAGGCTGAGCGAGGGGTCTCCGATGCCAGGGTCATCGACGATCCATGGCGCGATGCTGAGAAAGCCGGCGTCCGGGTTCTGCCCGATCCACACACTCTGCGTGGTGAAAGAGGGCGCGCCGCCTTTGCGCCGCTTGCCGATCACGCTCGATTGCCCGTCGAAGGTAACATCAATGAGATTCCCGGTCATGCACGGAGCGACGTTGTACAGAAAGCTGGGATTGCGCTGCACCTCCGCGAAGCCGCCCGCTTTGTAACCATCGGGCTGCCACGGCGCAGCAACATATGCCCACTCGCTGAAGGCTTCCGGCTGGAGAACCAGATTCGCCCCTTTGGCGTCGTAGCGGTCGTTGACGTCAATCATCCAGGCGTCTTTCGAGATCACCGACGCCAACCGGCCAACCGGGGTATCCACGACATCCAGGTCCTGTACGCGACCAAACGCCAACGGCAACGTATCCTCCTCCACTTCGGTCAGATACGCCTTGTTCAAGCTGCCGCGCAGTACGCCGCCGGTTTCGTCTGGGCTGTGCATGACGGTGCCGTCCGGCGCAGCAATCAGTACGTCGCCCGAGGGGTCGAAGATAAAGGTCGTGTTGAACACCTGCGGGGACAGGGCGACGTAAGCGTAGTCGCGCGTCTTCGCCTCATCCGGATCGCGCAGCAACGCCACGAGGTCCGGCTGCTCAGGGGCCTCGATGCGACGGGCCGCGGCCACGTTGAACGTCGCGGTCACATGCACCCTATAGGTGCGCGCCAAATCGCGGAAGGTCTCGTATGCACCGCGATAGAACGTGTCGGTCTCCGCCAGCAACAGGTAGCGCACCGGTGCCTGCCCGGGAAACTGCTTCAAGTAGTATTGGATCTGAGGGTTGTATTTGAGGATGAGGGAGCCGAAGGCGGCCGCTGACCCACCACTGTGTATCGTGGCGCGGCGCGCGGCGGCACCACGCGTGCCGATCAGCCCGGCAACCAGTCCAACATCCTCGGGAAAGCTCACCAACGCCAGCTCGGGAGCCGAGGGGTCAGCTGGTTGCAGGTGACTCGCGACATCGTCGACGCCGTTCTGAACCAGCTCGCCCCTGCGAGGGTGCTGGCCATCGAATAATGCAAACATCTTGTCGTGGAAATTCTGATAGGTGTCGGCGTAGCGGACTTCGATCTTGTTACCCACCGCGAAGACGCGCACCGTCTTCGCGGGTGCTGGGCTGGCGAGAAGCGCCAGCGCGAACGCGAGGCTACGACCCAAAGCAAGCTTGCGTTTCACGTCTGTCGTTCGAGGGCCGGGCGGTCGGTTCAGCCGGAAACGGCAACGATCCGAATGGTCGCGATGATATCCGCCGCACTCACGCGCGTGTCGAAGTTCGCGTCGGCACCGCGGCGAGCAGCGGGCAGACTGCAGCGATGGTCGGCCTCGAACAGCACGGCGACCTCGGCACCGATGTCGTCCACCTCCACTTGCCCAGTTCCCTCCGGGTCCCCTGCGACCCCATCGATGGCACCATGGTCGCCATGGAAGTTCTCCGGCGTGGGCGCGCCGACGCTGAAGCCGAGCGAGTTGTCGAGGAGCGGATCGGTCTTCAGAAACTGATTCGAACGGGCCGGATCCGCTACGAGCGCTTCGCCCAGCATCGGTGACATCGCCGGGCTGCCGAACGGGGAGTTGTCACCCGTGAAGCTGCCGTACGCCACGCAATCGACGGGCCCCGAGGCGCAGTCCGGACGCAGATCGCAATCACCGAAACAGGCGCGACCATTCGGATACGGCAGCACGCCGGTCGCCAGCAGATCCGCGGTCACGCAGAAAAGATCCTGCGCCCAACGGGTCGCTGCGAGGATGGGTCGGCCACTTGTCGCGAGTCCTCCCGGACATCCGCCCGCGCTGCAGGCCGGGCTCACCGCGGGGAGAATACAGCTCTGGCGCGGCGTGGTGCAGAACGTCCCGAACGTCCCCAGGGCATTGCCGGCGGCATCGAAGACCGAGAACGGTTGACCGTAGACCGCAGTCTGAAGCGGCGCCTGCGTGCGCAGCATCACGTACTGCGCGTGCGGCGCCGATTCGAGACCGGGGAAGACCTGATCGATAACCATGATGTGAAACGTAGCGCGCGCAGGTACGGCGGCGCAGATGATACTCACCGTGACGAATGCAACCGCGGCAGAGGCTCTTTTCATGACGACACCCTCCTTGGCGCTGGACGGATCGGGGATCTCGCAAGCGCAGGAAGTGTCACTCAGCGGCAAACCCAAGTCAATCGAGTAGCGACGCAAGCGCTCGCGTCTCTGCTCACGCGAGCTTGCGAATCAGCTCGCTGGCCAGCTTGCCATCGAACTGCCCAGCGTAGCGCTCGCGCAGCTTCGCCATCAGCGGGCCGATCTGGGTCGTCCCGAGCTCGGACACGAGTCCCTTGATGATGTCGGTCAACGCGTCTGCACCGAGTTGCTGCGGAAGATAGACCTCCAGCAGGCTCTTCTCCCTCTCGTTTTGTTCGACCAATTCGTTGCGGCCCGCCTTACGCGCGAACTCCGTTGCTTCGCTGCGTTTGTTGATCTCCTTGCGCACGACAGCCGCGATCTCCGCCTCCGGCAGTTCAGCGATCTGCTTTTCCACTTTGAGGTTCTTGATGGCCGTGATCAGCCCGCGCAGGATGTACACCTTCTCCATCGCGCGCGCTTTCATCGCGGCCTGCAGATCGCTCTGCAGCTGCGCTTCAGTCGCCATGTCTCACAGTCCGGGAAATAGCTCGTGCGCCACGGCCAACGCATCTTGCGGCGTCACGAACCCATCGCCGTTGGCGTCGACGCCGGCGCGCGCCACGTCCGTTCCGCCGGTGACTCGAACGTCTTCGACGCGGCGGCCGCGACCGTCACTGAGCACGCGGATGACGGCCAGCGTATCCGCGACGGTCACGCGTTTGTCCGCATTACCGTCACCGCGTAGGACAGCGGTCGCACCGATGTTGGTCAGCACAGACACACTGCCCGCAAGAAATCCATTCGCGGCGAGGCCATCGTATCGTCCATCACCATCGACATCGGCGCAGCCGGCGCTGACGGGCCCGCGGCTCACGAGGACGTCATCGACTCGGCTGTCGTGACGGAACTGGCGCGTCGAGCCGCTGCTATAAAACGCCGAGACAACATTCGAGACCTGGTCGGCCACCAGAATATCCGGGATCAGATCGCCGGTGACGTCGCGTGCCACAACCGACGACGCGCTGCCACCGATTCCCAACTGCGGTCCGGGAGAGAAGCCGCCCTGCCCGTTGCCGTAGAAGACAGTTACGTGGGAGTTGATCGACACGGCGACCGCGAAATCATCGGCACCGTCGCGGTCGAAGTCCGCGACCGCGATGCCGCGCGGCCCTCCCGTGCTGGCAACGGAGGTTGCCGGTTTGAACGTCCCATCGCCATTGCCGATGAGTACCGACACATCGTTCGACGCGCTGTTGGCAATCGCGAGATCGCGTTTGCCGTCCTTGTCGAAATCGCCGGAGTCGATTGCGGCCGGACTCATCCCAACGGGAAACGGCGTGGCAGTGCGAAAGCTCCCGTCCGCGTTAGCGAGCAGGATATCTACCGCCCCGGTCGAGCCGCTGCCTTGGCGTGTCACGGCGAGATCAGTACGGCCATCACCGTTCCAATCCCCCGCAACCATGGCGGCCGCGCCATCGCCCACCGCATAGTCGCGCTCCGCACCAAAGCCACCCGCAGCCTTTCCCAGAAGCACGGAGACGTTCTTGGTCGACTTGTTGAGGGCAGCGACATCGAGCCATCCATCCGCGTTGAAGTCGCCGGCTGCGATCGCCACAGCGTCACCTACGGTGCGCAACACCGTTGGTGGGGCAAACCCGGACGTTTGGTCAGCCCGAATGACAAACACCGATCCACTGTTCGATTGCGGCGGAGGCAGCATGGATACGATGAGATCCGATAACCCGTCGTTGTTGACGTCGCCCGCCACCAACCCGGTCGGGCTCGGGTCGGTAACCACATCCTCTACCCCCAGCAGGGAACCATCCCCGACTCCCAGAAGCACACCGATATTGGGCGTCGTGTTACCCCGGTTGACGGTCAGCACATCTGGAATATCGTCGCCGTTGACGTCGGCGGTCGCGACCCCCTGAGGTTCCACTTCGGAAACGAACGCCCGTGGCCGAGAAAAATTGCCGCGTCCATCGCCCAGCAAGACACTCGCGTCGTTGCTTCGGTTGTTGACCACCACCACGTCAACCTTCCCATCAGAATTGATGTCAGCCAGTGCAAGGCCCATCGGCGTGCTGCCGCTGCTGCCACTCGGAAACGAGCGGGCAGTGGCGAAGGTTGCTCCGTTGCCGCCAACGCCACCGTTCAAGACTGAAATGCTGTCGCTGTTGCGGTTGATCACAACCAAGTCGAGGAACCCGTCGTTGTTGAGATCGGCAGTGGCGATCGCCATGGGCTCCGTACCGGCCTTGGGAACTTGGCCAAGGGTGAACCCGCCGGTCCCATCGCCAAGCAGAATGCTGACATCCCCAGAGCCAGCGTTCGCCACAGCGACATCGATCTTCCCATCATGATTGAAGTCGCCAAGGACGGCAGACTCGCTACCCACGCCGGTGGCAAACGTCGGCCCCGGAGTCGGAGTTCCTGGAGGCCCGAAGCTTCCATCGCCGTTGCCCATCAGCACCATCGCGGACCCATTCGCTCCCGGCAATTGGTCGGCATCATCGATCACAATCGCATCCAGCTTGTGATCGCCGTTCAGGTCCGTCGCCAGGATTGCAGCCACTCCTTTTCCGGCCGGGATCTCTGGAGCAGGTGTCTGGAACGTGCCGGAATCGATCCCGGTGTTGCCTTTCAGAAAGCGCACGAAGCGCGAGTCGCCGACAAGCAGATCCGGCGTACCGTCCCGGTCGAAGTCTGCCAACACCATCGCCGACGGAATGGTCCCGACCTGCACGTTGCAGCAGTTGGTGAAGCCGCCATGCCCGTCCCCGAACTTCACCGGGGCGAGCTGATTGGTGTTCGCCGTGATCAGGTCGATGATGCCGTCCGGAGGACCGTCCGGCGATCCGATGTCCGCCGCGATGAGCGTACTCAGGTAGAAGGTGTCCGTGACGGACCCCGGCAACGAATACCGGGACGCCGAGCGAAACACCGGGGTCTGGGCAGCAGCCACTGCCGCCGTCAGCAAGATCATCGCGCCAATGCCAATTGTCCGCATCGCTCCATTCCTCCGTTCCATCTCCCCCAACCCTTACTGAATCACTTCCCCTAGGCGGTCCCACCGCACCCACCGGTCGTGGCCATCCCACGACCAGTAAATCAAGAACGCCCGACCCTTCACTTCATCGCGATCGACAAAGCCCCAGAACCGACTGTCGTAGCTGCGGTCACGATTGTCTCCCATCACGAAGATCTGCCCCGCCGGCACCGTCACCGGGCCGTACATATCGCGCGGCGTTCCGCCAAGCGTACTTCCGTCCGCAAAATACGCATGCGGATCGTTCCACACTTCACCGTTAATGTACACGCGCTTGTTACGGATCTGGACGACATCTCCGGGCACTGCAACCACCCGCTTGATGAAGTCCTTGGCGGGATCGACGGGATAGACGAACACGACGACGTCACCGCGGCGCGGACTGCCGACATCGAGCAACCGCGTCCCTACTACCGGCAGCCGGACCCCATAGGCAAACTTGTTGACCAGGATGTGATCACCCACTTCGAGCGTCGGTAGCATGGAGCCGGACGGGATCTTGAAGGCCTGCACGACAAAGGTCCGGATGACCAACGCCAGCAGCAGCGC
>JBGQHM010000087.1:0-18744 GCA_041497995.1 Binatia bacterium | reverse complement strand
GCCTACTTCAGCAGTGCGAAAGCGCAACGCGAGCTCGGGTACACGTACCTCCCGGCGCGCGAGACGATTCAGCGCACCATCGCCTGGCTGGTCGAGCACGGGTTCGTGAACGAGCGGCGGCGCCAACTGATTCTGAAGACCGCTCACGCATAGCGCCGCGCCGCCGCACAGACGGCCACGAAGGCCCCCCATTGACATATGCATGCGTGCGCATATATGCTCTCCACATGAACGCCACGCCTGCACCCACCCGCCGCACTCGTGAGCGCGCCGCCCACGAGCTGGCAGCCATCCTCGACTCACAGCTGTTCCGCGCGTTGTGCGAGCCGGTGCGTGTCGAGATCGTGAAGTTGCTCACCGCCCGGGGACGCTCCGATGTCCAGACGATTGCGGGGCGGGTGCCGCAGGACCGTTCCGTCGTCTCCCGGCATCTCGCCGTCCTTCACCGCGCCGGCGTGGTTCGCCGAGAGAAGGTTGGGCGGCAAGTATTCTTTGAGCTGGACGGCGCCAGTGTCGTCACGCGCATGGAGCGGATGATCGAGCGGTTCCGGTCCATCCTGCCGCTATGCTGCCCGCCGCGCGCCCCGGTGAAACGCAATTGAAGTAACGAACGTTACGAACGAAGGGAGAAGCAGCATGAGCAACGCGCCAGTAAGCCAGACGAAACAGGTCCGTGAGGTGGTCCGTCAACGCTATGCGGAGATCGCGCGCGATGGCGGCGTGAATCCGGCCCCTGGCTGTTGCGCTCCAGAACCGGCGCAGATCGCCGAGCGCATCGGCTACACGACGGAAGAGACTACAGCGGTGCCAGAGGGTGCGAACCTCGGTGTCGGCTGTGGCGCGCCGCTCGCGGTCGCGGCGTTGCAGCCGGGCGAGATCGTGCTCGACCTCGGCAGCGGGGCCGGGTTCGATGCGTTCTTGGCAGCACGTGCGGTCGCTCCAGAGGGGCGTGTGATCGGCGTCGATATGACCGACGAGATGCTCGCCAAGGCGGACGCCAACGCCCGCCGGGCCGGCGTTGGCAACGTGGAATTTCGCAAGGGCTACATCGAGGCCTTACCCGTGGAAGACGCGAGTGTGGACGTGGTGATCTCCAACTGCGTGATCAACCTCGTCCCGGACAAGCAGGCCGTATACGGCGAGGTCGCGCGCGTGCTGCGCCCCGGCGGACGCATGGTCATCAGCGACGTCGTGCTCGACGCGCCGCTACCCGAAGTGATTGCCGCCGACGTAGCGGCGCTCACCGGCTGCGTCGCCGGCGCCGCGCTGCGCCATCAGTACCTGGCCACAGTCGCTGCCGCCGGCCTCGTCGACATCGAAGTCGTGAGCGACAAGGGATTCGGCACCGTCGCGCTCACGATGGTACCCGAATCAATGCTGCAGCAAGCGACGGCCGCCGGTATCGATGTCGCGCGCGTCGCCGAGACAGTCCGGTCGCTGACCATCCGGGCGCGCAAGCCGCAGCGTGCGTGACCCGTTCCGTATGCAAGGCAGACGACACCGATGGACATAGGGCGCACACCTGTTCACACGCCGGCGGCTGTCGCTACGCGGCGCACATGAGCAGCCGCGGGTCGAGGCAGTTGGGTGCCGTTAGCGACCCGCTCGCGCCGCCCTGAATGACTACCGACCCGTCGGCCTGGAAGGTGATCTGCGCCTGGCTCTGCCCCACCACAACTGCGATCACACCCGCCGTCGGGCAATTCTTACCGCTCGGCACGCTCAGCGGCGTTTGTGTGGTCAGCGTCGCCGTACCTGCGAAACATGACGACTGCATTCCACCGTTGACGGTGAAAATGGTCGCGCTGCCGCTGCTGTCCACGTGCACCACCAGCTGATTGAAGGTAACGTTTTGCGGGTCGCCGTTGGGATCGAATAGCGCCGCCGCACCGTTGAGCGTGATGTCATAGACGGTCGGCACGCACGAGGCGTTGAACGTGATGTTGTTGATTTTGACCTGCGTGTTGCTGAAGCTGAGGCCGACGGTCGGACCATTGGGCTTGCTCGTGCTCAGCATCCCGTTCAGCGTCAACGTTGCTCCGCTCAGGGAACAGCTTCCACCGGGCGTCGGCACCCCAGACCCTGTGGCGTTCGCCGTGACGGTCTCGATCTCCATCCCGTTTTGATCCTTGAACGTCGCCGTCACGTCGATCGACAGTGGCGCGAGCGCTCCGAAGCTCACGCTCCCGTCGAAGGTTACCGATCCGTCGAAGGTCGCGGCCTTACAGCCAGCCAGCGTGACCGTTTCGCCGAAGATTACATCGCCCGTCTTAGTCGCCGTGCCGGCCAGCGGGCAGGCACCGGCAGCTCCGCCCCCTGGCAGTGTGGAGAGCGCGGGCTCCGACGCGCCAAACAGCAGCTCGGCTGCCGCACCGCTATGCGTCAGGCCGTTGGCGACCGCGGCGACGACGTTGGAAATGATTGTCACCGTATCAATGGCGATGGTCGTCCGGCCGGCAACCGCTGCCGGCCCGACCAATGGTCCGCTCGCAGGCGTTGCGGTCGGCGTGGGCGTCGGGGTCCCACCCGCGGGGCACGCGGTGAGCGCATTGTTCACCGCCATCAGGATCTCGTTCACCGTGATGCTACCGTCCTGGTTGGCATCGCCCGCCTCGCAGTCCGTCACCGGGGCGTTGTCCAAGGCGATGTTCACCATCGTGAGAATCTCGTTGACGGTAACATCGCCGTCACCGTTGCATTCGCCGACACAACTTATCGCGGCGTAGGCCGTCGCTGGAGCAAGGACGTTGGTCGCCACGTCTGCTGGCAAACACAGGATGACAGCCAGGCCGAAGAACACACGTGAGAACCATGTGAAGCGCATTTTCATATTGCCTCCCTCGCCAGCCCGACCTTTGCAGATGCTCGCTCCGCCCGTCAAGGTGATTTGGGAGTGTTTTGCACGCGATGACGCCACCACCTCGGTGCCACCGGCGGTGTGGTCATGTCTCGACGATCGCGACGGTGCGTACCGTCCAATAGTCGCCGGCGGCTTCGAGCGCGTTTGCTTGCGCGCTGTACTGCTCGTGCTCGTGCGACGGTCCGAGGTCGACCGTGAACGTCAGCCGTCCCTCAGCGTCGGCCACGACCGGCTGATCGACGCCGCCTGCCGCCGAGACGGTGTAGCGACCGCCGCGCTCGTACAGTGGCGCCGTTCGGATAGTGGCCTGCCCCGATCCTTGTATGGTAAACCCGTCGGCCCGCACAGCGCTGAGATCGAGAAACTCTCGCACCGCGCGCTCGATGCGCACATCGTAACCCCACACCGAGAACTGCGCAGCGATCGAGCGGTAACGGAAGCCTGGTCGCGATGGCGCTGGCGCGAGTGGACTACTGCTCGGGCGCGGGTCGGTCAGACGCGCGAGCAGAAACGGTAGGTGACGCTCACGCATCCATAGCGTCCACCATCGCCACGCGTGACTGCCTTCGGTCTCGCGATAGTCGAATACGCCGTCGTCAGGTGCACGGATCGCCGTGATGCGATTCTCGAACTGCCGGTTCGCGGGCACGAACGCTTGCTCGAACTGCCACGTCAGGCAATTGTCGATGGCCCGATCGCTGACACACAGCGTTCCGATGTCGAGCACGAGGTCGACTCCGTCGAGGTTGCCGGCCAGATCAACCGGTAGATTGCCGTGACGATAGGCGGGTGCCACCGCCGCGCTGCCCAGCCCGCTCAGGGAGAGCGCTGCCAGGTTAGACGACATGCCTCCAGCAGCGACGAAGCGGTCGGGCCTCTTGGCAGCCAAGAGCATCGCCCCGTAGCCGCCATTCGAGAGGCCGTCGATTGCACGACCGGCATGCTCGGCAAGCGTCCGGAAGTGGCGGTCGACGTATGGAATAAGGAAGTCGAAGAGATACTGCTCGTTCTTGATGCGCCCGTCGACACTGTCATACCACTGCGCATCGGTGCCGTCCGGCATGACCACAATGGCGGCGTTCGCAGCATCGGCGGCGATGGCGTCATCCATGATTGTGCGTACACCGCCGAACGTCACCCAATCGGCTGCGTCACCGCCACCGCCGTGCAGCAGGTACAACACCGGATAACGCAGCCCACTCTCGACGTATCCCGGAGGCAGGTACACACACGCGCCTGCGGTGAAAGCGAGTGCGCCGTCCGGTGCGAGCGGTCCGCGCGGCAGGATACGGATCACGAGCGACTGGTCGGTGGCTCCCAACGCGTCACTGCACGCCTGCACAGGGGGCACGTGCCCAGCGTTGTTGAACGGATTCCGGCCCTGTGTGCCGTTGTCCTGCTCGGCGGGAAGCTCGTCGTCGATCGGTGCCGCTGTTGGTGTCGCGACCGCGCTGGTTGGTGCCGACGACTCGTCACCGCAGCCAGCGAGACAGAACGCCACCACAACCGCGACGACGAGCGAGCGGAGGTGGCGGGCCGACACGCAAGCGATTCGATCGACCAATTCGCTGTCAGCTACATTCTGCGCGTCGGATACTCTCGTCACACGACCGACGACCGGGGATCACCCGGTCCAGCCCCATTTCTGCTTGTTGGCTCCGATCTCTTCTGCCGTTGGTTTCGGCTTTTGCTCGTGCTTGCAGACCTCGAAGTCACCCATGTTTTCCATGATCTTGTAGTTGAGCGGCGTGTCGTCCTTGAAGACATCGGGTACGGCGGCTTCCTCGAAGATGGCTTGCCACGGGCACTCGGGTTCGCAGGCACCGCAATCGATGCACTCGTCGGGATGAATGTATAGCTGGTTCGGGAACGTCGCAGCGTCCTGGCCGTTGTACCGGTAGATGCAATCCACAGGACACACCGCGACGCAGGCGGTATCGATGCAGTCTCTGCACAATCGGGTAATGATGTAGGCCATTGCCTCCTCCTTCAGTTCACCTTGGGCACCTGCCCCCAACCAGCCGGCGCTCGACTGAGTCGATCAACGACAAGCGTCCCGCGACGCTCTCGTACACTGCGGGCAGGGAAATGTCACGTGCCCGTTGTCTCAGACGGAAGCCCGCCTGCACGACCGGCAGCAGCATTCCATCCGTCGCCCCATGCGGCCGGAATATAGACTCCTGGACTTCGTTGGGTCAACGTAGGTCCGACATGCCAGCGGTGAGCTCCACCTCTGTACACTCGCGGACGTTCTGGCTACTGTACCGCGCATCATTCGGATATTGGGGTATCGCAGGAGGCGGACTATGGAGAACGGGTCATACAGCGGAGGCATCCTAGGAGCCTTGGGTGGCGTTCTGCTCGCACTGCTGGCGATCTTCGTCGGCTCCAGCATCTCGCGCGCAGTCAACCCCCACCACGAAGCGCCTGGCGCGCACAGCGCCGAGCACTGATCGCCACTACTGCTCCCTGGCGTCCCTCACCGCCGCGGCGATGCGCACCGCATCGCGTGTCGCGGCTACGTCGTGGGTGCGGATGAGCGCGGCGCCGTTGAGAACGGCGATCGCCGTCGCAGCGATCGATCCGTACAATCGGTCTGCCGGATCGGCCCGGTCAGCCAATTTACCGATGAAGGATTTGCGCGACACGCCCACGAGCAGCGGTCGCCGCAACTGACGCAAACGCGCCAACTGCGCCAACAGAGCGCAGTCGACCTCGTACCACGGGACAGCTGCGTGCCGAAAGAATCCGATGCCCGGGTCGAGCACGATGCGCTCGCGGTCGATCCCTGCGGCTCGGGCTCGGCGACAGCAGCGTCGCAATAGCGACATGACCATCGTCACGGGCGCTTCGCGGCTGGCGCGTTGCTCGGCGGCCATCAGGATTACGCCTTGCGCCTGGCGCGCCACGCCAGCCATCGCCGTGTCGGCGCCCAAACCACTCACATCGTTGAGCACCGCCGCACCGGCGTCGAGCCCGGCCGCAGCCACCGTGCTCCGTTGCGTATCGACCGAGATCGGCACGGCTGCGACCGCGTGGACGGCGTTCACCGCGACCGTGATGCGACGACGCTCCTCACTCTCGCTGATCGCCCCTTTCACGTACGGCGCCGTGCTCATGGCGCCGAGATCGAGCAGATCAGCCCCCTCCTCCACCATCCGCGCCGCTAGTCGCTGCAACGCACCGCGGCTGCGCGCCACTGATCCGCCATAGAACGATTCCGGACTGACGTTGATCGCACCAACGATGCGTACCGGTAAGCCATCGCCGACCTCGACGCCACCAAGGTTGGCGCGGAGCTTCATTGGGCCATTGACTCACCGAATCACTGACTCGCTGAATCAACCCCTCACTTCCCTTTCCATTCCGGCTTGCGCTTCTGTGCGAACGCCATCACGCCTTCCATCATGTCTTCCGAACCGAACAGCGCGCCGACGAGCGGGTACGACTTCTTGGTCGCCTCTTCGAGCGGCAACCCTTGGCTGAGCGTCGCCACCTGCTTGGTCGCACGCACTGAGGTCGGCGAGCACTCGAGGATCTCGTTCGCCCACCGCTCAGCGGTTGTGGCAAGGTCCTTCAGCGGTACCACTTCATTGACGATACCGAGCCGATGCGCCTCGGGCGCCAGGATCGGCTTGCCCGTGAGCATCATACCCATGGCGATCTTGGGCGGGATATGGCGCGGCAGGCGTTGCATGCCGCCGGCCAGCGCCGCGAGACCGACGCGCGGTTCGGGCAAACCGAAGCGCGCGCTGTCAGCCGCGACGAGGATGTCGCATGCCAGTGCGATCTCGAACCCGCCGCCGAGTGCCAGGCCGTTGACGGCGCCGATCACTGGCTTGAACAAATCGAAGCGCGCCGTGATGCCGCCGAATCCGCCGTTGCCCATCGATACCGCCCCCATGCCGTGCTGCGCCGAGTACTTGAGATCGTTGCCGGCGGAGAACGCTTTCTCTCCCGCGCCGGTGATGATCGCCACCCACGACTCGGGGTCCGCGGCAAAGTCGTCGAACGCGGCCGACAGCTCCTCGTTCGCCGGCGGATGCAGCGCGTTCATCACCTCGGGTCGGTTGATGGTGATGCGCGCGATGCGCCCTTGCTTCTCGTACTTGATGAACTCGTAAGCCATGTCTTCCTCCTGATCTCATCGACGTAGGGGCAACCCACCGTGGGTGCCCTGCCACGGTGGGCGGTGCCCGCTGCTCCCGGCTAGCTGGGCCGCTGACTCATCATTTGCATCAACGCTTCCTGCTGTTCGCCGAGCACCTTCTGCACCGTGGGGCGCTCCTGCACCTTGGTCCACCACGCAGCAAGCTTCGGATGTCCCTCCGTGAACGCGGCGCCTCCGAGCATCGGCAGCATGATGTTCATGAAAAAGCACGTCGGAACCAGCGCGCAGTCGGCGAACGTGAATGCGCTCCCCAGCGCGTAGGGACCGCCGGACAATGTTACCTCGAGCTGGTCGAGACGGGTCTTGATCTCGGCGAGCTTCTCGCTGATGAATTTCTGATCCTTTTCCTTGGCCGACGTTTGCGGAAAGAGCGCGCGCAGCGGTGGCTCGAGATAGAGATCGTGAAAGCGACTGATGCTGCGGCACCGGGCGCGTCCCTCCGCATCCTTTGGAAGCAGCGGCTTCTGCGGAAACTTCTCTTCAAGGTACTCGTTGATGATCTCGGATTCGCCGATGATCTGCCCGTCCACTTGCAACGACGGCGTCTTGCCCATTGGATAGATCTTGAGGTACTCAGGCGATTTCAGATCGCCTCCAGGAATCGGGACGATCTCCACCGGCGCGCCCTTCTCGTAGATTGCCAGGCGACACTTCGACGCAAAGTTGCTCAGGTTCGCGTTATAGAGCTTCATAGGTCTCCTCCTTAGATGTCTCGTGTGGCGCGAGTATCGGCGACTGCGGCACGTAGCGCAAGGCACTCTACGTTCCCCTGTCGAGCGTCCGCCGTCTCTGCTACACGCCACGGCATGACGGCACCTGCTCAACCCCTCGCGGGCCTCACGGTTCTCGAGCTCGGCCAAATCTACAACGGCCCGTATTGCGCGCTGCTGCTCGCGCACCACGGCGCAGCAGTGATCAAGATCGAAGCGCCGCAGGGCGACGTGTTGCGCCGCATGGATCGCTCGCCGGGCGGCGCCAGCTACCCGTTCCTCATGCTGAACGCCAACAAGAAGGGCGTGGCCATCAACCTCAAGCACGAGCGTGGGCGCGAGCTGCTGCTGCAACTTGCGGAGCACGCCGACATCGTCGTCGAAAACTTCGCGGCCGGCGTCATGGAACGGCTTGGGCTGGGCTACGACGTCGTCAGCGCGCGCAACCCGCGCATCGTCTTCGCCTCCGGCAGCGGCTTTGGGAGTACCGGACCCTACGTCGGCTACCCGGCCATGGACTTCACCATTCAGGCACTCGTTGGCGCCATGTCGATCACTGGCTATCCCGACATGCCCCCCGTGAAATGCGGCCCGACGTTCATCGACATGCTCGGCGCGACACACTTGGTCGCCGGCATCTTGCTCGCATTGCGTGCGCGCGAACAGACCGGACGCGGCCAACGCGTCGAGGTAGCGATGTTCGACGCCGCGGTCCCTGCCCTCCTCAGCTATCTGGCGCCGTTCTACGAGCTCAATCGCGAAATCACCCGCAGCGGTAACCGTCACGTCGTCGGTGGCGCCACGCCGTACAACAACTTCCAGTGCGTCGATGGCTACGTCGCCATCATGTGCGTCTCCAACCAGCATTGGCTCGACCTGTGCCGCCTGATGGCGCGCGATGATCTGCTCGCGAACGAACGCTGGCACGCTGTCCCGGAGCGCGCCGAAGATTGGCGGCAGATCGAGGCGGAAGTCGCGAAGTGGACCTGCGCGCAGCGCCGCGACGATGTCGCCCGCGCCGTCGCAGCCGCCGGCATTCCGAGCGCACCAGTGCGTACGTTGCCCGAGGTCGCCAGCGATCCACATCTCTTCGAGCGCGGCGTGATCCGTGAGGTCGACTACCCGACACGCGGCATGGTCAAAGTGATCGGTAGCCCGATCAAGCTCGCCGAACATACCGAGTCCAGCGTGACGTCGCCGCCAAGACTCGGCGAGCACACCGAAGAGATTCTCCGTGATCTCCTCCGCATGTCGTCCGACGAGATCAACACGCTGCGGCGGGCGGGGACGATTTGAAGAGGCGGCGTCCGGCGGTGCCGCGGCAGTACGGCGCCGCGCCGCATCAGTAGAAGTACGGATACCCGTACGAACGACCCGACACATGCCGCATTGATGCATCATTCCGTCAAGCGTGTGTTGGTTCGATGCCGATAACAATCCGGTAACGTTCCGGGACGACGAAAATGTTCGCACCCCGGCCCTTGTGTGGTTTTGCTTCGCCTCTCCCCGCCCACTTCGGGCTGGCCTCAATCCTGCACCGTGAGCCGCCGCCATGAAGCCACCGCGCACAAACCGCGCCTTTCTCCTGTTGCGGTACACGCTGATCGTTGCCACCGCGTACCTGCTCCTGGTTGAGGGGAACTTTCAGATCCCATCGCCGGCAACCGTTCTGTTACTCGCCGTGGCGCTGGCGTCGAACGTCGTGTTGGCGCAGCTCGCCGACGAAAAGACCAGCACGATGCCGTTCGCGGTCGGGGTCGTCCTCGGTGACACGGCGTGGATCACACTTGCGTTGATCAACAGCGGGCGTTTTAACGCCGAGTTCTTCTACCTCTACTTCTTCATCTTGCTCCTAGCCGCAATCGGGGAAAACCTCCGCCTCATCGCCATCGGGGCCGTCGCCGTGTGCACTGCGTACGTCTACCTGTTGATCGCCGCCGGCGGCACCTGGTCACTGTGGGAATCTCCATCGTTGATTCGCATTCCGTTTCTGTTCACGGTCGCGGCATTTTACGGATACATGGTGGAGCGGACGCGAACGGAGCGGAGGCGCGCCGAGGTTGGCGAGACCGGATGGCAGCGCGCCGAGGACGAGCTACGCGAGAAGAACGCTGAGCTGCAGGAGCAGGCCGAGGTATCTGCCGCATTGGCCCGCATAGGACACGAGCTGATTTCGTCGCTCGATACGCCAGTGATCCTGGAGCGGCTCTGTCAGTTGACCGCCGAGGAGTTGGGCGCGGAGTCCAGCCAGACGCTGCTGTGGCAGCCGCATGAGGACGTGTACGTGCCGGTCGCCGCGTACGGCGTCTCGGCGGAAGAACGCGAGCTCAGCCAGCTGCTGCGGGTTCCCCGCCGTCACCTCGCCGGAATGCTGGCGAGTCTAGAACGTGACGACGTCGTCGAGGCGGGCGCGGGACCGCACGACGTTCTGCCCACCGAGTGGCGGCGTCAGGTCGGCATCGCGATGCAAGTCTTCCTCGCATTCCGTCGGGGACAGGAAATTATCGGTGTCCAGGTGGCCAGCTGGCGCACGCAAGCACCGCCACTGACCCCGAAACAGCACCGCATCGGTCGCGGTATCGCGCAGCTCGGCTCTATGGCGCTGGCGAACGCGCGGCTGGTCGAGGAGCTGGAACGGGCCGACCAGCTCAAGTCCGACTTCGTCGCCTCCATGTCGCACGAGCTGCGCACTCCTCTCAACCTGATCATCGGTTACGGCGACTTACTCCTCGACGGAGCCTTTGGCGCCACCACTTCCGAGCAAACAGACACCTTGCAACGCATCGCCAAGAGCTCGCGCGAGCTCTTACAAATGATCGAAGCCACGCTCGATCTCAGCCGTCTGGAAACTAAGAAGGTGCCGCTCGACCTGGGCGACACCACACTGGCGGATCTGTTGACCGATCTCGATGTGGAAACCCGGCCGTGGCGGGCGAAGCCCGCTGTCGAGTTCATTTGGAGCATCCCGCCGAGAAACTTGCCACTCTGCACTGACACGGTGAAACTCAAGCTCGTCCTCAAGAATCTGATCGGCAACGCGGCGAAGTTCACCTCGTGCGGCACCGTGACCGTGGCAGCGCAACCCGTGGGCGAGGGCGTCGAGTTCTCGGTGACCGACACCGGCATTGGGATCGCGCCCGACGCTCAGGCAGTCATCTTCGAACCGTTCCGCCAAGCTGACCGCTCCGTCGCCGCGACGTATGGCGGTGTCGGGTTGGGACTCTATATCGTCCGGCGCCTGCTCGACCTTCTCGGTGGAATCGTCGCGGTCGAGAGTGCGGTCGGTCGGGGCTCGACGTTTCGCGCCTGGGTCCCGCGCGACCTCAGGAATTGGCAGTCCAGCGGCGATAAGTCCGGACCCGATGACATCCCCGAGCGCTTGAGCGCGGCCGAGCCGGTTCACGCCGCCGCACACTGACGCGCGGCTGCAGTCGAAGAGCCCGGCACCCTCACCGAATGCCCCTCCGCGTTCCTTCCAGAACGTCCCCGGTATTGTGATAGCGGCGGCGACGGTGTAGCGCCTAGGCATCGCGCTGAAGCACTGTTGCAGCCAAGGAGGCAGGTCTATGTCGACGCAGCTACCCGCCGTCACCGACGAAGACGCAGAGTGGAAGGCCGATCCGTGGCTCGGGGTGAACCCCGTTGATCCCGCACTGCGCGCCGATCCGTACCCGCTCCTGGCGCGGTTGCGGGGTTACGATCCCGTCAATGAAACCCCGATCGGCCTGTTTCGCCTCACGCGCTACGACGACGTCATCCGTATGTTGAAGGAAGTACCGTCGGGTGTGCGCATGGCCGACGGGACCGTGTTCGGCGCTGGCACCTCACTTCTTCCGGGTGGCCCGGGACAATTTATCTTGCAGCAGGATCCGCCGGACCACGCCCGCCTGCGGCGGCTGATGAACCAAGCCTTCACGCCGCGGGCCATCGAACGGTTGCGGCCGCGCGTGCGCAGCCTCGTCAGCGAGCTGCTCGATCGCGTCGGGCCGCGTGGCAAGATGGATGTCATCGCCGACCTGGCGCTCCCGGTGCCGTCGACGTTGATCTGCGAGCTGATGGGCGTGCCGCTGGCGGATCGGGACAAGTTCACCGAGTGGACAGCGGCCGCGACGCACTTGCTCGCCGCCGCGATCTCCCCTTCCGACGTCATCGAGCGCGCCATCGCCGGCGCCACCGCGCTAGCAGACTACTTCACCGCGCTCATCGCCGAGCGGCGCAACAGCCTGTCCGATGATTTGCTCAGTGGCCTCATTCGTGCCGAGGAAGCCGGTGACCGCTTGAGTCCGCCGGAGTTGATCTCGCAGTCGATCGGCCTGCTGATTGCCGGCTTCGAGACAACCATCGGCCTCATCGGCAACGGCGTTCTCGCGCTCATCCGGCACCCCGGCCAAATGGAGAAGCTGCGTGCCAACCCTGATCTGATCGCAAGCGCCGTCGAGGAATGTCTCCGCTTCGACGGACCGATCCTGTTGACCATCCGTGTCACTCGCGAGGACACACGCTTCGGCGACAAGGTCATCCCGCGCGATCGGCCGGTCATGTGTCTGCTGGCCGGCGCCAACCGCGATCCGGCACACTTTGCAGATCCGGACCGCTTCGACATCACGCGCGCCGACAACGACCACCTTGCCTTCGGCGGCGGTGTGCACTTCTGCCTGGGCGCGCATTTGGCGCGCCTGGAAGCGCAGGAAGCGATCGGCGGCTTGGTGCAACGTTTCCGTGGTCTGAAGCTGCAGACCGATCAGCTCGAATGGGGTCGCTCGCTCTTCCGGGTTCTAGGGCGCTTGCCGATTGCATTTGAACGGCAGCACTAGGGTGCGTCGCCTTCAGGAAGCCGACGCGCAACCGGGGGTTGCCTACTCCAAGTTCGTAACCGACGGCGTCCACCACAACGCCAGTGGAACGCGGGACTGATCTTCTCGACTACGACGAGTTCTCGCGTGGCTCATCGCGCTCGAGGACAGTTTTTGCGCGTTCACGCCAGATGTTCAGAGATCTTGCATCGGTCGGCACGGCCCCCAAGTTGGCGTTTGCGATCACCTCAACCTTTTCCGCACCCTTCGATAGGCCGAATCGCGTTTGAAGCACAGACTTCGGATCCCTGACGTCTTCCGAGCTCACCTCTCCGAGGCACGCAAGAATCCACGCGTCGACGGTTTCGACCGCGACGCCGCCGATGACAGCCACGTTCAGCCCAAGCCTCGCGACTTCAGCAATGGCAATCTCTATTGCAGCCTGACGATCTATCTCGCCATCACGATCGCGAACGAAAGCGACTATGTCACAACCAGCCTCGGCCGCTTGGTCGACGATCCCGAGCACATTGCGGAACTCTCGCCCGTGCAGATCCCGCCCGAACGCGAATTTCCGAACCCGCCTCCAGGGACAGCCGTCGGCGATCACCCAGCCGACCGCACGACTCCGTCGGAGCAATGCCTCCAGAATCCCGCCCTCACACTCTGGTCGCCGATAGGTCGGATCGTGGACGAAGTCGCCGATTTCATCTGATCCTTCGCCCGCAACAAACACTTTCATGCGCGGGCTTCACCGACAAGGGGCGCTTCCAAATTGCCGTCAGCATAGCTGAGCCAGAGTTCGCCGAGTTCAGCGGTCTTCGATCTCCGCTCGAAGTTTGGAGTGTCCTTGATGAGAACCGTCTTGGTACCGTCCTCGGGGGTGCGCCAAACAATGGTTACTTCGTCTGGCTTGAGTTCGTTGACTACAAGCGGGCTGTGCGTAGCCATGATCACCTGCGCATTGTTCTGCTCGACGAACTTTCGAAGCATTCGTACGACGTCACGGATGCGGGCGGGGTGGAGACCATTCTCCGGTTCCTCGATCAGCAACGTCCCTCCCTGAGCGACGTGAGGGATCGCTTCGAAAGCGAGGTAATAGAGCAGCCCTTCGCTCATATCGACCGGCCGAATTTTTGCGCCGTTATGTAGCTCCACCTCGAGAACGAGTTCACTTGGCGTTACGGGGACAACTCGGAGCGCCTCGACGTTCGGAAACAGCTCCTGGACATGGCCTTCGATGGTTGAGAAGGCGCCACCCCCCCGTCCCTGAATGTATTGGTACACCCCGGGCATCCCGGCGCCACGGCCGAGAAGAAACTGCCCAAGCTGGGCCTCTGGAAGCAAGCTGCTTCCGCGGCGGAGCGCATCGGGATCAAAGCGGACCAACACTGACGGCAGGAGTTGCGCGAGGACCTGATCTACCCAAGGCCCCTGGTCACCTTCCCGCTTGACTCCGCCCGTTTGTATCAATGTGAACGAGGCAGTGCGCGTGGCGTCGTCCACCTTGAAGACCGAGCTAACGCCAGGGTCGACTTCCGCGAGGCACGTGCCCTTGGCACCGACGACCTGAAGGGAGAACTTGAACCTAGGACGTTCCCCAGTCCTACGACTTGCGAAACCAGTTGCCTCTCCGAGCGCTCTGAGGATGGTACTCTTTCCGCTGTCGTTGGGGCCAATCAAAGCGTGAAGCGCTGTCGGCCTTAGCTCGACCCTTTTCAGGCAGCGAAAATCCTCCACCTTGAAGTTCTTGATCATCGGGGCGGTTGTCATATCACGTGGAACTCCCTCCGTGTCGGCCGATTATCGCCTGATAACCCCTCCGACAGCAACCGCAGCCTACGCCGCTACACTTCGCCAAGCGTTAGACTACCAAGGAGATAGCCGGCTTTTCCACGTGCTCGGTCGCCTGGCGCTTTCTAGCAAGCGCGCTAGGCCGCCGGCTTGATGAATTTCAGGACGAAGCGATCGCTCGTCCCGCGCCGCTCGGCGGCCGCGCTGGGCGAGTCGTTCCAGTCGCGCGCGTCGGCGGGGTTGCGGAGGAAGCTCGCCTCGCCTGCCAGCTGGAACCCCGCGGCTTCGATCTCTTTGCGCACGCTTTTCTCCTCGATGCGGTGCAGCGTCTTGGTCTCGGTGGTGCCGCTGCCTGGTCGGCCGCTGTGATCGATCACCGCATAGACCCCACCCGGCTTGAGCGCTTTGTACACCGCCGCATTCATCTTGGTGCGGTCCGCCTCCAACCAGACGGTGTCGTGGTAGAAAAGCACGATGAACACGATGTCGAGGTCGTGTGCCTCTAGCGGCAGCGGGTCGTCGAACGGGCGATCGACACGCACCACGTTCTTCATGACCGGCTTCGCCAACCGCTCGCTCCAAGGCTTCTCGGCGAAGCGATCGAGAATGAACTTGGTGTTCTGCGCGTAGACCACGCCGCTCGGCCCAACGGCACGGGCCAGTAGCTCGCTGGTGTAGCCGCCGCCGGCACCCAGCTCCGCAACCTTCATTCCTGGCCGCACGCCGAAGAACGCCAGCATGTCCGCGGGATGCCGTCCCGCATCGAGTGCACGATCTGCCGGCGTTCGGTCCGGCGCGTCAACGATCGCAGTGGCTGCGTCGCTGCTGGCCACTAGGTTCTTCGGGTGCGACGCGCAGGCTGGCACGACCGTCGCCAGCAAGAGCACCATGCACCCCACGTTTCTCTGCCTCATGAGTATACCCATCGTCGGCCATATCTACCGGTCGGGCGGCGCTCAGTCGAGGCGGGGGTGCTTCTCGCTGCCCGATGCGGTTGTGATATATGCGGCGGCATGACGGCCCTGCGAACCGAGGACAGTGACCATGGTGTCCGCATCCTGACTCTCAATCGACCCCCGGCCAACGCCATCGACGAAGCGCTGCTGACCGATCTTGCCGGCGCGCTCGACGCTGCCGGTGCCGACGACACGGTGCGCGCCGTTGTGCTAACCGGCGCGGGCGCGTTCTTCAGCGGCGGTTTCGACTTCGCTGCACCGCGGCGCGACGACGCGGTCGCTCACGACTTGTACGCGCGCTACCGGGAAGCGCATCTGAAGCTATTGACCCTGCCAAAGCCGACGGTGGCCATGATGAGCGGCCATGCCATCGCCGGCGGCCTCGTCCTGGTGCTGGCGTGTGACTATCGCCTCGGCGTCGAGGGTGACTACCGCGTCGGTCTAAACGAGGTCGCGGTCGGCGCATCCTTCCCGCGCGCGGCATTCGAGATCGTGCGGCTGCGGCTGCCGCATGCGCGGGCCAGCGAGCTCCTCCTCGGTGCCGCCCTGTATCCATCCAGCCAGGCCCTGCGGCTCGGCATCGTCGACGAGCTGTTCGCGCCGGAAAAGTTCGCTGACTCGGTCCTACGCCGTGCAGCCCGCCTCGGTGCATTCCCGCGCGAAGCCTATGCGCATGGCAAAGCTGCGCTGGTGGCAGAGACGGTGGCGCGTATCGAGGCCGAGACTCCCGCGGAGGCGCTACAGACGATGTCCGTCTGGATCACACCGGAGAGCCGCGCGGCGCGGGCGCGACAACGTGCAAAGCTGGGGATGAAATAGCCGTCAGCGATCAGCTGTCCGCTTCAGCTCACAGATTGTCAGAAGCTGATCGCTGAGAGCTGACTGCTGATGGCGATTTCATCCGCCCAGTAGATTCCTCGCAATCACTTTCAGCTCGAGGATCGGCGCCATACGCAACCCCTTCGATCGCTCGTGACTTAGTTCTCGCCCGCGCCCTGGATCCCTCAGGCCGACCGCGCATCAACCGCAACCGGCTCGGCGCGACCCGCCGCCGGCGCTTGCGGCCGGAACGCGAACAGCCATTGCCGCAGGATGTTGTTCTGCGGGTAGCCATCCTGGTCGTCGATGCCGAACTCGGTGGGGTCGTCCTTCGCGAGCGCGGCGGTGCCGAACATCCAATCGAAGATCGACAGGTTGTTGCTGAAGTTGACCTCGCGGCGCGCGGGATCGCGCGCGTGGTGCCACCGGTGCATCTCGGGGCCGACGAAGATGTACGCGAGCGGTCCCAACCTGAAGCGCACGTTGGCGTGATTGAGCATCCCGAAGAAGACGTCGATCGTCGACCAAATGAGCAGCGCCGGCTCCGAGGCCTCGAACACCGTCAGCGGCAAGAGGAAGACAAGCCGGTCGATCATCTTTTCGAGCGGGTGGAAGCGCACGCTGGCGAGGAAATCGAGATCCACCGAGCTGTGGTGCGTCTCGTGCAACCGCCACCACCAATGCCAGCGATGCTTGGCGCGGTGCATCCAGTAGAAGAGGAAGTCGAGCGTCAGGAGCACGACCGTCGCCTGCGCCCACACCGGAAGATCGGCCAGCAGGCCGCGGCCGCCCGGCAGCAAATGACGGCCGGCGTCCGTCAGCGCGTCCGCCAAGAGGAAGCTGAACGCGACCCGCATCGCGTAGTGGAGCGGGATGTAGAAACCGTCCGTGATGGCGCCGCGCCGGAAAATCGGCTGGCCCTTGCGCATGGGCCAGATGCGCTCGGCCAGGAAGAAGAGGGCCGCGATGCCCCCGAAGATCTTCAACATCGTCCGCGGATCGCCCGCATAAGGACCCAATTTGCCATAACGCGTCGTTCGTCATCCTCCGAGCAGGTTGCGTGCAATGACCTTCAACTCCAGGATCGGCTTGACGCCCTCGAAGATCGGCAGCACCGTCGCGTCGACGACGTAGCGTGAGATCGCAAACTCCTCCGCGTAGCCCCAGCCGCCGTGGATCAGTTGCCCTTCCTGTGTCACCCACACGGCCACGTCAGACGCGAAGAGCTTGGCCATCGCCGGCTCTAGCGCGATCGATTCGTCCTCGTCCATCTTGAGTGCGGCAGCGTACGTGAGCTGCCGTCCCGCCATGACGCAGGTCGCCATGCGCCCGAGCTTGTGTTGCGTCAGGTGGAATTGCCCGATGGGCTGACCGAACTGCTTGCGGTCGTTGGCATACTCAGCGGTGCGTTCGAGCGCCGCTTGCGACAGCCCGGTCGCCCGGCCGCCCGTCTGTAGGCGCCCTGCCGCGAAGCCACCCATTTGGAGATAGAAGCCCTTGTTGAGCCCGCCCTCCCCGCCGACCAGGTTGTCCGCTGTGACAAAGTAGTTGTCGAAGCTCAACGTGTACGAGTGCATGCCACGGTAGCCGGGGGTTGGGTCAGCCTTTCCCGTCATGACACCACCGGTCGATTGCTTCATCTCGAAGCTGTGGCCGGTGAACGCGTCCTTCTCGACGATGAACAGCGACAGGCCGCGCGCACCCTTCTTCAAATCGGGATCGGTGCGGGCCAGCAGCGCGAGGACGTTGGCGCGGCCCGCGAACGTGCACCACGCCTTTGCGCCATTTATGAGGTAGCCCTTGATGCCGCCCACCTCGCCGGCGGCGGCGCGGCATTTGACCGAAGCGACATCCGAGCCGGTGTCCGGCTCGGTGACAGAGATGCCGACCATGATCTCCCCGGCGGCAATCGGCGCCAGCCACTTCTTTTTCTGCGCATCCGTTCCGCCTTTGAGCAGCGCCTTGGTGAGAATCTCCGGACGCGTGATCAGGCTGCCGGCGGCCGCCAGCGAGCAGCGCGACAGCTCTTCGGTCGTGATGATCATCGGCAGGTTGCCCATGCCTTGCCCGCCGAACTCCTCAGGCACCGACATGCCGAAGAAGCCGAGCTCGCTCATCTTGCTGATGATCGACTCGGGAACGAGGTCATCGTGGCGATGGATGTGCTCGGCGATCGGCGCAATTTCCGCCTCGGCGAACTGGCGGACTGAGTCGCGCGTCATCTGCGCCAGCTCGCTATCCATCCAGCAGTGATTCACGCCGCGCTGTTGCATGACGTGCCGGCCGATGGCGCGCACCCGCGCATCGTTCAGCGCTTCACGAATCAGTCCCTTCGTCGCCGGACCACCGAGCGTCTTGTTGAGGCGCTCGTCGCTTAGCCCGAACTCCGTCGGATGCGCATCGATGTTCCCGGCGAGGCGCTGTGCAACCTCCGCGGCGAACAGGCCCGCCATCTCCGCGACCGAGGCGTTCCGGTCACCCTGCTGCGCTGCCGCCTGCGCATACGCGACGAGATCGCGCGCCGCCGCCACTTCGGTTGCGGCGTATGCCAAGCGTTCGCAGTGCACCTGCTCGTCGTCAATGTTCTTCCCGCCGTCGGTCCGTTTGCTAGCAACCTCTAGCGCCTCACTGAGGACTGCAT
>JBGQHM010000086.1:0-18751 GCA_041497995.1 Binatia bacterium | reverse complement strand
TCGTGGGGCATCGAGAAGGCGGTGAAGGGCTACTTCGCGCTGTTCCTGCTGCTCGACGCAGCGATGATGGGTGTGTTCGTCGCGCTCGACTTCTTCCTGTTCTACATCTTCTGGGAGCTGATGCTGCTGCCGATGTACTTCCTCATCGGCATCTGGGGCGGCGCGCGGCGCGAGTACGCCGCCATCAAGTTCTTCCTGTACACGCTGGCCGGCAGCGTGCTGATGCTGCTGGCGCTGCTGGCGCTCTACTTCTCGCAGACGCCGCACACCTTCGACATGACCAAGCTGATGGCGGCGCACGCCAGCTACTCGCACCAGTTCCAGACCATCGTGTGGATC
This sequence comes from Binatia bacterium, assembly GCA_041497995.1. Classification (GTDB taxonomy): domain Bacteria; phylum Desulfobacterota; class Binatia; order HRBIN30; family HRBIN30; genus DATKMS01. The sequence goes on along the minus strand of JBGQHM010000086.1, from coordinate 18,412 downwards.
GCGCTGTTCATCGGCTTCGCCATCAAGATCCCGGCGTTCCCGTTCCATACGTGGTTGCCTGACGCGCACGTTGAAGCGCCGACTGCCATCTCCGTCATTCTCGCCGGCATCCTGCTGAAGATGGGTACCTATGGCATTCTGCGCATCAACTTCGGCATGCTGCCTGGCGCCACCGCTGAGCTGTCCTACTACTTCCTCGGCGCGCTCGGCGCCTTCAACATCGTCTACGGTGCGTTGTGCGCCATGGCGCAGACGGACCTGAAGAAGCTGGTCGCCTACTCCAGCATCAGCCACATGGGCTACGTGATGCTGGGCATGGCGTCCTTCACGTCGCTGGGCATCCAGGGCGCCGTGCTGCAGATGTTCAACCACGGCACGGTCACGGCAATGCTGTTCCTCCTCGTCGGCGTCATCTACGACCGCGCGCATCACCGCGAGATTGCCGGCTTTGGCGGCTTGGCGTCGGTGATGCCCGTGTATACGGGTATCGCGGGACTCGCCTTCTTCGCTGCGCTCGGGTTGCCGGGGCTCTCCGCCTTCATCTCTGAGATCCTCGTCCTGCTCGGCGCGTGGCAGCGGTATCCGGTGCTCACCGCGATCGGAGCGAGCGCCGTGATCCTGACCGCCGGCTACATCCTCTGGATGATGCAGCGCGTCTTCCTCGGCAAGGTGAACGAGAAGTACGTGGGGATTGCCGAGATCAATGGGCGTGAGATCTTCACCCTCGTGCCGCTGGCAGTGATCGTCGTGATCCTCGGCGTCTACCCGCGCCCGATTCTCGATCTCATGAGCCAGTCGCTCAATAGCCTCAACCAGTTGGTGCTCGGCGGGTGATGGCTGGAAGCGCCCGATGAGCATCAGCAACGTTCAGAGCCTGGGATTCATCCTTCCCGAGCTGCTGCTCGTCTTCGCCATCATCGCGATCTTCCTCATCGACCTCGTGGTGACTGAGAAAGAGCGCCTCGGCGAAATTGCGCTCGCGGCGACCGCTCTCTCGTTGCTCGCCGCCACGCGGCTGGCCGGGACGCCGGACGCCTTGCTGTTCAGTCGCATGATCGTGCAGGACCCGTTCGCCGTCTTCTTCAAGGTGATCTTTTCCCTCTCGGCCATGGCGGCGGTGTGGATGTCGCTGGGATCGAAGGAGATCAAGGGCGCGAACCAAGGCGAGTACTACGGCTTGCTGCTCTCCAGCACATTGGGCATGTACTTCATGGCCTCGGCGAACAACCTGCTGATGGCCTACCTGTCGTTGGAATTCGTCAGCCTGACCTCGTACGTGTTGAGCGGCTACTTGCGCCACGACCGGCGCTCGGGCGAAGCCGCGCTGAAGTATCTCATCTACGGGGGTGTCGCCTCGGGAACGATGATCTACGGCATGAGCTGGATCTTCGGCCTCGCCGGTGGCATGGACTTCGGCCAGATCAATGCCGCACTGATGCACGGCACCCCCAACCAGCTGGCGCTGTTCATCGCCGTGGTGCTGACGCTCGCCGGCTTCGGGTACAAGATCTCCGCCGTCCCCTTCCACATGTGGGCGCCCGACGTGTACACCGGCGCGCCGATCCCGATCACGGCGTTCCTGTCGGTCGGTTCGAAGTCCGCCGGCTTCGCGTTGCTCATGCGCGTCTTCTACCCGGCGCTCTCCCAGCCTGTTGCCGATGGGACGTGGCAGTTCCTCCCCGGCGTCGAATGGCCGCAGCTGGTGCTCGTTCTGTCCATGGTGACGATGACCTTGGGCAACCTGTCGGCACTGTCGCAGCGCAACCTGAAGCGGCTGCTGGCGTACTCGAGCATCGCCCACGCCGGCTACATGCTCATGGGCTTCGTCGTTCTGAGCAACGAAGGGCTGCGGGCGATGATGTTCTACATGGTGGTCTACTACTTGATGAACATCGGCGCGTTCTTGGTGGTGATGATCGTAGCCAACTCGACCGGCCGCGAGGACATCGAAGGCTTCCGCGGCCTTGCCTGGCGCGGCGGCGCGGCACCGGCCATCGCGATGGCCATCTTCCTCTTCTCGCTCACCGGCTTGCCCCCGCTGGCTGGGTTCGTCGGCAAGTTCTATCTGTTCGCCGCCGTCGTGCGGCAGCAGTTCTACGTCCTCGCGCTGGTCGGCGTCATCAACAGCGTCATCTCGCTCTACTACTACGCGCGCATCGTGCGGACGATGTTCCTCGACTTCCCCGACGGTACCGAAGTTCCGGTGACGGTGAGCGCCCACAACGGCGCCCTGATGTGGGCCTTGTCCGCCGCGACGCTCGTCATGGGGATCTACTGGGCTCCCGTCGTCGCCTTCACGAACCGCTCGCTGCATTTTCTCATCGGCTGAGATTTCAAACTACCTCCGCCAATCTCGCCGACGATCGAGGATCGCACCGTCATCGAAAGACGGCGGACCTGAACGTAGCGGTGCGCCTGGGGCGTTTTCCGGTGCGAGAGGCAAGTCGAGAAGCGGTCCTCGCGGGAGCGCTTGCGCGCGGCGGCCGCACGGTCGATCTCTGACGACCTATGGCCAGTCGGCTGTTTATGCGGGCTATCCGCATCCGCTCACGATGATCCGCGGGTGAGTCGGCCGAGTGGTTCGTTGCACGCCCTTCCAACCCTGCCCGCGCCGGCGAGTCCCGCCGACGGGTTGAGGAGACGCTCCATTCTGTATATACGTATTCGGTGTTTGACTGGAACCCAAGGAAGGCCGCAGTCAACCTGACGAAGCACGGTGTTTCCTTTGAGGAGGCGAGCACGGCGTTCGATGATCCGAATGGACTCGACGGTGAGGATATCGCGCATTCCGGTATCGAGCCGCGTCGGCTGCGTCTGGCACGGTCGTCGCCCGGACGAATCCTCATGATCGCGTACACCAAGAGGAGAGAGGGAAATGAAGAAGTCACGCGCATCATCAGCGGGAGGCGTGCAAGTCGGAAAGAACGCAAGGCATATGAAGCGCCGGAAGATTGATTTTTCTGACATTCCCGAGCTGTCCGATGAACAGCTCACACGGATGCGGCGGGTGGGTCGGCCCCCGCACGGCGATCGGCCAAAGAAGCTGATTTCGATACGGCTCGATCAGCGAGTCCTGGCGTGGGTCAAGGCCGCCGCATCCGAGAAGGACCAGCCCTACCAAGCCCTGATCAACGACATCTTGGAGAAGGAAATGCGGAAGACCGGTTAAGCGCCGGTGCGATCGAAGATTTCCAGGAAGGCGAGGGCGCGCAGAATTGACCCAGTCTCCTGGTCTCCTGGGCCGCGAACTTGAAACGCTGGTCGCTCATGCGGCATCCCACGGGTGTCGCTTCACAACTGAGGAGGAAACGATGACGAATCGAGCCAAGGGAGTCCTGATCGCCGCGACCGTCGCGGGTATGTTCGTTGCCAAGGGCGTGTCGGCGCAAGCTTACCGTAACGCCGAGGAGCTCGCCGCAAAGGTCCACTGCGAAGGCGTCAATGGATGCAAAGGCCAGAGCGCCTGCAAAGGTGCCGGCCACGAGTGCGCCGGCAAGAACGACTGCAAGGGCAAGGGATGGATCGCCATGTCCGCAGCCGACTGCAAAACGAAGGGCGGCACGGTCGCCGAGTGACTCCTCCTCGCGGGGGAGGAACCTTCTTCCTCCGCCCGCGGTTCCTCCAGCAGGCGGGGCGCCGGCAGATGATGTCGCGCCATTGACAAGAATTCGCGGCCGGCACATCCTGTCGCCTCGCTTGTCCGGACAGTAGGAACCGCGTGGTTCCACAGAGGAGGAGGAACAGATGAAGACTCACTTCAAGGGAGCACTGATCGCTACAGCCGTGGCCGGTTTGTTTATCGCCAAAGGCGCGCTGGCGGCTGACGAGGCCGGCGGCAAGGCGGAAGCCAAGGTGAAGTGCGAAGGCATCAACGCTTGCAAGGGCAAAGGCGCCTGCGGTGGAGCTGGTCACGACTGCGCCGGTGAGAACGGCTGCAAGGGCAAGGGCTGGGTCGAAACGTCCGCCGCAGACTGTAAGACAAAGGGCGGTACGGAGAAGAAGTAGGTTGCTAGTTGCTAGGTTGTTACGTTGTTAGGTCATCGAGGATCCCACCAACAACCTAACAACCAACAACCTAGCAACCTTCCCCCAATGGAGTTCCCATTCCTCGGCTTCGGCGTCGGCCTGCGTACGACGCACTATAGCGAGATTCTCGAAACGTACCCCGCCGTCGATTGGTTCGAGGTCATCTCCGAGAACTTCATGGTCGCTGGCGGCCGGCCGCTGCATGTCTTGGAGCAGGTGCGCTCGCGCTATCCCATCGTGTTGCACGGCGTTTCGCTGTCGATCGGCTCGACGGATCACCTGAACCTCGACTACCTACGTCAGCTGAAGGATCTCGCGCGGCGCTTCGAGCCGGCGTGGATCTCCGACCATCTGTGTTGGACCGGTGTCGGCGGCCGTAACGCGCACGACCTGCTGCCGCTGCCCTACACGCCTGAGGTTCTGTCGCACGTGGTCGAGCGCGTGCGGCGCGTCCAAGACTTCCTCGGGCGCCGCATCCTGCTCGAGAACGTCTCCACCTATCTGGAGTATCAGGACTCGATCATGCCCGAGTGGGAGTTTCTCACCCACGTCGCCGAGCAATCCGACTGCGGCATCCTACTCGACGTCAACAACATCTTCGTCAGCGCCTTCAACCACGGCTTCTCTGCGGAAGAATACCTGCGCGCGATACCGATCGAGCGCGTGCAGCAGTTTCACCTCGCGGGGTACAGCGACAAGGGAACCTTTCTTCACGACACCCACGACCACCCCGTGTTTGACGGCGTGTGGGACCTCTACGCGCAAGCAGTGCGCCGCTTCGGTTGGGTATCCACGTTGGTCGAATGGGACGACCACATCCCGCCCTTCGCGGCGGTGCACGCCGAAGCGCTGCGTGCCAAAGCTATTGCTGAGTCCGCGCACCATGCCCTCCCTCGACCAGACGCAGCGGCTGTTCTGGAAGCTGATCACCGCGCCTGAGTGCGTCGCCGCGGGGCGCGCAACGCTGCCGGTGTCCGACCGTGCGGTCGCCGACAGACTCGCGCGCGCGGATACACGCCTATCCGCGGTCGAGCGTCTCGACATCTATGCCGACATGTACTTCTACCGCATCCGCGATTGCCTCAAAGAGGATTTCCCCGCAGTCGCCGCCGTGGTCGGCGAGACCGCGTTCCACAATCTGATCACCGACTATCTGCTCGCGCATCCGTCGACGCACTTCTCACTGCGCTACGTTGGGCGGCAGCTGCCGGCGTTCGTGCGGCAGCACGCGCTGATCGAGCGATGGCCCTACCTGGCTGACCTCGCGCTGCTGGAGTGGACGATCATGGAGGCGTTCGATGCGCCCGACGCAGAGCCCATCACGCCGACCTCGTTGGCGACGGTCGCGGCGGACCGCTGGGCAGAGCTACGCTTCGACGCCACCCCATCTCTGCGGATGCTGCGTTTGCAGTGGCCAGTGCACGAGGCGTGGGCGCGCACGCAGCGTGAGGAAGACGTCAGCGAGGTGCACGCCGCGCCCACGGTGATCCGCGTGTGGCGACAGAACCTGCGTGTCTTCCACCGACCCGTCGATGTCACGGAGTCGGCGGCGCTCGATGCCTTGACTAGCGGTGCAACGTTTGCGGAGACGTGCGAGTCCATCGCGGCAGTCGCAGGCGATGCCCCGCCCGCAGATCGAGCCGTGGCACTTCTGCACAACTGGCTCGCAGACGGGCTGCTGACCGCGTGGACACTCGAGCCGAGCGATTCACGCGCTCGGGTCTGACGCCCCGGCGGTGGTGGCTGACACACCTGTGGCGTCGTGCTAGCGCTGTGAGGTGCGCACGCCGCGCACTGAAGGAGGCCACCCATGCTCAAGCTGCACCACCATCCCTTTTCGACATTCTCGCGCCGCGTACGCATCGCACTGCTCGAGAAGAACATTCCCTGCGAGCTGGTCGAAGTAGACATGATGGCGCGGGCGCATCGCAGCCCGGCGTACCTCGCACTCAACCCATACGGACGCGTGCCGACGCTGGAGGACGATGGCTTCATCCTCTACGAGTCGACGGCGATCCTCGAGTACCTCGAAGCGACGCATCCAGCGCTGGCTTTGGTGCCCGCGGAGGCACGCGGACGGGCCCTTGTGGCGATGCACATGAAACTCTGTGACGTCCAGATGGCGCGACAGACGGGCACCATCATCTTCCCCAAACGCTTCCTCCCCAAGGACCGCTGGGACGAGCCGGCGATGGCCCAAGCCAAGAAGGACATCGAAAAGCACCTTGAGATCGTCGACGCGCAACTCAAGGGCCAGGAGTATCTGGTGGGCAACCGGTACTCGCTCGTCGAGGTCTGCTACACACCGTTCATCGAGTTCCTGGGGCTCATGGAGATCACACCGCCGCCGGCGGTGGCGGCGTGGGTGCAACGCATGCTCGACCGCCCCAGCGCGCAGCAAACGAAACCCGCGGCATGAGCGCCGCGTGCCCATGCTTGATCTTGGCTTGAGGCGGAAGCGTGTGCTGCTGGCCGGCACGGGAGCCGGCATCGGGCGCGCCTGTGCGCTGGCATTCGCCGAAGCGGGCGCGCGCGTCGCCTGCGTGGATGTCGAGCCGGGCCGTGCCGATGAGGTGGCCGACGCGGTGCGCGCTGCCGGTGCGGAGGCGTTGCCGCTCCGTGCCGATGTCCGACGACGTGAGGACGTTGCGGCTGCGGTCGAGGCCACCGTCCAGGCGTTCGGCGGAATCGATGTGTGCGCCGACATCATCGGCGAAGCGCGCTGGGGACGAGTGCTCGAGCTGAGCGACACGGACTGGGACGAGAGCTTCGACCTTGTCCTGCGCCATGTCTTCTACCTGGCGCAATCCGTTGGCAAGCAGATGGTGGCGCAAGCGACGGGTGGTGCCCTCGTGTCGATCTCGTCGGTCAGCGGTATCGCCTCCGCGCCGTTGCACGCCGCGTACGGTGCTGCCAAAGCCGGGCTGATGGCACTCACCCGTACGCTCGCCGTCGAGTTGGCAGTTGCCGGGATTCGTGTGAACGCCGTCGCGCCGGGCGCTGTCCTGACGCCGCGAGTCGTGCAGCACCTGACGCCCGAGCGCCGTGCCGAGTCGGCGCGCGCAATTCCCATGGGCCGGCTTGCCGCGCCCGACGAGATTGCCAAGGTGGTCGTCTTCCTGGCCTCCGATCTGGCGAGCTACATCACCGGCCAAACGGTCATCGTCGACGGCGGTGCGACCGCGCAGTTTCCGTTGTCGCTGCGGGCGTGACGGGTATTGCGCCCGCTACCCTTCCAACACGAACGTCACGTTCATGTGGACGCGGTACTCCTTCAGCTTGTTCTTCTCCACCTTTCCCTGCATGCGGGTCACCTCGAATCCGGTGATGCCGCGCAGGGTCTTGGTGGCCCGCTTCAGCCCTTGCTTGATGGCTTCATCGAAGGAATCGGGGGACGACGCGACGATTTCACTGACTCGTGCAATGGCCATGAGCACCCTCCTGTCTCGGTTGGTTGACGTTCGACGCGCGCTGATGCTACCGGAGGCTGGTCGTCGCTACAATCAGCACCATGTTGTGTGCGAAAGAGATAGGCCGATGCGATACCTGAGAGTCGCGGTCGGGGCGCTCGTCCTGTGCGCCTCGTGTCCGACGACGCTACGCGCAGCGTCGTCGGACAAGCCGTCGTGCAAGAAAATCCACGACGCCGTCTGGGCTGGCAAAACGCTGGAGCAGATAACGGCCGAGTTCGACACGGACGCCGAGACCGTAATGAAATGCACGCAGAAGAAGGGCAAGCGCAAGGCGAAACCAAAGTCCAAGAAGCAGAAAGGCTCGAAGAGTAAGTCGAGCAAGGGCGACAGCAGCACCAGTGCGTCATCGACGCAGCAGTCGAAGAGCTCCGCGCCGCGTGTCCGCAAGCCGTCGGCGCCGGCCTCGGGGCCCCGGCCGGCATACCTGCCTTGACGCCCACAGGGGCCTGTGCGAGATATTTTCTTCCCCAACACACGACCAGTCTGAGAATTTGGAAGGAGACCAGCCGATGTCGCAACCGACGGCAGCACCGTCCGAAGGCAAGAAGGCACGCCCGATCGTTCCGTTTCTCCGCCTCGGCGACAACGGTGAGAAGCCCTATCTTGTAGCCAAGAAGTGCAGCAACTGCGGGGCCGTGTATCTGGGCAAGCGCGTCGCCTGCTCGAAGTGTTCCGCCACCGGCCCGTTCAACGAAATCCGACTGAGCGACAAGGGCAGCTTGTGGGTCTACTCAATCGTGTATCAATCGGCACCGGGCATCCCGACGCCGTACGTCGCGGCCATCGTCGACTTGCCGGAGGGTGCGAGCGTGCGCTGCACGCTCATCGATGTCGAGCCCAATCCGGAGAAGCTGCCGTTCGGCATGCCGGTGGAGATGGTCACCAAGAAGGTGCGCGAAGACAAGGAAGGCAACGACGTGATCGCCTTCTTCTTCCGCCCCGCGAAATAGAGCGATGGGATGTTGTAGCGGCGGGTTTTAAACCCGCGAGACGGCGTGGCGGGTTTGAAACCCGCCGCTACCTCAGAGGAGGAGCCATGAGAGACGTATACGTACTGGGCGTTGGCATGATCAAGTTCGGTCGCTACCCCGAGAAGGATGTGTCCGAGCTCGCCGCGCAAGCGGCGCTGCTGGCGCTCAAGGACGCCGGCATGACCATCAAGGACATCCAGCTGTTGGCCTCGGGCAACCTCCTCCAGGCGAACGCCATGGTCGGACAGCGCATCCTCCAGCAGATCGGTCAGACGGGCATCCCGATCATCAACGTCGCCAACGCCTGCGCGACGGGTTCAACCGCGTTCCGCGAGGCGTACTTCGCGGTCGGATCAGGTGAGTACGACGTGGCCATGGCCGTCGGTTCCGAGCAAATGGGCAAGGCCGGGTTGCTGGGCGGCGGCGGAAACCGGGAGAGCGTCGAGGGGATCCTCGGTAGTGGACTCATGCCCGCCGTCTTCGGCCAAGCCGGCGTCGAGCACATGCGGCAGTATGGGACGAAGATGGAGCACTTCGCCAAGATCTCGGTGAAGAACCACAAGCACTCCACCAAGAATCCGCTGTCGCAGTATCAGAACGAAGTCGCGCTCGATGATGTGATGAAGGCGCGCATGGTGGCGTACCCGAACACGCTCTACATGTGCTGCCCGACCGGCGACGGCGCCGCCGCTGCCATCATCTGCTCCGAGTCGGTGATGAAGAAACACGGAAACAAGCCGGTGAAGGTGGGCTGCTCGGTGCTCACCTCCGATCCGTGGACGCCACGCGATCTGACGCTGCCCGATGTGAGCACGCTGACCCGCAACGCTGCGAAAATCGCCTACGAGAAAGCGGGCGTCGGTCCGCAGGACCTCGACCTCGTCGAGCTGCACGACTGCTTCGCGACCGCCGAGCTGCTGCACTACGAGAACCTCGGCCTCTGTAAGGACGGTGAAGCAGGGCGCGGCGTCGACGCGGGATGGTTCGAGTGGGGCGGCAAGAGCCCGGTGAACGTCAGCGGCGGCTTGCTCTCGAAGGGACATCCGCTGGGCGCCACCGGCGTCGCCAATATCTACGAGGTGGTCACCCATCTGCGTGGCCAAGCCGGTGCGCGGCAAGTGGAGAACGCCAAGGTCGGTATGGCTCACGTCATCGGCCTCGGCTCCGCCTGCACGATTCACATCCTGACCGCGTGATCTGCGTGAGAGCGTGAAAGAGTGAGAGTGTGGAGCGTGAAGAGACCTGATGAAGGGCCTCATTCCCAAACGCTCCCACGCTCTCACGCCCCCACGCTCTCATGCCCGTCCGACCCCGATCGTCATCCGCTCGATCGCCTGTCGCGCCAGTTGTCGCTCACCGACGCCACGATGCTGTGCGTGTCGTCGGTCATCGGCGTCGGCATCTTCCTTACACCGGGGACGGTTGCCGGCGTCTTGCCGCACCCCGGGCTGTTTCTCCTCGCGTGGCTCGTCGGGGGGCTGCTGTCGCTCGCGGGCGCGCTGGCGAACGCCGAGCTCGGCGCGATGTATCCGCATGCCGGCGGCGACTACGTCTACTTGCGTGAGGCGTATCACCCTTTGGCCGGCTTCCTCATCGGCTGGCTGTCGTTCTTCGTCATTTATGCGGGCACCGTGGCGACATTGGCGGCCGGCTTCTCCGAGGGGCTGGCTCATTTCATCGGCCTCGGCGTTACTGGGAAGGTCGCCGTAGCGGTTGCGATCACCATCGCGACGTCGTGGATCAACTACGCCGGCGTGCGCGCCGGCGCACGCTTCAACAACGTCACCGGCTACGTGAAGATTGTCGCGCTCGTCGCGCTCGTCGTGGCGGGTCCACTATTCGGCGCCGGCAGTCTCACCAACCTGCGACCACTGATCAGCGGCGCGACGAGCGTACCGCTGGCGGGGTTCGGCCTGGCGCTCTCACCGATCCTGTTCAGCTATCTCGGCTGGAACGCGTCCGTCTACGTCGCCAGCGAGATCCGCGATCCCAGTCGCAACGTGCCGCGCTCACTCTTCATCGGACTGGCTCTCTGCACGGCGATCTACCTCCTGCTGAACGCGGTGTACCTCTACGCGTTGCCGATACACGCGTTGCGCGGCGAGGTGCGCGTCGGTGAGGCGGCGGCACGCGCCCTGTTTGGTGATGCCGGCGGGACGATCACTGCGATCCTGGTCTTGGCTTCGATTCTCGGATGTCTGAACGCGACGATCCTGGTCGGCCCGCGCATCGCGTACGCGATGGCACTTGATGGGTACTTCTTCCGCGGCGTGCACCGCGTGCACGAGTCCCGGCACACACCGCACGTCGCGATCGGCGTGCAAGCGTTGACTGCGAGCGCGCTCATCGTCCTGTTGCAGAGTTTCCCGAGCGTGCTCGACTACACGACGTTTGCCATCGTTTTGGCGACGATGGCAGACACGACGGCCCTCTATGCCTTGCGGCGGTCGCAGCCGGCGCGGCGCCGTCCCTACCGAGCCTGGGGATACCCGGTCGTGCCGGCCCTCTACTTTGTTGCGAACGCGCTGATTGCCGGTTCAATGCTGTACAGTCGGCCGAAGGAGTGCGCCATCGCCTTGGCGACGGCCGCGACGGCGCTGCCGTTCTACGTAGTCTTTACCCGGCGTGACCGACCTGTTGACGTTGGGCGCGCGGCACCATAGCCTTCAACCTTTCATCCAAGGAGGAATCCATGCGAGCTATTGTCGTTATCGTTGCCTTGTGCGTCCTGCTGCTGTCCGCAGCGCAGGCGGCAGACCAAGCGGTCGTCGCCAAAGTGGGCAACCAAACCATTACCCGCGCCGAGCTCGAGAAGCACGTCAAGTCGGAGCTGGCGGAGATCGATATGCAGCGCTACGAGGCGCTGCACGAGGGCCTCGAGGAAATGATCGGCGAGGCACTCATCAACCAGGAAGCGAAGGCAAAGGGGATCACGCCCGAGGCGCTGATCAAACAGGAGATCCAGGCCAAGGTCGGCGCGCCGACCGAAGAGCAAGCGATGAAGCTCTACGAGGCGAACAAGGAGAAGCTCGGCAACGCAACGTTCGAGAGCGTCAAGTCGCGCATCGTTGAGCACCTTCAGCAGGGTATGCTCGAAGAGCGCCGCGAGGCCTACGTCGAGGAGCTGAAGAAGAAGTCCAAGGTCGAAGTGTCGCTGCGGCCGCCGATGGTCGACGTCGGCACCGGCGGGCGTTTGTCGCGCGGCGGCGGCGCCAACGCGCCGGTGACCATCATCGAGTTCTCCGACTACGAGTGCCCGTTCTGCAAGAAGGCGGATGTGACGGTGCAAGAGGTCATGAAGACCTACGGCGACAAGGTGCGCCTGGTGCACCGCGACTTTCCACTCGCCTTCCACGCGCACGCCCGCCCCGCGGCCGACGCCGCGCGCTGCGCCGAAGCGCAAGGGAAGTTCTGGGAGTACCACAGCAAGCTCTTCGCCAGTGAGGATCTCTCGCCCGAGAAGCTGCAAGCATTGGCCACCGAAGTGGGCCTCGATCGCACCAAGTTCGATGCCTGCGTCGCCAAGCAGCAGTTCAAGGACGGCATCGACAAAGACATCGCGGACGGCACCGAGGTGGGGGTCACCGGCACGCCGGCGTTCTTCATCAACGGCCGCATGCTCTCCGGCGCCCAGCCGTTCGAGAAGTTCAAGGAGATCATCGACGAGGAGCTGGCGCGCACGAAGACGGCGAAATCATCGTAGCAACGCGCCCCCTCCCAGCCTCCCCCGTTCGCGGAAGCCTGTCCTGAGCACAGTCGAAGGATGCTCACGGGGGAGGAGAAGGAGCCTGAGGCCGCCATTCGGTTCCTCCCCTGTTGCCACCCTTCGACAGGCTCAGGGCAGGCTTCCGGCAACCGGGGAGGTCAGGGGGGCTCAGCGGCGCCACGCCAGGAGCCGCTCGAACAGGCGCTTCACCGTCGGCGTCAGACGCGTGCGGTTGTAGGCGTCGCCGAGCTTGCGCAGCGCTTCGGCTTGCGTCGGATAGGGGTGGATCGTGGCGGCGAAGCTGCCGAGACCGATCCCGTGATTCATCGCGAGCACGGCTTCGCCGATCATCTCGCCGGCGTGCCCGGTGATGATCGTGAGGCCGACGAGCTTGTCCGTCCCTTTGCGCATCACGGCGCGCGCGAAACCCTCGGTCTCGCCATCGAGAAGCGCTCGGTCCACGTCCTTGAACTCCACGGTGATCGCCGCCACGTCGAGGCCCTCGGCTACCGCATCACGCGCGTTCAGTCCGACGTGCGCCACTTCCGGGTTGGTATACGTGCACCAGGGGATGTGTAGCGCACTCATCTTCTTGCGGCCGAAGAAGAGCGCGTTCTGGATGACGATACGCGCCAGCGCGTCGGCGGCATGGGTGAACTGATAGCGCGAGCAGACGTCGCCGGCCGCGTAGATGTGCGGGTTGGTCGTGCGTAGCGCGTCGTCGACTTTGACGCCCTTGGGGCTGTACTCGACGCCGACGGTCTCCAGTCCGAGCCCTTCGACGTTCGGTGCCCGCCCGGCGCCTAGCAGCACCTGATCGGCCACGACCTCGCGTCGCTCACCGTTCACTTCGTACCTGATGATCTTCTCGTCGCCGCGCTGCGCCGCGCTGAGAACCTTTGCCCCGAGCTCGATGGTGATCCCGTCGCGGTGGAAACTGGCCTGGACGATCTCGGCAGTGTCGGCTTCCTCCTTCGGCAGGAAGTCCAAGCTGACGATGGTGACCTCGGAGCCGAAGCGACGAAATGCCTGGCCGAGCTCGCAACCGATCGGGCCGGCACCTAGCACCACGAGTCGCCGCGGTAGCTCAGTGAGCCAGAAGACGTTCTCGTTGGTGAGATACTCAATGTCCGAAAGGCCGGGTACTGGCAGCACAGCAGCGCGCGCGCCGCTGGTGATGACTGCACGAGCGAAATCGAGCCGCTGCCCGTCGACCTCGACGACGTTGCCGCCGGCGAAGCGGCCTTCGCCGATGTAGACGTCGATGCCGAGTGATCGGAAACGCTGCACCGAGTCGATGTTACTCAGGCCGGCGCGCAAGCGCCGCATGCGTTCCATCACCGCGGGAAAGTCGACGCGCATACCAGGCGGCACTTGTACGCCAAACTCGCCGGCGTGCCGCACCTCGTGCGCGGCACGAGAGGCACGGATCAGCCCTTTCGACGGTACGCACCCGACGTTCAGGCAGTCACCGCCCATCAGGTGTTTCTCGATGAGCGCGACCTTTGCCCCGAGCCCCGCGGCCGCGGCCGCGGTCACCAGGCCCGCAGTGCCCGCGCCTATCACCACCAAGTTGTAGCGCCCCGCCGGCTTCGGGTTGGTGTACGGCTCCGGATGCACGTTGCGCAGCAGCGCCTGGTTGTGGGCATCGAGCGGCGCGATAAGGGGTGACGACATCGGCGCACTCTGTGCCCGAACTGTGCGCGCTGCAACCAGCGCGTCAGTCACCGGTCGCCTCCTTCAACGCGCGCCGTGCCGTGCGGGTGACCAGCGTGGTGACCACGATGGTTGCCACCAAACCGAGAATCAGTACAGCGTAGTAGCCCGCATCCTTCTCGGGCGCCGCGCCACCGGCGAGCGCCGCGACGTCACCGGCGAGCTTGCCGTAGTACACGTACAGCAGCGTCCCCGGCAGCATGCCGACGGACGCCGCCATGTAGTCGGCGAAGCGCACCTTGGTTAGCCCGAGGGCGTAGTTCAGCAAGTTGAACGGAAACACCGGGGACAGGCGTAGCAGGAAGACAATCTTCCGCCCCTGCGCGCCGACCGCCCGATCGATCGCTGCGAAGCGAGCGTTGCTGGCCAGCCGGCGCTCGATCGCCGCACGGGCCAGATAGCGTGACACGAGAAAGGCGGCCGACGACCCGAGTACCGCGGCGATGAACACGTAGACTACCCCTGGCGCGAGTCCGAAGATCGCGCCCGCCGCCAGGGTGAGCAACGAGCCAGGTACGAACGCCACTGCCGCCACGGCGTAGCCCAGGATGAACACGATCGGGCCCCACACGCCCAAGCCGTTCACCCACTCGGCAAATTGCGGAACGTAGCGCCCGGCTTGCCGGCCCAGAACGATCAGTCCCGCAAGCGCGACAACGATCAGCGCGATTCGCGATAGTGGAATGGACTTGCGCGGCGCTGGCGCCGCGGGAGCAACCTCGGCAGTGACCTGCGGCATGACACCCTCCTGCTTCTTGCGCCAGCTATGATGCCTGAAAGCGGCTCTGCGTTACAGGCGCCGGCAATAGAGGGAAGGGGGCCAGGGGCTTAGGTTCCGGGATGCGAGCAGTCTTACTGCACGTTGGGACACTGACCTAGCCCCGTCCGACGGCACGGCGCAGCGCACGGATGATATCCTCGCGCGAGATGATGGCGACGACTTTGCCATTGCTGACGACCGGAAAGCTCTTGGTGCTCATGTCGACCATCAGCTGCAGCACGCGCGTCAGCGCCATGTCCGGGTCCACCGTCTGTACCTGTCGGCGCATGATCTCGCCGATCCGGTGCTGCATCAAGTCCCGGTAGTGCGGAACAACCGTGTCGGCGGTGAAGATGAAGTTGCGCAGGAAGTCGAGCTTGGTGACGATGCCCACCAGCCTGTCTCGCTCGACCACCGGAAAGCTGTTGTAGTCGTAGCGCTCGAAGAGGTCCTCCAAATCCGCCACCGTGGCGTCCGGCGACAGCGTCGTCACCGGCCGCGTCATGGCGTCGCTGACCGTCAACCCAATGAAGCCGCGCATGCCTTCCTCCGGGGTGACCCTAGCACAAAATCTACAGACCAGGAGCCGTTGCCAACCGGCCGCGATTCTTGTAGCCAGAATCATTCATCTGCACGATTTGCATTCCGACGTATGGCTGACCTGAACAAAACCTACGAACCAGCTGCCGTTGAAGACAAGTGGTACGGCGTCTGGGAAGAGCGCGGCTACTTCTTCGCCGACGAGACGCGGCCGGGTCCGCGCTTCTCGATCGTCATCCCGCCGCCCAACGTCACCGGCGTGCTCACTATGGGGCACGTGCTCAACAACACGCTGCAAGATGTGCTGGTGCGCTTCAAGCGCATGGACGGCCACGTCACCCTGTGGATGCCGGGGACCGACCACGCCGGCATCGCCACGCAGAACGTCGTCGAGAAGCAACTCGCCAAAGAAGGCCTGAGCCGCCACGACCTCGGTCGCGAAGAATTCGAGAAGCGGGTCTGGGGATGGAAGGAACGCTACGGGAGCACCATCCTGCTACAGCTGAAGAAGCTGGGCTCGTCGTGCGACTGGCGCCGCGAGCGCTTCACGATGGACCCCGGCTTATCGCAGGCGGTGCGCGAGGTCTTCGTCCGCCTTTACGAAAAGGGCCTGATCTACCGTGGCCACCGCATCATCCACTGGTGCCCACGTTGTCTCACTGCTCTTTCTGATGAGGAGGCGGTCACGACAGAAGGCGGAGAGACCGGGCATCTCTGGCACATCCGCTATCCGGCTGAGGACGGTGGCGCCGGGGTGGTCGTCGCTACAACGCGTCCCGAGACGATGCTGGGAGACACCGGCGTGGCGGTCAACCCCGAGGACGACCGCTACACCGACTTGATCGGCAAACGCGTGCTGCTGCCGTTGATGGACCGCCCGATACCGGTGGTCGCCGACGCCTTGGTCGATCCGGCCTTCGGCACCGGTGCAGTGAAGGTCACGCCGGCACACGACGCCAACGACTTCGACATGGGCCAGCGCCACAATCTGGCGCCGCTGGTGATCATGTCGACCGACGGGCGCATTAACGAGAACGGCGGCCGCTACGAAGGACTCGACCGCTTCGAGGCGCGGAAGCAAATCGTCGCCGACCTCGAAGCGCGCGGCCTGCTGGTCAAGGCCGAGCCGTACCGCGTGCCCATCCGGCGCTGCGAGCGCTGCAACACGGTCATCGAGCCGTACCTTTCGAAGCAGTGGTTCGTGCGCATGCAGCCGCTGGCCGAGCCTGCGATCGCTGCCGTGCGCAACGGGCAGCTCCGGTTGTACCCTGAACGCTGGGTCGGCGTGTACCTCCATTGGATGGAGAACATCCGCGACTGGTGCATCAGCCGGCAGCTGTGGTGGGGCCATCGGATCCCGGTGTGGTACTGCGACGCCTGCGGTGAGCACACGGTGGCGCGGACCGATCCGACCCAGTGCGCACACTGCAGCTGCGCCAAGATCCGTCAAGACCCCGACGTGCTCGACACCTGGTTCAGCTCGTGGCTGTGGCCGTTCTCGACGATGGGCTGGCCCGAGGACACGCCGACGCTGCGCCGCTTCTATCCGACCGACACCCTGATCACCGCCGCCGACATCATCTTCTTCTGGGTCGCCCGCATGGTCATGGCGGGGTACGAGTTCATGGGCGAGTGCCCGTTCAGCGAGGTGTGCTTCAACAGCATCGTGCGTGACCTGCAAGGGCGCAAAATGTCCAAGTCCCTCGGCAACTCGCCCGACCCGCTCGACGTCATCGCCAACTGCGGTGCCGACGCGCTGCGCTTCACCATCGTTTCGCTGGCGCCACCGGGCGAGGACGTGCGCTACGCGGTGGAGAAGACCGACCTCGGCCGTCACTTCGCCAACAAGATCTGGAACGCGACGCGCTTCGTCATGATGAACCTCGAAGCGCAGCCACCCGCTCTCGCGACGCTCGACGCAACGACACTGGGACTGCCGGAGCGCTGGATACTGTCGCGGCTGCAAACGGTCATCGATGATGTGCGTACCGCGTTTGGCAACTATCGCTTCAACGATGGCGCGCTCGCGCTCTATCAATTCATCTGGCACGAGTACTGTGACTGGTACCTCGAGCTGAGCAAGGTTGCGCAATACGGCGACGATGCCGCGCGCAAGCAACAAGTCCAAGCGGTGTTGATTCACACGCTGGAACAATCACTGCGGCTCCTGCACCCGTTCATGCCGTTCGTCACCGAGGAGATCTGGCAGGCGCTGCCGGTGGAGAAGTCGACGGACAGCATCATGATCGCCCCGTACCCGAAGGCCGACGCGGCGCGGCGCGACGTCGCGGCGGAGGAGGCAGTGAATCGCCTCATCGAGGCGGTCCGCGGTGTACGCAACATCCGCTCCGAGCTGGGCATCCCGCCCAACGCCACCGTCTCAATACACGTGGCCGCGGATGGGCGAGGCGATGAGGTGAGCACGCTCGAGCCGTACATGAAGGCGCTGGCGAAGGTGGGGACCGTCGGATTGCTGGCGGCGGGCGAGCGACCCAACGGTGAGCCGTCCGCCCTCGTCGAGGGTCTCGGCGAAATCTTCGTTCCATTGCGTGGCGTCGTCGATCCGCAGGAAGTCCGCAAACGGCTCGATAAGGATTTGGCCAAGGTGGAAAAGGAACTCAGCGGCGTTGATGCGAAGCTCAACCGTCCCGACTTCATCGATCGCGCTCCCGGCGACATCGTGGAAAAGGAACGAGCCAAGGCGAGCGCGCTGCGCGAGCGGCAAGGAACGCTGCAGCGGCATTTGGCGGCGCTGCGCGCGGAGAGCTGAAATGGATAGTCAAAAGGCAAAAGTCAAAACGCAAAAGGCAAAAGTTCAAGAGGTGGCGCCCCGCTTCTTCACTTTTGACTCTTACGTTTTACGTTTTACGTTTTGCGTTTCCTTTTCGGTTTGAGCATGGACGTCTTCGATCTTCCTGCCGTCGATACTCTGGTGAGAACCGCGCTTGCCGAGGATCTCGGGGCCGGAGATCTGACGACGCGGCTGACCGTGCCGGCGGAGAAGCGGGCGCGCGCTGAGATTTCTGCGAAGGAGAACGCAGTCATCGCCGGCTTGCCATTGATCCGCAAGGTGTGCGCGGCGGCGGGCGGAAAGGTCGACGTGCGCGAGCAGGTGAGCGACGGCACGCGTGTGACGACAGGCGACGTCGTTGCCAGCCTTGCAGGCCCGGCGCACACACTGCTCGCCACCGAGCGGCTGGCGCTGAACCTCCTCCAACAT
>JBGQHM010000085.1:0-18841 GCA_041497995.1 Binatia bacterium | reverse complement strand
CTGACGATGATCGGGCCGCTGCTGCTGCAGGAAGGCAGCGAAGAGCTGAAGCGCACGCACCTGCCGCCGATCATCCGCGGCGAGATCCGCTGGTGCCAGGGCTATTCAGAACCCGGCGCCGGTTCGGACCTGGCGGGCCTGCAAACGCGCGCCGTGCTCGATGGCGACGACTTCATCCTCAACGGGCAGAAGATCTGGACCTCATACGCCGACAAGGCCGATTGGATGTTCATCCTCGTGCGCACCGATCCCGACGCCAAGAAGCAGGAGGGCATCACCTTCCTGCTCATGGACATGGACAGCCCCGGCGTGAGCGTCAAACCGATTCTGCTGATCAGCGGTTCGTCACCGTTCTGCGAAACCTTCCTCGACAACGTACGCGTGCCGCGCTCGCAGGTCGTGAGCCGCGTCAACGGCGGCTGGGCCATGGCCAAGGCGCTGCTCGGTCACGAACGCACGATGATCGCCGACATCTTCAAGGATCGCGTTCCTGGCAATCCGCTGCTCTCATTGGCGCGCCGCTACATCGCGGGCAGCGAGTCGCGCATCGCCGACCCGGTGATTCGCGAACGGATCACCCAGGTCGATCTGGATCAAGCGTGTCTCGACCTGACCCTCAAGCGCTCGCAGGACAACATGAAGGCCGGCCACAAACCCGGGCCGGAAACGTCCATCTTCAAGTACTACGGCACCGAGACGAACATGCGGCGGCGCGAGTTGATGGTATCCATCGCCGGCCCGCAAGCATTGGGCTGGGAAGGGCCCGGCTTCAACGAGCATGAGCTGACACTCACCCGCGATTGGCTGCGCTCGCGCGGTAACTCTATCGAAGGCGGCACGTCGGAGATTCAGCTCAACATCATCGCCAAGCGAGTCCTCGGACTGCCCGACTGACCGCGAGCGCATAGGAACGTTGCCAATGGATCTCGTCCTCACCGAAGAACAAGACTTGCTCCAGCAAACCGCGCGCGAGTTCGTCACCAAGAACTCATCTCTGCGGCGCATCCGTGCGCTGCGCGACGGCCACGACCCCGTCGGCTACTCGCGCGAGCTCTACGGCGAGATGGCCAAGCTCGGTTGGCTCGGAATCACCTTTCCGGAGGAATACGGCGGCCTCGCCTTGGGCTACACCGAGTTGATGGTCATCCTCGAAGAGCTCGGACGCGGGCTGCTGCCCGAGCCGCTGCTCTCCACCGTGTTGCTCGGCGGCAGCACCATCGCCACCGCCGGATCGCCGGCGCAACGCAAAGCGCTGCTGCCGGCGCTCATCAACGGCGAGCTGCTGGTGACGCTGACCACTCAGGAGCCGCGCAGCCGCTACAACCCGTTCCACATCGAGACCAGCGCCGCACGTGACGGCAGCGGCTGGGTCCTCAACGGCACGAAGATTCAGGTGCCCGACGGTGTCGGCGCCGACCGCCTCATCGTCCCGGCCCGTACCCGCGGCGATGTCGCGGATCGCGCCGGCATCACCCTCTTCCTCGTGGATACCAAGGCGTCGGGTGTGTCGGTCGAGCGCCAATGGCGCATCGATGCGCGCAACACTGCGCTCGTGCGCCTCGAAGGAGTACGGGTTGGTGAAGCCGACGCGATCGGCGCGGTAGACGCAGGCGGCGACACGCTCGGCGCGGTGATCGACCAGGCCACGATCGGCGTCTGCGCCGAGATGCTCGGCGGCATGACGGCGGCCCTGGAGATGACGCTCGACTATCTGAAGACGCGTGTGCAGTTCGGAGTCGTGATCGGCACGTTCCAGGCGCTGAAGCACCGCGCCGCGAACATGTACATCGAAACCGAGCTGGCGCGCTCCGCCGTTTTCGCCGCGCACAAAGCGCTCGACAAGAAGAGCCCGGAGGTCGCCCGCCTCGCATCGATCGCCAAGGCACGTTGCTCCGACGCATTCGTGCTCATCGGCAACGAAGGCGTGCAAATGCACGGTGGCATCGGCATGACCGATGAGCACGACATGGGCTTCTTCATCAAGCGCGCCCGTGCCGCCGAGGTGACCTTCGGTGACGCCGCATATCACCGCAACCGTTTCGCCGAGTTGCAGGGATACTGATCGATCCGCCACCCCGCGCCGTGCCGACGCAGTAGCGGCTGATCACCGCGCCACGGGCAGGCCGCCGATCGTGCCGCCGATCAGCTGGCGGGTGGTCGTCTGCCGACGTAGCGTCGCTAGTTGCAGAATCGCACCCACGTCCGGCGCGATGTAGATCTCATCGGCTTCGTGCTCGCCGCTCAGGTCCGTTGTCCCCACGATGTGGAGAACCCCGGTGTACGTCCCTGCAGGGACGCTGAGGCTGGCGACAATGTCCAGCGGCGTAAACGCATCAGTTCGCCTGAGAGAGCCGACGAGCACGTCGGGGGTGATCGTTCGAATCTCACACTGGACCGTCGTGGATGATGTCTGGCCGGCGAGAACCGGTATCGTCACCCGCAAGAGTGGAGGGTTGCACACCGTCCGAACGTTCCTCAACAGGTCGTTGGAGCCACCGGAGAAGAGCATGCTGCCAGTATCGGTGTACGCTTGCCGGACATGCAGAAAAACGTGCTGAATGCTATCGGCCACCTGGTCGTCGATGACGAACTCTCCTTGGGCATCCAAGCTGATCACCGTAAATGTTTCGGTAGAGAGCGCCCCTTTGGGATCGGTGACACGATATGTGAGTTGGTCGCCGAGGCCATGTGGCAGTAGCTCGGCTACGGTTCCCGCGAAGAGGACTTGTGCGGTTGGGAGAACGTCTGCAACCGTCAGGGCACCATCATCGTTCACGTCGACTCCAGCGGTCTCCGGCAGATCGCCGAAAAGCACCGCGATCTGGATGTCCGCGCTGGGTACCGCCGCCCGCGCCGGCCGTGCCAACATTGATACGCAGGTGCAGACCAACACAACGAACAGCGCGCACGCCTCCCAGGAAACGAGGCTTCGGGACTTGCGAGTGTCGACTCGCTCGCAGGCAACCCTTCGAGGGGCCGCCAGAAAAAAGGACCGCCTGTGGGCGAACGGAAAAACCACGTACATGTGTCGACAGACTCGGGGGCAGGGCTTACCGATTTAGCATCGCAACGGCGCAGTTCATCACATAGTCAGCACCACAATGCTACCCTCCGTCAATCCATGCCAGCGCGAATTTACGACCTGATCGAGCGCCAATGGCGGCCTCTTCCGACGCCTTTGTCCTGATCGGCAACGGGTGTGTAGATGCACGGAAGCAACGAAGCGCCCGGAGTTTCATTGGACGCCGAGGGTATGCGCGGTTAACGCCGGATCGACGCCGCGCCCGCTTCGCCGAGCGGTACGGCGACCGAACGGCGGCCGAAGGCTGCCGATCACGGGCAGCCGTCGCTCCAAGCCGCCGTTGCTCACCTACCGGCAGGTGCTGATGTTCAGCTTCTTGGACAGCTTGCAGCTGCTCACCGTGTCGCGCCAATCCAAGGTCGTAGTGGAGAACACCACTGTCACACCTGCCGCGGTCAGCGGTGCGGGGAATGACCGGCCGTTGGACTGGACCCGCACGTTGTAATCGCCGTTCGACTTGCGCGTCAGATGTGCCGAGTTGCCGGGGCCGGCGCAGGCGATCCGCGTCGCGCTGGTCTCGATGCATCGGGGATACGGGAGATCGACGCGTTCAGGCGCGGCCAAGCCGGCGCCGGTCAGCGTCAGCCTAAACCCGTCAATGACGAGGCTGTTCAGGGGCGCGGTGATCACGCTCTGCTGCAGAACGCCGGTCACCGTGATCGAGCTGTGGGTTGCCGTGCCCGCCTTGAGCCGCACGGACGTCAACGATAGCGGTGCGGGCGCGCCGATGTCGCACAGGTCCCCGATGCCATCACCATCGACGTCGCTCTGCGCGGGATTGATATCGGCTGGGCAGTTGTCGCAGGCATTGCCGATGCCGTCGGCATCGCTGTCGGTCTGGCTCGCGTCGGCGACGAGCGGACAGACGTCGCAGAGATCACCGACGTCGTCGCCATCCAGATCGTGCTGATCAGCGTTCGATAGGTTCACGCAGTTGTCGCAGGCGTCGCCGAGACCATCGTGGTCCGCATCGGCCTGGCTGGCATTCGGCACGTCGACACAGTTGTCCAGGGAGTCGGCGACCTTGTCCCCGTCGCTGTCCAGCTTGACTCGCCCGATTTGCTGGGTGGCGGACTCTGTGAACCACATGTTCGCATCCGGCCCTGTGGTGATACCGAGGGGAGTGCTGCCGCCGGTGGGGATCGGCAGTTCCGCTGTCACCACGCCGTCCACGGTAATGCGACCTACCTTGTTAGCATTCACCTCCAGAAACCACACGGCTCCATCCGACCCCGCGGAGATCCCGCTCAGGAACGGTCCGGCCGTTGGTACCGTGTACTCGGTAATCACGCCGGCCGTCGTGATCCGCGCGACCTTGTTCGTGCTCGACTCCGTGAACCAGAGATTCTTGTCCGGGCCGACCGCGATGGCGTAGGGCCCGCCCGCGGTCGTGAATTCGGTGAGCACCCCGGCGGTTGTTAGCCGACCGATCTTGTTCGCGCTCAGCTCGGTAAACCACAGGTTGCCGTCCGGCCCCGTCGTAATGCGAAAAGGGCCGCTGCCCCCTGTCAGCGTGAACTCGGCCACGCCTCCTGCCGTCGACATGCGGCCGATCTTGCTTGCACTGAACTCTGTGAACCAGAGAAATCCGTCGGGTCCCTTCGTGATTCCGGTGGGCATGCTGCCGGCGGTCGGAATGCTGAACTCCGTGAAAACGCCGGCGACCGTGGTACGTCCGATCTGGTTCGCGGCCGACTCTGCAAACCACAGGTTGTTGTCCGGTCCGACCGTGATGCCGATCGGCTGGCTGGCTGCAGTTGGAATCGTGAACTCGGTGACGACGCCGGTGGGGGTGATGTGACCGATCGCATTGCCCGCCTGCTGACTGAACCATAGGTTGCCGTCCGGTCCGGAGACGATCTCCACCGGGCCAGGTGCCGCCAGCGGTGCCGGGAATTCATCAATCGGTTGCGCGGCGGCGGGGGCCTCCAACGTACGAAGCATGACACCCACGGCAACGAGTGCGAAGACCAAATGGCGCATTGCGATCCCCCTCCTCCGGCCGAGTCGGGCCGGCTCGAACTGTGTGGTACGGGGCAAGCGTAGGACACCCGTGGTGGCAGCGTCAAGCAGCGAGCACCACGTTCAACAAGACACAATCTGCTTGACGGCGGCCCCGCGGGCGGAATAGAAGAGCGCTTCCCGAGATGGAGGCCACCCGGATGCTGAAGCCACGTTACTTACTGGTCGTCGCCCTAACGGCCGCCGTGGCGCTTTCGGGTTGCGAGGCTGGACGTCGCTTCGTCCGGAAACCGTGGGGGAAGGGCACGTACATTCCCGCAGCCGTGTGTGCCGTCGTCGGCGGCTTCGCCGGCGCAGCGATTGAATCACAAGGCTTCTCGAACCAAAGCATCCGTTCCGGCTCGTCCTGCGTGACCGATCTCAGCACAGGGATACAGACGTGCAAGCACGACAGTCCCGACTACCCGGCGTCCGCCGCGATCGGCGCAGGCGCCGGCGCCTTGCTGTGCGGCTTGGCGGGACACTATCTCTGGGATCCCGAAGTGGTCACGCCGACACCGACACCAGCACCGTTGCCGCCCGTGGTCGCGACTCCCACACTGCCTCCACCGGTCAGCAAGCGCATCGTGCTGCGCGGAGTCCACTTCGACTTTGACAAGAGCGCCATCCGCGCAGATTCCCGACCCGTGCTCGATGCCGCGGTGGAGGTGCTCAAGGAGAACCCGAACGTACGGATTTCGGTGGAAGGCAACACCGATAACCGCGGCACTGACCTCTACAATGAGAAGCTCTCTGTCCGGCGCGCCGAAGCCGTCTTCCGCTACCTGGTCAACCACGGTATAGCGCCGGAACGGATGGAAGTGGTAGGGTATGGAGAGTCGCGGCCGGTGGCAAACAACGATACGGAAAGCGGCCGGGCGCAGAACCGTCGGGTCGAGCTCCACGTGGTGGATCAACCTGGGGGAACCGAACCGCCGCCGTGATGTGTTGAGGGACTGGGAGACTGTCTCAACCGGGGGGTTGAAAAAATCGGGGCGCCGCACCATGCTCGCCCTGGAGGAGGGATCATGACACACCGCAAAACGACAATGTGGCTCGCGCTGCTCGTCGGGACGACGGCGGTCGCGTTCGTTATGCCGGCTCGCGCTGACGTGCAGCCCGGCGACGTCATCACAAAGGACAACGTGGACAAGGTGAAAGATCTCGTTTCACCGGGCGTTGAATGGTGCGTCAAGCACGGCATGAAGCTGAAGATTGTGCCGTACAAGAAGGTGGAGTGGAACAAGGCGTTCCGCGAAGCCACTGAGAAGTACGGCGGTCAGACGAAGCTGGCGCCGGATGGCCGCAGCCTCGTCGGCCACGTCGCAGGCCTGCCCTTCCCTACCCTTGATCCGAACGATCCGCAGATCGCCCTCAAGATCATGTGGAACTTCGAGTACAAGCCGTACGCGACTGACGACGAAGATCTGCGCAACTTCGACGCAGACACCGGCCCGGTCACCGACGGGCCCATGCAGGTCGAGCGGCACTTCCTCCTCGATCACCTGCGCACCCTCTGGTACACCGGCCGCATCTACGTCGACCCCAAGCCGGAACTGCCGAATCCGGACGGTGTGCGCGCCAAGAGCTCGCTGCACCCGATCCTGGAACCGTTCGACCTCAAAGGCGTCGGCGAAACCGGAATCCGCTACCTGAGTCCGGATCGTCAGGACGATACCTGGCTCTACCTGCCGTCACTGCGCCGCGTCCGCCGCCTGTCGAGTGCGCAACGTTCCGACGCCCTCTTCGGCCAGGACACCGACGTCGACAGCTACGGCGGCTACGCCGGTCAGATTGCGTGGTTCGACTGGAAGTTCCTCGGCGAAAAGGAAATCCTCGCCTCGATGCACTCCGAGGAATTCCCCGTGAAGTACTGCGATGGCGGCGGCGACTTCATCTTCTGCGATACCTGGGAGAAGCGCAAAGCCTACGTCGTCGAGGGCACGCCGAAGCTGCCGCAGTATGCGTATGGCAAGCGTCTCATCTTCGTCGACAAGGAAACCTACCTCATCGCCTACAGCGACATCTTCGACCGCTCCCTGCAGCTGTGGAAAGTGTGGGTGAACGAGTGGAGCATGAAGAAGCGGGCAGCGGCTTCGTACGGCATCGAGTACTCGGACGATATGCCCTTCCAGCCCAGCATCACGATGGTGGATATGCAGCTGACGCACGCCACCAAGGCCGCGCTCCCCAGCGCCAAGTATCCCGGCGAGCAGGGGTGGTACTACAACCAGGGTGCGAAGGCCGGTATCAGCGAGGAGTTCTTCACCATCGCCCACCTGATTGAATCGGGTCACTGATTCGATCGCGTACACTCAGCATCAAGAAGAAAGAGGGGATGCCGCAGGGGCATCCCCTCTTTACGTTTGCGCTTCACTCCGGCGGGCGCGTCGCGGCAGCCAGCTGCTCCGGCGCGATCTGCAGCGCATGCCGTGCGGCGTCCTGCTCGGCGATGCGCTTGCTCCCGCCCTCGCCGCGCGCCAGCACCGTCTCACCCAGCACGACATCGACGACGAACTGTCGGGCATGGTCCGGGCCGAGTTCATCGACCACCCGATACACCGGCGTCATCCGACAGAGTTGCTGACAGAGCTCTTGCAGCTCGGTCTTGGCATCAGTCGAGTCGAGCTGCGCCACCCGTTCGATGGCGCCGTAGAAGTGGCGCGTCACCATACCGCGCACCGTTTCGTAGCCGCTCTCGAGGAAAATCGCGCCCATGACCGACTCGTAGACCGCTGCGAGAATCGAAGCCTTCTGCCTGCCGCCGGTCTTCTCTTCACCTTTCCCCAACGTCAGCCCCTGGTCCAGCTGCAGGTCCCGCGCTTTGGCCGCGAAGCTCGTCGTGCTCACCAGCGCGGCGCGCAGCTTCGACAACCGGCCTTCGTTCCAGTCCGGGTAGCGTTCAATGAGCAGGTCGCTGAAGACCAGACCGAGCACCGAGTCGCCGAGGAATTCCAAGCGTTCGCTGACGCGCGGTTGCGAGGCGTCGATGGCTGACGAATGTCGCAGCGCATCAAGAAGGTTCTGCGGGTCACGAAACTGATACCCGATGCGCTGCTCCAGCCCGTCGAGCGCGGGCGAGGTCTTAGCCATCGCACTTGCACCAGCCAAGGGTGACAACGGCCAACCGCATCACCCCACCCCTACCCCGCTGCCGGTAAGGCACGTTCGATCCAGCCGCCGCCGACGACGCGGTCGTCGTCATACAGAACGGCGGCTTGCCCCGGCGTCACTGCGGGGAGCCCATCGCGCGCCCACGCCTCGAAACTCTCTGCTGTCGTCTCGCCCAACGTGACGGGTGTGGCGGCGAAGCGCGAGCGGATTTTGACTCGCAGCCGCATGCCGGCCGCAACCGGGCCATCAGTCAGCCAGTTCGGCCGCGTCGCCCGCAGTCCCGCCGCAAGCGTCGCCGCGCGCGCGCCGACGCGGATCGTGCCGCTGTCCGCGTCGATCGCCGTCACGTACAGCGGCTGCGGCGCACTCAGCCCCAAGCCGCGGCGCTGGCCAATGGTGAACTGATGGATGCCGCCGTGTGCCCCGAGGGTGTGTCCGGCGTCGTCGACGATCGCTCCGGCCTTCGACTGCGCCGCGCTGCCGGCGTAGCGCGCCACGAAGTCGGCGTACTGTCCCTTCGGTGCGAAACAGATTTCCTGACTCTCCGGCTTCTCAGCGACCGGCAAGCGCAGGCGCCGCGCCTGGTCGCGTACTTCCGCCTTGGTCAACTCGCCGAGTGGAAAGAGCGTGCGCGCCAAGACTCCGGGCTCGATCGCAAACAGGAAGTACGACTGGTCCTTTGCGGTATCCCTCGCGGCCCACAACTGGGCCGCCCCCTGCTCACTCCGTACGACGCGCGCGTAGTGACCCGTGGCTACCCACTCGGCGCCCAGCTCGCAGGCGCGTTCCCAGAAGCTCGCGAACTTGACGAACTGGTTGCAGCGCACACACGGGTTCGGCGTGCGGCCAGCCAGATAATCGGCGACGAACGGATCGACGACGTTGCGGGTGAAGTCGTCGCGGAAGTCCATGACGTAGAACGGGATGCCGAGTTGCACCGCGACGCGGCGGGCATCGAGAAAGTCATCGAGTGAGCAACAGCCGCTGCCTGTCGCGTCGCCCCAGAGGCGCATGGAGACGCCGACGACGTCGTACCCAGCTTCGACCAGGAGCGCCGCCGCGACGGAGCTGTCGACCCCGCCGCTCATGCCGACGACGACGCGCTCGCCGCGTCGCGGCGAATGGTGAATGGTGAATGGTGAATGGTGAGTGCGGGAGTCCTGTTGCCTCATATCCCGGCCGAGAACGGCCGGTAGTCTGTGAGCAGAGCGAGAAGCTCCCCGATTCCGAACATTCACCATTCAACATTCACCATTCACAATTGGGCGTCGTGCCGCGCGTATGCGAAGGACCGCGGCGGCGGCGATACCAACGACACGCTCGATCTCAGAAAAGGCGTTCGCGCGCCCGACGCTGAAGCGCACCCCGTCACGCGCCGCATCGCCGCCGTGTCCCAACGCCATCAGCACATGCGACGGTTCGCCTGCACCGGCCGCGCAGGCGGAGCCACTCGATACGGCCACACCTTCAAGGTCGAGCGCGGCCACCAACGCTTCGCCGCGGACGCCCGCGAAGCTCACGTTGAGCGTGTTTGGCAGGCAGTCTGAGCCCGTTGGGCTGTTGCGCCGCACGCCTGAAATCGCCGCCTGCAGCCCCTGCCACAATGCCTCACGTAGAGCCAGGCACGCCTCGCCGAACGCGCCGATCTCGCCGGCAGCCCGCCGGCAGGCTTCCCCCATACCGACAATCCCGGCAACATTCTCGGTTCCGGCGCGCCTCCCGCGCTCCTGCCCGCCGCCCACAATCAGCGGGTTCAATGCGAGCCCACTCCGCACGAACAGGGCGCCAACGCCCTTGGGCCCGCCGATCTTGTGAGCCGAGATCGACAGCAGATCGACGCCGCGTACGTGCGTGGGGATCTTGCCGACCGCCTGCACTGCATCGACGTGCAGCAGCGCGCCGCGCCCGGAACAGACGGCAATGATTTCATCGATCGCCTGCACCGTTCCAATCTCGTTGTTGGCCCAGCCGACACCAACCAGAGCGCACGGCTCGGACAGCCGCGCCGCGACATCTGCCGCCGTCACCTGCCCCACCCTATTCACCGGTACCTCGTGCACGGCATACCCTTCCGTCTGCAGTAGCCGGATGGGTTCGCGGACCGAGGAGTGCTCTATCGGCGTGGTGACGATCGCGCCGCATCCTGACGCGCGCGCCACCCCCTGGATCGCAAGGTTGTTGCTCTCCGTACCGCCGCTGGTGAAGACGATCTCCGCGGGCCGCGCGCCGATGAGCGCTGCGACGTGCGCACGCGCGTCTTCCACTGCGCAGCGGGCGCGCGAACCTAACCGGTGGATGCTTGAGGCGTTGCCGTACTCGTCGCGCAGGAACGGCAGCATCGCGTCGAGCACCTCGGGACGGATAGGCGTGGTCGCGTTGTGGTCGCAGTAGATCATCTCGCTTTACCTTTCGGCTCCGGTCACCATAACAGCCCGCGTACTTCCATTGCCTCCCCCAGGGCCTCTAGCCTAGTCGGTCACAGAGCTCAACGATTGCGGCTCGGGCTGACATCCGCCTCGGATCGTAGACGATTCCTGGCCCTAGTCCCTACATTCCCAATGTCAATGGAAGTTGCTTGACACAGAGATACGAGTCGTACTAATTAGGAACCATGCACAATTGATTGGAGGTGATGATTAGGGACTGGCGCAATGGCAATGTTCCGGAAACGCGGTCCATTTGGCAACCTATGACAAGCATGACAAGGAGGACAACGCATGAGACAATTTTTAGCGCCACTGGTGTTGGTTCCGGCCGTTGTTATCGTTACTCACCACGCAGTAGGAGCATGCACCAATTGCTCTTCTGCGGTCATCGCAAACCAAAGTAGCAACAATGTCTCAGTAATTGATGCGGACTCCCATACCGTGACTCATACTATAGCGGTGGGCACCTCCCCTAGAGGCGCGGCCTTTACCCCCGAAGCGGACCTAGCCTACGTAGTGAACTACGGCGTTGCATTCTCGGTAGATGGCAGCGTGTCCGTGATAAGTACGGCCTCTTGGGCCGTGACCAGCACCGTGGCGCTCCCAGCAGGTACCCACGGTGTGAACATCGCGGTAAACCCCCAGGGAACTCAAGCCTACGTCCCAACCGAAACCGCCCTCTCTACTTGTCCGTGCGCACTCTCAGTGATCGATACCATGGCAAGCCCACCAGTGGTTATCAGGAACATCAGTCTCCCGAGTCCGCCCAAGCACGTGGCCGTAGATCCGAAAGGCATGAAGATCTATGTATCTGATATTAGCAACAACCTAAATGTCATCAATGCAGCTAGTCACGCGGTGACCACCTACTCGGGGTTGACAGGAGGCGCGTTCGCCATAAATCCCCAAGGGAATCGAATGTATGCTGCCTCGGGCGGACTCAAGATTATCGACCTGACCACAGCGTCACCTACAGTTGTCCAGACCCTAACCTTTGGTGGCGGCGTGGGTTTGTCCGGGGTGGCTGTCACCCCAGACGGCAGGCGAGTGTTTGGCACCGACCAAAGCCACAACAACATGAGAGTGGTCGACGTCCCATGCTCGCCATGCGCAAGCGCAACCGAGAATGGAGCGTCGCCCCTTGTCACGGGCCTGAGCCCAATGGGCGTGGCGGTTGACCCGACGGGAGCTACGGTGTTCGTTGGAAACTATGCCGGCACGAACGTCTCTATATTTGACGCCAACACCTTTCTCCTCCTCGCGCAGCCAAACGTGGGCACAAACCCACGAGCGCTGGGGAAATTCGTCAGCTCATTCATGGCGCAGCCCTAAAGACAGGCGACGCAAGCTAGCGCTCACCTCAGAGGGGACCGATCGGCTATTGGATACCGCCACATGCCATCGGTCCCCATCTGATCGATCGCCGCGCTTTACCCAGTTCAAGCACTACACAGCGGGTCCTACTGCGGCAGCACGCTTGCCGCGGCGCTTGCGGTCCTTGTAGAGCTTGTAGTCGAAACTATCGCAGAGCGCCTGCCAGCTGGCCTCGACCACGTTGGGTGACACGCCGACGGTGCCCCAGCGTTCGTGGCCGTCGCCCGACTCGATCAGCACGCGCACCAGCGCCGCGGTACCTTCACCACCGCCGAGCACGCGCACTTTGTAGTCGAGCAGCTGGACCTCGGCGATCTGCGGGTAGAACTTCACCAGCGCCTTGCGCAGCGCGTGGTCGAGCGCGTTCACCGGACCGTTGCCTTGCGCCGCCGTGTGCTCGATGCCACCGTCGGGGCCTTCGATCATGATGGTCGCTTCAGATAGCGACGGCTCATCTTCCTTGCGCTTCTCATCGATGACCCGGAACCCGATGAGCCGAAAGCTACGTGCCTTCTGGCCGTTGAGGCCCTTCTGCATCAGCAACTCGAACGAGGCTTCGGCACCTTCAAACTGGAAGCCGCGGTTCTCCAGCTCCTTGACCTCGGCGAGCACGCCGCGCACCGCCGGCTTCAGCTCTTCGACGTCGACGCCGAACTCCTGCGCCTTGTAGAGGATGTTGCTGCGTCCCGAGAGATCGGACACCAGCACGCGCTGGCGATTGCCGACGACAGCCGGATCGATGTGCTCGTAGGTAAGCGGGTTCTTCTGCACCGCCGCGACGTGGATACCGCCCTTGTGCGCGAAGGCGCTGAGTCCGACGAACGGCTGGCGCTTGTTGGGCTCGGCATTCGCCAGCTCCCACACGAAGTGCGACAGCTCGCGCAGGTGGCGCAGCTGTGCCGGCGTGACGACCTTGTGACCCATCTTCAGCTGCAGGTTGCCGATCACCGAGCACAGGTTGGCATTGCCGCAGCGTTCGCCGATGCCGTTGATGGTGCCTTGCACCTGCGTGGCGCCGTGCTGCACTGCGATCAAGCTGTTGGCGACGCCAAGCTCCGAATCGTTGTGGCAGTGGATGCCCACCGCGACCGACACCGCCTGGCGCACGGCATCGACTGCAGTCGCCACTTCGTCCGGCAGCCGCCCACCGTTGGTCTCACAGAGGCAGATGACGTCGGCACCGGCATCCGCTGCGATGCGGCAGCACTCGAGCGCAAACTCCGCGTCGTCGCGGAAGCCGTCGAAGAAATGCTCGGCATCGAAGATGACCGTATCCACATGCTTCTTGAGGTACGCAATGCTGTCGTGAATCACCTCGAAGTTCTGCGTCTTCGAAATGCGCAGATCCTCACGTACGTGGAGCTCCCAGGTCTTGCCGAAGATGGTGACCACCGGGGTCTCCGCCTGCAGGAGCTTGCGGATGTTGGCATCGTCGCTGGCGCGCGCGCCAACGCGACGTGTCGAGCCGAAGGCGGCGATGCGCGCGTGCTTCAGGCGCAGGCGCTTCGCTCCTTTGAAGAAGTCTTCGTCACGTGGGTTGGATCCCGGCCACCCGCCTTCGATGTAGCTGACGCCGAAGTCGTCGAGATGCTCGGCGATGCGCAGCTTGTCCTCGACCGTGAAGGCGATGTCCTCCGCCTGGCAGCCGTCGCGTAACGTCGTGTCGTAGATCTCGATGTGTCGCGCGCTCGTCGCGCTGTGACTGGTCACACTGTGACTGGTCACGGCCTCGCCTCCTCGGCGCCTTCTTTGATGCCTTCCTCGACCAGCGCCTGGTGCAGCACACGCACCGCCAGCTCGGCGTACTTCGCATCGATCACCACCGAGATCTTGATTTCGGAAGTCGAGATCATTTGGATATTGATTCCTTCATTCGCCAGCACCTCGAACATGCGGGCCGCCACGCCGGCGTGGCTCCGCATACCTAACCCAACCACCGACACCTTCGCCACCGACGTATCGGAGGTCACCCCGCTTGCACCGATTTCCCCAGCCACGGCTTTTACCATGCTGAGCGCCTTCTGATAATCGGCGCGCGCGACGGTGAAGGTGAGGTCGGTGAAGCCCTCTTCGCTGGAATTCTGGATGATCATGTCGACGACGATATGCGCGTTGGCGATCGGCGTGAAGATCCTGGTGGCGAGCCCGGGACGGTCCGGCACGCGCAGCAGCGTGATCTTCGCCTCGTTGAGATCGCAGGCGACACCTGACACCAACACGTCTTCCATTTTGTCATCCTCCGGGACCACCCAGGTCCCTTCTTCATCCGAGAAGCTGGAGCGTACGTGCAGCGGCACGCCATAGCGCTTGGCAAACTCGACCGAGCGGATCTGCAACACCTTGGCGCCGAGGCTGGCAAGCTCGAGCATCTCGTCGAAGGAGATGCGCGCCAACTTGCGAGCGTTCGGGACGATACGCGGATCGGTCGTGAAGACGCCGGTCACGTCGGTGTAGATCTCACACACGTCGGCCTTTACTGCAGCGGCCATAGCGACCGCGCTGGTGTCGCTGCCGCCGCGTCCGAGCGTGGTGATGTTGAGCTGCTCGTCGACGCCTTGGAAGCCGGCCACGACTGCAACGCCGCCGTCCTGGACGAGCTGCAGCATTGCGCTGGCATCGATGCTGGTAATGCGGGCGCGGCCGAAGACACCGTCGGTGCTCATCCGAATCTGGTGGGCGAGAAACGACCGGGCAGGCATGCCGAGATCGTGCAGAGCCATGGTCACGAGTGCAACCGACACCTGCTCACCCGTGGCCACCAGCACATCGGATTCGCGCGCGTCGGGCTGCGGGGACAGGTCGCTCGCCAGCTTCAGCAGCCGATTGGTTTCACCCGCCATCGCCGAGACCACGACAATGACCCCATTCCCCGCCGCACGCGTCGCCGCGACACGCTGGGCCACCGCCTGGATGCGCTCGATGGTGCCGACGGACGTGCCGCCGTACTTTTGGACAATCAATGCCACGGCTCTACGCTTCCTCCAACTGACCTAGCAGCTCAACATAGCGCTCGCCGTTAGCGGAGGCCACGAGCAACCGCTCGTTCTCTCCCACGAACGTGAGCTGGACATGCAGATGCGCGGCCTTCTCCCCGAGGCGCTCGAACCACTCCACCACGCACACGCCTTCGCCGTACAGGTACTCGCGCAGGGCCATTCTGTCCACGTCCGTGGCGGCCAAGCGATACAGGTCGATGTGATACAGCGGCAGCCGCCCACCCGAGTACTCATTGACCAGCGTGAACGTCGGGCTGCGCACCTTGTGCGACGCGATACCGAGCCCTTCGGCCAGACCGCGCACTAAGCAGGTTTTCCCGGCTCCCAGCTCGCCGCTCAATCCGATCAGCTCACCACCGATGAGCAACGACGCCAGCCGTGCCCCGAAGGCGCGGGTCTCCTCTTCACTCTGCGTCGAAAGACGCAGCGCAGCGGTGCCGTTCGTGGCAAGGGCTTGCCCCGGCAACGGGTGGGAACGCTCTAGGTTTCGACTCATAGGCCGCTGCAATCTAACCGATCTCGCGAGCGGCTGCCACGAGGCGGCTAGCAGGGGCCTTCCCTCGCAAGGCCCGCGGGTTAATCGCGGTCCGGTGTGATCTGGTGACCAACCGGAGAACGTGGACAGGAGGACCAAACTGCAGTATGACCGACCCCCGGAGTAAAGGGGATGAGCCGACGAAGCTCGCGTGATCGTCAGGTCGGCCTCGCCGGCTAATTCAAAGCTCGGCGACTGGGGAGGCAGACTCATAACCAAAGACGCTAAACGCAGGGGCGGCGCCTGAATCTGGCGAGCGGCGCGCTGTGCTAGATGGGAATCGATATGCCAAAGGATTTGACATTCGGGCTCGTTCTTCTGTTCTTCCCAGGCATCATCTGCGCCCTGCTTGTAGAGAACCTGACCCCAACCCGGGAATGGGGGGCGCTTCGGTTCTCGCTGTACTCGCTCGTCCTTGGCCTCGGGTGCTACCTTGTGTACGCGCTCGGTCTCGCAGCGTGGCATTGTCACTGGCCACCGACCATCTCGTTTGTGAAGGCGCTGTCCAACCCGAATGACGTATCTTACGGCGAGATCGCGTGGGTTACCGCGGTCGCTGCGTTTGTTGGCATCGGGGCTTCAGCAGCTCTTTCGAGACACTGGCTTCACCGACTGGCGAAGCTCCTGAGAATCAGCGACAAGTTCGGTGATATGGATGTGTGGGCTCACACGTTCAATTCCTCCGACCTCACGAATGCTTGGGTCGTCGTGCGAGACATCAATCGGGACTTGGCGTATGAGGGGTGGGTCAACGCCTTTTCTGAGACCGCCGATGCCAATGAGCTACTGCTGCGAGAGGTGAAAGTGTACAAGGGTACGACCGCTGAGTTCCTCTATGAAGTTGAATCACTGTACATCTCCCGGAAGCGCGAGGAACTCACGATCGAATTTCGAACAGGCGTGCAGCCCAACAGTCAAGGAGGATAAGATGGCCAATGAATCACAGAGACCAACCCCACCCTCGCGACCGTTGCGAGAGGGCATTGAGAAGGGTGGGACCAATCCGAGACCTGCTACCGTCCGTCCCCCAACCCCGCCAGGAGCACAAGCACCAAGGCCACCTAGTAGTCAGGGATCCGGTAACCAAGCTGGCGGGAGACCACGCGAGTAGGGTTGTCTACCGACGGTGTCCGTCGAGCACGTGGCGTGGGGAATGGCGTAGCGCGCCGACCTGGAACGTGTGTTCGACCGTTCGCTGCGGGCTCGCGGAATCCAAACCAGATCAGCGTGCAGGGTTGATCGGTTCAACTCTCGGGGCTCCGCCAAGGCTGACCACAACATTTCGAGAGGAGGTATTGAGTCAGGTCTGCCCCCCGTTCCAGGGGACTGCCGAGAGCGGCGGCGTCCACCCGCGTCTCGTGGGGCCTTCTTTCTGTCCGCCGTCCTCATGGGCCGGGTGAGCGAAGGTCGATGTGCGGCCCTTGCCGCGCTCGCCATCGCAGATGGAGCGACGTAATATCCACAATGCGTGCGACGGAGGCGTGAGATGAACGATCCGCTCGAAAGAGAACTCTGCGAGCAGCTTGATCAGTTGCCACCCGACCAACAGCGGCAGGTATTGGACTTCGCGCGGGCACTGGCATCGAGGGCGGGGAACTCCCTCAGGTCAAGCGCTGAGCCAATTTGGTGGGGTCATCACAAAGGAGGATCTGCGATTGATCACGTAGGCGATCGACGAGGGACGGAGCCAAGCGCGTTAGACACTTACGATGCGAGTCACTATTCTCCATCCCGATCCCGAGGCGAATTGATGGTGCTCCCCTCTCCACTAATCACCAGGTCCACGAAGGTCATGAGCGGTGCGGTTGTGTTCAGCGGCACTCGGGTTCCGGTTCAGACGCTAATGGACTACATTGAGGAGGGAAGTTCTCATGACGAGTTCCTGGAGGACTTCCACACGGTAAGCCGCGCGCACGCCATTGCCGTTCTGGAGCTGGCGAAAGAATCCCTGATTCAGCGTGCGACTGCTGCTTGACGAATGCGTGCCGCGCCGGCTGCGGCGGGAGCTTCCAGGCCCGTTGGAGCACCGCTGCATAGACGTCAGCGACGCGGGTGAAGTCGAGGAATCCACTTCGTGATTCGAGCATGCAGGGAAACAAACTTGTCCGGATGTTGCCCGCGCGCAGAGGGCATTTTCGCCTGGAGTCGGGCCATCACGGTGACCTGTGGCTCGACCTCGAGCTGCTGTGTCTGCACCCGGAACGGGTTCGACCGTTCGCTGCGGAGCTCGCCAGACGTCTCGGCCGGCACGGGATAGACGCCGTGTGCGGCCCGCTGGTCGAGGGGGCGTTCGTTGCGCTGATGGTCGCGTCTGAGCTCGGAGTGCCGTTCACCTACTCGGAGCGGTTCGTGGAGTTGCAGACAGATGCCCGCTATCCAGTGACGTACCGGATCCCACGCGC
This sequence comes from Binatia bacterium, assembly GCA_041497995.1. Classification (GTDB taxonomy): domain Bacteria; phylum Desulfobacterota; class Binatia; order HRBIN30; family HRBIN30; genus DATKMS01. The sequence goes on along the minus strand of JBGQHM010000085.1, from coordinate 911 downwards.
TCTGCGCGCCGCGGTTGACGGCAAGCGCGTGGCCATCGTCGACGACGTCATCAATGCGGGGTCCGCTGTGCGCGGAACGTTTGCGGATCTCGAGGCGTGCGGCGCCACAATCGTTGCCGTTGGTGCGTTGCTGGTCTTGGGGCACTCGGCCACGCGCTTCGCTGCCGACAACACGCTCGCGTTGGAGACGCTCTCATCGCTTCCCAACGCGACTTGGGAACCAGCAGAGTGCCCGCTGTGCGCCCGCAATATTCCGTTGGAGAGTCTGGAGGCTCAGCCTCGGCAACCACGAGGTTCATCGATCGGGGATCACGAGTAATAGGATCGATGAACCACGCTAGGAAGGTACGCCCCCGACGAGGGGGCGTACCTTCCACTTGCTCAGGCACCAACTAACGTACTCGCGTATCCTCGGTCTCCAACTGGTTCGTCGGATCCGGATCTGGAGTTACACTCGAGACACTCGCCGTGCAGCGCAGAACACCGGCGGCGTGAGGCACAACCGTGATCTCTCTTGCGATGGACCCATGGTTGCGCAGCGTCCCAAGAGAGCACGTTATCGAGCCACCGGTCGCGACACATCCGGCCGACATGCCAGCGAAATGGTATGGCACTCCCGAGCACATGAAGCTCGCCATTACCGACGCGGCAGCATCGGGGCCGCCGTTCTTCACGCCCAACCGATAGTCGATCTCCCTTCCCATCCTCACCTGCTTCGGCCGCGCGCGGAGTTTTGCCGACAGATCAGCGCTGGCGCACGCGGGATTTGGACTGCTTCCGCTGCACACACCCGCCTGACAGCTGTCGCTCTGCGTGCAGGCGTTGCCGTCGTTGCATGCCGTGCCGTTCGCTGCGGCCGGGTTGGAGCACGTGCCGCTAGTCGGGTCGCACGTACCCGCCACGTGACACTG
>JBGQHM010000084.1:0-19006 GCA_041497995.1 Binatia bacterium | reverse complement strand
GGAGCGCGAGGCCGAGGACGAAGAAGCCAAACGCTTCGATCTCCTGCTCCTCAATCTGCAACTCGCCGTCTTGCGAGCTGAGCCTGCCTTCGAACGGCTACGCGACCAGGTAAAGGGCATCGCCGGATTGCTCGAGGAAAAGGCGAGCATCCCGCTCGTCCAGCAGCAGCTTCAGCTCATCCAAGATATCCAGGCCGACGAGTGGTGGCTGGACGTGACCACGCCGATGCTGGAGATCGTCCGCAAACGGCTGCGGTCGCTGGTGAAGCTCATCGAGAAGAAGCAGCGCGAGCCAATCTACACAGACTTCGAAGACGAGATGGGCGGCGACACGGCGGTGGAGTTGCCGGGGTTCGCCACGCGGGACAGCTACGAGCGGTTCCGCGCCAAGGCCAGACAGTTTCTGAAAGCACACGAGGAGCACATCGCAATTCACAAACTGCGAACAAACACTGCGCTGACAACATTCGATCTCGCCGAGCTTGAACGAATGCTTGTGGAGAGCGGCATCGGCGCTGTCAAAGACGTGCGGCGTGCGAAGGAAGAGAACCACGGTCTGGGTCTCTTCGTCCGCTCGTTGGTGGGGCTGGATCGCGAGGCAGCCAAGGGTGCCCTCGCCGGTTTCATGGCGGGCAAAGCGTTGCGGTCGGATCAGATCGAGTTCCTCGACTTCATCATCAACCACCTCACGGAGCACGGCTCCATGGACGCCAAGCTGCTGTACGAATCGCCCTACACCGATTTCAGTCCTCTGGGCGTCGACGGGTTGTTTGACTCGGCCCAGGTCGACGAGCTGGTCTCAGTTCTGGAAGGTGTGCGGCGTCGCGCGGCGGCGTAGCGGGTAGGGGCAGCGCCGCAAAACGGGATCAGCGTCCGGCGCTGGCCGTGTCAATCCGGGCCTGCGCCCAGCGGCGATTGGCGTCGATGGCTGCGTAGGTTTCATCCAATGGTGAGAGTCCCCGGAGCTTGGCGTCGGCATCCTGCAGCTCGGCGCGCGCGGCTGCCGAGTCGATGTCTTCCGCGAACGCGGCGTCGTCGGCCAGGACGGTCATCACGTTGTTGAGCACCTCGGCGAAGCCGCCGCGGATCGCTAGGCGATGCGTACCGCCGGCGTCGCGGTAGCTCATCGTGCCGATCTCCAGCGAGGTGAGGAACGTGATGTGATCCGGGAGGACGCCGAACTCGCCGACCGTGCCTGGCGCGGTGACTTCGCGTACTTGCTCTTCGAGGAGCAAGCGGCGCGGGGTGACGACTCTGAGATCAAATGCATCGCGCATATTCGAATCCGGAGGCGGGTTTGAAACCCGCCGCTACAGGACACTGCATCGTCTCTCTACGCGGCGAGCTTCTTCGCCTTCTCCATGACGTCTTCGATGGTGCCGACCATGTAGAAGGCCTGCTCCGGGATACTGTCGTGCTTGCCGTCGATGATCTCTTTGAAGGCGCGGATGGTTTCCGGCAGCTTCACGTAGGCCCCTTTGACGTTGGTGAAGGCCTCGGCCACGTTCATCGGTTGCGACAGGAACTTCTGCACCTTGCGCGCGCGTGAGACGATCAGCTTGTCCTCTTCGGAGAGCTCGTCCATCCCGAGGATGGCGATGATGTCTTGGAGATCCTTGTAACGCTGCAACACTTCCTGCACCGCGCGCGCAACGTGGTAGTGCTCCTGGCCGACGATGTTCGGATCGAGAATCCGCGATGTGGAGTCGAGCGGATCGACCGCAGGGTAGATGCCGATTTCGGTCAGCGGACGCGACAGCACGGTGGTCGCATCGAGATGCGCGAACGTCGTTGCCGGCGCCGGATCGGTGAGGTCGTCGGCGGGCACGTAGATGGCCTGCACCGAGGTGATCGAGCCTTTCTTTGTCGTGGTGATGCGCTCCTGCAACTCACCCATGTCGGTAGACAGCGTCGGCTGGTAACCGACGGCTGACGGCATACGGCCGAGCAAAGCCGACACTTCCGAGTTGGCTTGCGTGAAGCGGAAGATGTTGTCGATGAAGAGCAGGACGTCTTTCCCCTCTTCATCGCGGAAGTACTCCGCCGCGGTCACAGCGGTGAGGCCGACGCGGGCGCGCGCACCCGGCGTCTCGTTCATCTGGCCATAGACCAGCGCGGTCTTCGAGATGACGCCCGATTCGCGCATTTCGAGCCACAGGTCGTTACCCTCACGCGTACGCTCGCCGACGCCGCCGAAGACCGAGTAGCCGCCGTGGTGGGTGGCGATGTTGTGGATCAGCTCCAGGATGAAGACGGTCTTGCCGACACCGGCGCCGCCGAAGAGGCCGATCTTGCCGCCGCGCGAGTACGGTGTGAGCAGGTCCACCACCTTGATGCCGGTTTCGAACGCCTGCACCTCGGTGGCTTGATCGACGAACGCAGGTGGCTCGCGGTGAATCGGGTAGTAGGCCGTCCCCTCAACCGGCCCGGCTTCGTCCACCGGCTCGCCGATCACGTTGATGATGCGGCCGAGCGTCTGCGGGCCCACCGGAACCTTGATGAAATCACCGGTGTCCTGCACTTCCATGCCGCGCACTAAGCCTTCGCTGGAGTCCATGGCGATGCAGCGCACAGTGCGCTCGCCCAGGTGCTGCGCCACCTCGACGACGAGGTTCCACGCCTGACTGCTGATGGCGGGGTTGGAGATGCGCAACGCGTTGTAGATCGGCGGCAGCGAGCCGTCGGGGAACTCGACGTCTACAACCGGACCGATGACCTGTGTGATCTTGCCCATGCTCATAGTGAATGCCTCTGTATGCGTTGTTCTAGTGTACCGTCTCAGAAATTCGCAGCATGATGTTCAAAGAACAGCGACCATCTCCGAGCCACAGAGAATCACGAAACCCCGAAAGCTCGAAAACACGAGATGCAGATTCCTTTTCGTGGTTTCGCTATTTCGTGCTTTCGTGATTGCATCCTTGTTCATCGAATTTGAGAGACAGGTCACCACGCACTATCCTTTGAGCGCCTCGGCGCCGCCGACGATCTCCATCAGCTCTTTAGTGATGGTGGCCTGGCGCGCGCGATTCATGGCGAGCGTCAGGCTATCGATCATGTCCGAGGCGTTGCTGGTGGCGCTTTCCATGGCGGTCATGCGCGCACCGTGCTCGCTGGCGGTGGCTTCGAGGAAGGCGCGGTGAATAAGGACCGTGACATATTGGCGGAGCAGGCGATCCAGTAGATCTGCCGCATTTGGCTCGTACAGATAGTCGATCGCGTCCGCCCCAGTGGCCGGCTCCGTGGTGATCGGCAGGAGCTGTTCGACGGTTGGGATCTGCACCAGGGCCGAACGGAACCGACTGTAGATCAGGTAGACACCGTCGGTAGTGCCGTCGGCGAACTCGCGCGCCAGCTGTTCCGCGATGCTGCGCGCTAGCGCGTCGCCCGGGCCGCCGAACAGATTGATGTGCTTGTCGACGATGGTGACGTCGCGTTTCTTGAAGTAGTCGAAGCCTCGCCGGCCGACGATCGTGAAGCGCACGTGGTCGCGTCCGCGCTCCTGCACGAGAGCTTCCGCCTTGCGAATGAGGTTGGTGTTGTAGCCGCCACACAAACCGCGGTCGGCGGTCACCAGCAGGGCGTGGATCGAGCGTTCCTCACGCGTCTGCAGCAGCGGATGGGTGCTGTCGCTGACCCGCGCTGCGACGTTGTGCAGCAGGGCGGTGAGCTTCTCGGCGTAGGGTCGCGCCGCAGTCGCTGCCTCCTGCGCGCGTCGCAGCTTGGCGGCGGAGACCATCTTCATCGCCTTGGTGATCTTCTGGGTGCTCTTCACCGAGGAGATGCGCTTGCGGATGATTTTCAGGCTGGCCATGGCGTCGCAGGGGTCGAGGGCTCAGCGTGCACTACGCGGTGAAGATTTCTTTGAACTCGTTGAGCACCTTGTCGACCTTGGGCTTCACGGTGTCGTCGAGCGCCTTCTTCGTGCGGATGGCTTCGAGCAGATCGGGATGACGGTTCTCGACAAAGCGGAACAGCTCCGCTTCATACTTGCGCACTGCAGTCTCGGGAAGGTGATCGACGAAGCCATTGGTTGCGGCGTAGATGATCAGCACCTGCATCTCGACAGCCAGGGGCTCGTACTGACCTTGCTTGAGGATCTCGACCAGCCGGCTGCCGCGCGCCAACTGCTTCTGGGTGGTGGCATCGAGGTCGGACCCGAACTGCGCGAAGGCCGCCATCTCGCGGTACTGTGCCAGCTCCATGCGCAGCGATCCCGCGACCTGCTTCATTGCTTTGATCTGCGCCGATCCACCGACGCGTGACACCGAGATGCCGACGTTCACCGCCGGCCGCACGCCTGAGTAGAAGAGGTCGGTTTCGAGAAAGATCTGGCCGTCGGTGATCGAGATGACGTTGGTGGGAATGTACGCCGAGACGTCGCCGGCTTGCGTTTCGATAATCGGCAAGGCGGTCAGCGAGCCGCCGCCGCGGTCGGCGCTCATCTTGGCAGCGCGCTCGAGCAAGCGTGAGTGCAGGTAGAACACGTCGCCGGGGTAGGCCTCGCGTCCAGGCGGCCGGCGCAACAGCAGCGACAGTTGGCGGTAGGCGACGGCCTGCTTCGACAGATCGTCGTAGACGACCAGTGCGTGGCGACCGTTGTCGCGGAAGTACTCGCCAATCGTGCAGCCGGTATACGCGGCGATGAACTGCAAGGGCGCGGCGTCGGAGGCGGTGGCGGCGACGACGATGGTGTAGTCCATGGCGCCGTGACGTGTGAGCCGCTCGACCACCTGCGCCACGGTCGAGCGTTTCTGCCCGATGGCCACGTAGATGCACGCGACGTCACCACCGCGCTGGTTGATGATCGTGTCGATCGCCACGGCGGTCTTGCCGGTTTGGCGGTCACCGATGATCAGCTCGCGCTGGCCGCGGCCGATGGGAATCATCGCGTCGATCGCCTTGATGCCGGTTTGCAGCGGCTCCTTCACCGGCTGGCGGTCGACGATGCCGGGCGCTTTGAGCTCGATGCGACGGCTCTCGCTGGCATCGATCGCCCCCTTGCCGTCGATGGGTTGGCCGAGGCCATCGACGACGCGGCCGAGCAACGCATCCCCGACCGGCACCTCGGCGATGCGCCCGGTGCGCCGGACCTCATCGCCCTCCTTGATCAAGTGCGCTTCGCCGAAGATGGCGGCGCCGACGTTGTCTTCTTCGAGGTTGAGCACGAGGCCGAAGATGTTGTGCGGAAACTCCAGCAACTCGCCGGCGGCGGCCTTGTCGAGGCCGTAGATGCGGGCGATACCGTCGCCGCACGACAGCACGCGGCCGGTCTCGCGTACCTCAACCTCGCGACCGTACTCGGCGATCTGGCGTTTGATGACGTCGCTGATTTCTGCGGGGCGAATATCCATGTCGTTCGGGGTCCTTCTAGAGCGAAGCAGCTCCGCTCAGTTCCTTGGATAAACTCTCAAGTTGTGTACGGACACTACCATCATACACTTTACCTTCCACCTCGACAATTACTCCACCAAGCAACTCCGCATCGACCACAACCCGGGGAATCACCTGCTTCCGGGTGAGTCGCGCAAAGACCGCGATGATGTCCGCTTCCTGCTGACCGTCGAGCGGGTTGGCGCTGCGGATAGTGAGCCGAACCCGTCCGAGCTCGGTGTCCAGTAGTTGCTGATAGCGGTCGGCAATCGCCGGCAACTCACCGAGACGTTGGTGATCGGCAAGGAGTTGGAGAAAGCGCGCGAGCAGGTCCGACAGTGCCAGCTCGCGACTCAGCATCTGCGCCAACTCGGCGCGCCGCGTGGGCGAGAGCAGCGGGCTCCGCAACACCGGGCCAACGCTCACGTCGGTCGCGACCGCGGCCACCCGCGCCAGCTCGTCCGCCGCCGGTTGCAAGACGCCGCCCTCCTTCGCCAGTGCGAACAAGGCTTTCGCGTAGCGACGCCCCACCGCAGCGCTCATTGTCCCACCTGTTTCAAGAAATCAGCGATGAAGCGTTGCTGATCGGCCGCCGTCCATTGGGCGCGTGTGGCGTCTTCGGCCAGACTGACCGCTTGACGCACGAGCTCGGCGCGGAGTTGTTGCTGCGTGCGGCGGATCTCGTAGGCGGCCGCGCGTTCGGCATCCTTGCGGATGGCGTCCGCAGCGGCCCGTGCAGCGGCGAGGATACGTTCGCGCTCGCGTTCGGCGTCCTGTTGCGCCTGTGCACGCAGCTCGGCAGTGGTGCGCTCGAGGTCGGCGAGGCGGGCCTCCCATTCGGCGCGCAGGCGCTCGGCTGCCGCCTTGGCGGCTGCAGCGTCGGCGAGGTCGTTGACGATCTGATCGCGACGCTGGTGCACCCACTGGCGCACCGCGGGCATGACGAAGCGGGCGAGCACCCAAATGAAGATGGCGAGGTTGATCGCTGAAAAGAGCAGGGAGCCCCACGGAATTCCGCCGGCTTCGTGCCCGTGCGCCTCCTCGCTGGCTAGCGCACGCTGCACGTGAATGAGCACGGGCGCGAGGCCGAAGGCGATCCGGCGCGTACTCATCGCAGCGGCCTCCCAACGACACGCTCCAGAATGCGGCTGGCCAAGTCACGGGCTTCCACCGTCAACGCCGGCCGCGCTTCATCCGCCTGGCGGCGCAGGCTGTCACGCAACTGCGACAGCTGCGTGCTGGCTTGGGCGCGCGTCTCGGACAGCAGTCGTTGCCCCTCGGCTTGGTTCGCATTGCGGGTGGCATCGCCTTCCGCAGACAGCGTCAGCCGCACGTCGTGCATGCGGCGCTCGTACTCCGCTTGCGACACCTGTGCGGCCGCATTCATCTCCGCGGCAGCGTGGCGGGCACCCGCGGTGCGCGCTTCGCGTTGCTCGAGTACCTGTAGCACGGGATCGAAGAGCAAGCGCTTCAGACCTGCCCACAGAATGAAGAATGAGACGATCTGGATGACAAACGAAAAATCTGGTGGAAAGGTCAACATGTGTTCGTCGTGTTTGGAAGTGTGTTATGACGCACCGCGGCTGGCGCCTGACTGCAGGCAGTGGACGCGCGCGGTGCGCGCTACCGGAAGGGGCCCGGGGGAACGGTTTACCAGCTATATGGAGACGTGCTGCCTATTTGGCCGCCTCGGATGGCATCCGCACAGTACTTGTGTTGCGCAGCTCCTCCTTTGGAAACAGGGCCACCTTCCTGTCCGTCTTGTCTGCCTTGTTTTCCGCCCCACCCATCGAACAGTGCCCCTCGAACAGTACGCCCTCGTGAATCACTAGGCTCGGCGTCGTGATGTTGCCGGTCAGCTTGGCGGGACCACGCAGCTCCACCTGCTTCCGGGCGGTGATGTCCCCTGTGACCTTCCCCTTCACGACCACGGTCTCGGCGTTGACCTGCGCGTTGATCACCGCAGTCTCGCCGACGATGACTGCATGCTGCGCCAGGATCTCGCCCTCGACGTACCCGTCGATCTTCACGCTGCCTTCGAAGGTCAGCTTGCCCTCCACACGGCTTCCTTTACCGAGGTGGGCCTGGACCCCTTCCTCGCTTCTTGGGCTGTCCATCGAGTACTCCGGTGTACTCGTGATCGATGACCGTGGAGCTTCAGGGCGCTGCCCCTTTTCGTCCTTCCCGAATAAGGCCATGCTCGTCCCCCCCGTTCGTTGGTGGATTAAAGGCGCGGCGCTTATAACATCCGCCCCTACGGTTGTCAAAGTTTTCGTTCACCTTTTAGCCGGCAGTCGGGGCGCTGAGACGATCGATCAGTGCGTTGAGCGCTTCCAACGAGTAGTACTCGATCTCGATCTTGCCTGCACCGCCGCGCCGGGTGTGCAGCCGCACGCGAGTCCCCAACGCCTCCGTCAGGCGATGCTCGGCGGCGCGCAGCTCGACGTCTACTATCGGGCGCAATTGGCGCTTGGCCAGTTTCTCTGTCTCGCGAACCGTCAGCCGCCGGGCAATGACCTCATGCGCCAACTTGATCTTTGCTGCCTCTGATCCAGCGTTGACGAGCGCGCGGGCGTGCCCAGCCGACAGCGCGCCGCGCTCGATCTGGCGCTGCACTTCCTGCGGGAGCTGCAGGAGTCGCAGGGTGTTGGCGACCGTCGACCTATCCTTCCCAACGCGCTTGGCGATCTCGTCTTGCGTGAGGTTGAACTCTTCGCCGAGGCGTCGATACGCACGGGCTTCTTCCAGTGGATTGAGGTCCTCGCGCTGGATGTTCTCGATCAGCGCTAACTCCAGCATTTCACCGTCGGTGCAGTTCCGGATAGTGATCGGCACCTCTTCCAAGCCGAGCCGCTGCGCAGCCCGCAAGCGGCGCTCTCCGGCGATGAGCTCGTAGCCACTGCCGACCCGGCGTACGAGGAGCGGTTGGAGAATACCCTTTTGCCGAATTGACTGTGCCAGTTCTTCGATGGCACCTGGCGCAAACTCCTGCCGGGGCTGCAGGGGATTGGGTTGGATTGCCGACAGCGGAACGGATGAGGGATCGGCCCTCTGCTCCGGATAACTGCTGGGAATCAGGGCCCCGAGGCCTCTACCCAAGGCTCGTCGCTTCGCTAGCTCCATCGCTATCCTCCTCCTCCGACCTCGTTCTCCTCCACACTAGGTACTTTAGCATTCCGATTTCCTTGGAGAATTTCGCGCGCCAAGGATTTGTACGCTTCCGCCCCCCGCGATGTCGGGTCGTATACCACTGCCGGCAGGCCGTGGCTCGGCGATTCGCTGAGACGTACGTTCCGAGGGATGATGGTTGCAAAGACTTCCCGCGGAAAGTGCCGGCGCACCTCCTCGACCACCTGATGGCAGAGGCTATTGCGGGTGTCGAACATCGTCAGCAGCAACCCCTCGACGACGAGTGCCGTATTGAGCCGCTGACGAATCAGCTCCACAGTTTCCAACAAAGCGCTCAGTCCTTCGAGCGCGTAATACTCGCACTGCAACGGTACCAGGACGGAATCCGCTGCCGTCAAACCGTTTATGGTCAAGAGGCCAAGTGACGGGGGACAGTCGATGATCACGTAGTCGTATGCATCGCGGACACCGCGTAGTGCTTCCGCCATGCGATGTTCGCGCGCGATCAACGGTACCAGCTCGATCTCTGCGCCGATGAGGTCACGCGTAGAGGGCAGTACGCTGAGAAGCTCGACGGACGACGGCCGAATGGCCGCGGTTGCCGGTTGCTCACCCATGACGACCTCGTAAGCGGTCGGTAAGCCGTCCGCCTTGGCCATCCCAACACCGCTGCTCGCGCTCGCCTGGGGGTCGATATCGATGAGCAGCGTCGGCCGCCCCGCCAGGCTCAAGCAGGCTGACAGGTTGACGGCGGTTGTCGTCTTGCCAACGCCGCCCTTTTGGTTCGCAATGCAGATGACGCGCCCCACCGCCCCTTACATCCCCATTCGTGGAAGTGGAATGGATGTACCACAGGCCGGCGAGGGTGGAAAGTGTTTCACGTGAAACATGGACCCGCTCGAAACGGCAAGGTTCAGGGTTTTCGGTAAACGACGAGCCGGTGATGAGCACCAGTTGGGAGTTGATACTCGACCGCGTCTGACTTAGCCAATGGTCCGGTGTACGAGATAGCTTCAGCCTCCCCTTTCGGTCCCTTCATGGCGATCGCCACACCGCCGTGCAGGAGGAGCCGCTCACTAACAGCGAGGAAGTCCGCCAGCCCCCACACCGCGCGAGAGACGACGACATCCCACAGGTGGCCTGCCAGTCTTTCTGCACGCTCCTCGATCACCTCAACGTTGGCGAGCTCGGCTGTCCGCACCACCTCGCGGAGAAAGTTCGCCTTCTTTCGGCGCGACTCCACGACCGACATATGCGCGCGCTCGCAGACGATTGCGAGCGGGATCCCAGGGAAGCCAGCGCCGCTCCCCAGGTCCGCTACCCGCATCTCCGGTTGGATGAACCGGCACGGCATCAGGGAATCGAGAATGTGCGAGCGAACGATCTCCGCGGCCGTCGCGGCGGTCGTGAGCGACAGCCGGCGGCGCCACAGCAGCAACGTCTGAATGTAGATTTGGAATCGAGCGGTCGCGGCATCAGGTAAGGTGATGCTGCGCGCCGCTGCCTCGCGAATCAGCTCCGCAAGCAGCGCAGAAGGCGTACCCGGCAGGTCAGTGCCCACCATGCCGCTTGAGATGGACTGACAGGAGGGAGAGCGCGGCAGGGGTCACGCCCGGCACGCGCGCCGCCTGCCCGAGCGAGCGCGGCCGAATGTGCGCGAGGCGTTCACTCGCTTCACGCGAAAGACCCTTCACGGCAGCGTAGTCCAAATCGTCAGGGATGTGCGCCTGCTCCATGCGCTTGAAGCGATCGACCGCATCGCTCTGGCGTTTCACGTATCCAGCGTACTTGAGCGACACTTCCACCTGCGCCACGACATCCGCTGGTAGTTCCGCCGGGCGTTGAACGCCTGGGAACCCGGCAACCGCTTCATAAGGCAGTTCGGGTCTACGCAGCAGTTGGGCCAGGCTGGCGGGTTGTGCGATCTCTGTCGTTCCCAGCGCACGGAGCCGTGTGTTCACGTCGGTCGATGGGGCCACTACCGTCGACTCCAAACGCGCGATCTCGCCGCGAACCAGATCAGACTTCCGGCGCGTACGTTCGAACTCTGCCTCGCCAACAGCGCCGACGCGTTTGCCAAACTCGGCGAGCCGCAGGTCTGCGTTGTCCTCGCGCAGCAGCAGCCGGTACTCAGCGCGCGACGTGAACATCCGATAGGGCTCGCCACCAACACCCTTGGTCACCAGATCATCGATAAGTACGCCAATGTAGGCCTGATCACGGTTGAGGATCAGCGGTGGTTCGCCGCGAAGTGTCAGAACCGCGTTGATGCCTGCCATGAGCCCTTGCGCCGCCGCCTCCTCGTAACCAGTCGTGCCGTTGATCTGGCCGGCGTGGAAAAGGCCTCCCACCAGTTTGGTCTCAAGCGACGGCTGCAGCTGCGTCGGATCGGCGTAGTCATACTCGATTGCGTAGCCGGGCCGCATGATGGCGGAGTGCTCGAGTCCGGGTATGGAGCGGACCATCTCGATTTGCACGTCGAGCGGGAGGCTCGTAGAGAGCCCGTTGGGATAGACCTCAACCGTACTACGGCCCTCCGGCTCCAAGAATATCTGGTGGCGGTCCTTGTCGGCGAAGCGCACGACCTTGTCCTCGATCGATGGGCAATACCGGGGCCCGCGGCCCTGGATGCGGCCCGCGTACAACGGAGAGCGATCGAGCGCGCCGCGAATGATCTCGTGAGTACGGCCGGTGGTGTACGTGATGTGGCAAGGAATCTGCGTCTGTGTGATGCGCGTGGTTGAGAACGAAAACGGCAGGGGAGGATCGTCGCCGGGCTGCGCTTCTAGCGCGCTGTAATCGATCGTCCGGCTATCGAGCCGTGGGCAGGTCCCCGTCTTCAAACGGCCGACCCGGAAGCCCAATGTAGCGAGCTGCTCGCTGAGACCCGTGGACGCGAAATCTCCGGCGCGCCCGGCGGCCATGTTCTTCTCGCCGATGTGTACCAGGCCGTTCAAGAACGTCCCGGTGGTCAGGATCACAGCACGGCCTTCGATGGTTTCGCCCATCTGGGTGTGCACGCCGTGGACCGCGCCGTCGCTGATGAGCAACCCCTCCACACTGCCTTGGTAGAGCGTCAGACCGGGCGCCGACTCGAGGCGGTGCTTCATGCGCTGGCGATACAGCGCTTTGTCAGCCTGTGCCCGCGAGGCGCGCACTGCCGGGCCCTTCCGCGTGTTGAGCTGACGGAACTGAATGCCGGTCTCGTCAATGGCCCGTGCCATCTCGCCACCGAGCGCGTCGATCTCTTTGACTAGATGTCCCTTGCCGATACCGCCGATCGCCGGATTGCAGGACATCTGCCCGATGTGGTCGAGGTTCAGCGTGATCATCAGCGTGTCGCAGCCCATGCGAGCTGCGGCCAGCGCGGCCTCGATGCCGGCATGGCCTGCGCCCACGACGATAACGTCAAAGCAGTTCGAGAACGGTCCCATCCTCTGCCCGTGTTTCACGTGAAACAGCGCGCTCACTTCCCGACGCAGAACTCGCTGAAGATGCGATCGAGGACATCCTCGCTGGTGATCGCTCCGGTCACTGCACCGATATGATCTATCGCGTCTTGAACATCAACCGCTACCAGATCGGGCGGTCGCCGCGCGGTGATGGATTCACGCGCCAGGCGCAGGCTGTCGCGCGCCTTGGTGAGCGTGTCGACATGGCGGAGATGGCTGAGTACGGGTGCGTTGGCCACGACAGCGCCGTCGGTGACCTGTGCCACAATCAACCGACGCAGCTCAGCAAGTCCGCTGTGGTTCCTCGCCGACACCGCCACGATCGGGTGGCCGTTGGACAAGCGGCGCACATCTGCCGGCGCGGTTGCTTGTGGCAGATCGACCTTGTTCAGGACCACGATCTGGGCAGCCGCGGCGTGCGCTTGGAGTACCCTGCGATCCTGGCCGTCAAGCGGTTGCGATGCGTCCAGAACAGTCAGAAGCACCTGCGCTCCGGCAATTCGGCTGGTTGTTCGTTGCATCCCGATGCGCTCGATCGCATCGGCCTCCTCCGCATCGCGCAGGCCCGCGGTATCCGACAGCACCACCGGCAAACCGTCAAGATCCACGGCCTCGTCGATCGCATCGCGCGTGGTTCCAGCAACCGCTGTCACGATCGCACGCTCTTCGCCAAGCAACGCGTTGAGCAAGCTCGACTTGCCGACGTTCGGTTTGCCGATGATCGCGACGCGTGCCCCGTCTCGCATGATCTTCCCGCGCCGATACGTCTCGAGCAGGGTGTCGAGGGGTGCGGTGCACTCGTCAGTTGTTGCAAGTAACTCGGTCGTGTCGACGTCGAAGTCCTCCTCCGAGAAGTCGATCTGCGCCTCGATCAACGCTTTGAGACGAATGACGCGCCCACGCAGCTCGACGACATAGTCGGACAGGCGGCCAGACAGCTGCTCAGCAGCCAGTGCCGCGGCGCCGGCCGTGCGGGCACTGACCATCGCGCTCACCGCTTCCGCTTGAGTCAGGTCGATTCGCCCGTTGAGGAAGGCACGCCTTGTGAACTCTCCCGGCTCTGCGAGCCGCGCTCCGCTGCCGAGGACGCAGGCCAAGACGCGCCGCAGGCCCACGGGGCTGCCATGGCAGTGCAGCTCGAGCACATCCTCACCGGTGAAACTCCGCGGCGCATGCATCAACACGGCAAGCCCTTCATCGACGAGCGCGCCGCCCGCATCGACGACCCGCCCATGGTAGAGGTGATGCGACGCCCAGACTTCAGGTGTGTACGAGCGCTGGAAGACCGCCGCAGCAATGCGCGGCGCCAGGAGGCCGCTGACGCGGACGATACCCACTCCCCCAGGACCTAGTGGAGTGGCGATCGCAGCAATGGTGTCGTCGGGGTACATCAGGAGTTGCCAACCGACGGGCGCAGGCTATTCGGGTTCGGCCGCGTCGCGTCGGTTTCTACTGAGCCCAGCAGGGATGATGATCAGTTTGCGGAAATAACCCTTACCAGAGCTCTTGGTTGTGAGCGATGAGTCCTCTTGGAGAATGAGGTGGACGATACGGCGGTCGCGCGGACTCATCGGATTCAACGTGACGGCTTTTCGCTTCTTCTTCGCCTGCTCGCCCATACGCCGCGCCAGCTCTTCCAGCGCCTCGCGGCGGCGGGCGCGATAGTTTTCTGAGTCGACGATGATGCGTGCCGATCCACCTTCATCGCGCCCGGCGATGCGGTTGAGCAGATACTCCAAAGCATCGAGCATCTGGCCTCTACGGCCAATGAGGACGCCACTGGAGTCGCCGGTTAGCTCGAACAGCACTTGGCCATCGGCGTGCCGGACGTGAACCTCTGCGTGCACATCCATCTGCCGCAAGACATCCTCCAACACCTGCCGCGCGCGGTCTACCGCGTGGTCGTCCTCAGCGGCCACCGCTTGATTTGGAGTGGTTACCTTCGGACTGGTGACCGGCTGCGCGGCCTCACGCCGCGGGGGCGCGGCGGGCGTAGGTTGGTCGGCATCGATGGGCGCGCGCAGTGTCGCGCGCACGCGCGCCTTGCGGCTGCCGATGCCGAACAGGCCACGCACGGCATTATTGAGGATCTCGATCTCGACGCGGTCACGGGTAGCGCCGAGCAGCCTAAGCGCGCTTTCGATGGCTGCGTCGATGCTGCTACCGTCTGCCTCAACTGAGTCCATCGCGGTCTCTCGTCAGGTTGCGCTGCGATTCATGTAGTACTGCTGCGCGATCGTCAAGAGGTTGTTCACCAGCCAGTACAACGCCAGGCCGGACGGAAAATTGACGAACATGAACGTGAACATGAGTGGCATGATCATCATGGCCCGTTGCTGCGCGGGATCGCC
Organism: Binatia bacterium; assembly: GCA_041497995.1. Classification (GTDB taxonomy): domain Bacteria; phylum Desulfobacterota; class Binatia; order HRBIN30; family HRBIN30; genus DATKMS01. Next base: position 4,704 of record JBGQHM010000084.1, on the reverse strand, counting down.
GGCGCTGGGGGTCATCCACTGCTGCACGAACATGCTCCCGCCCATGAGCAACGTGAGAACGGGAATGCCGGGGTGTTGGACGAAAGGCAACTGCAATGAGCCAAGTCGGTCTGGCGCGGAGAGGTCGTTGATCCACAGCATGAACGGTGCGTGGCGGAGCTCCACGGAGTTCTGCAGCGCTTGATACAAGCCGATGAACACGGGGATCTGCAGCACCATTGGCAGGCAGCCGCCGAGTGGGTTCACCTTGTGCCGCTTGTACAGTTCCATGATCTCTTTGTTCATCTGCTCCGAGTCGTCCTTGAAGCGCTCGCGGATCTTCGCCATCTGCGGCTGCAGCTTCTGCATCTCTCGCATCGAACGGAAGCTGCGCTGCGTGAGCGGGATGAACAGCACTTTGATACCCACGGTGAGCAGGATGATCGCAACCCCGTAGTTGCCGGTGAAGCCGTCGAGGAACTTCAGCAGATGCAGCAGCGGCAACGCGATGAAATCGAACCAGCCGAGGTTGACGGCGCGCGCCAGCCCGTGGCCGACGCCTTCCAGCGCGTCAACGTCTTTCGGGCCTATGTAGAGCGCGAGGCGGTGCTCCGCCGGCGCCGCCCCGAGCGGAAAAAGCAACTGCGATTCTGCCGTATGGTCGCGCGTCTTGAGCCACAACCGGTAGTTCGGGTCGTCGACAGGGATCATGGCGGCCAGGAAGTGCTGGCCCGAGTAGCCAACCCAGCCGATGCTGCTCCCGGGGCTCGGGGTCACGATGTTGCCCGGCAGCTTGTCGAAGGTCATTTCGATGAGCTTACGTCCGTCAAGGTAGACGAGGTGGTTGAAGATCACCTCCGACCCCGGCGGCGGCGTCTGAATGCCCTTGTCCCAGGACACACTGATCTCGACGTACTCGTTCGACAGATTGCGCGCCGCAATCGCCGCACCGAAGTCGTAGCGATCACCGCGGAAACTGAAGCGCTTGACCACCGTTCCGGCTTCCGACTCCCAGGTGAAGTCCAGCGTACCAGTGGCGTCACCCTTCAGATCCAGTCCGTCGACACTACTCCCATACGGCGCGCCGCTATCCGGCTTGTTCTGGCGTCCACGCAGTTCGACACCGAACGGATAGTCGCCGCCTTCCCCGGGCACAATAATCTCCTGAGGCGGGCTGCTGGGATCAACGGTGGTGCGGTATTTCTTGAGCCGGAAGCTCTCCAGGCGTGCACCGAGTGACGTGAACACGGCGGTGTAGAGCTCCGTATCCACGGTAATGTGGCGCGCTTCGATCGCGGGGCCCGGTGCGGCCGCTGCCGCGGCGGGTGCCGTCAGTTCCGGTGCGGGCTCGCGTGCTGGGGCCGGCGGCGCATCCGTGTTTGGTGGCGGCGCAGTGACGTCTTCCTGGTGGGCAGGCGGCGGATAGATGAAGCGCAGCAAGACCTCCTGGTAGAGTACCAAGATGACAAGAGAGATCACTACTGCGATGAGGGCGCGCCGTTCCATAGAGCGAGACGACCGGGCTAGGCGACCGGGTCCCATCCGCCGGGATGGAATGGGTGGCAGCGCAGCAGGCGGCGTACGGCCATCCACCCACCACGGATGACACCATGGCGATGCACCGCGTCAGCCGCGTATGCGGAGCATGACGGCGCAAATCGGCAGGACGGCCCAAGCAACGGCGACACCGCCATGCGGTAGCCCCATACAATCAGGCCCACGACCTGTCTCGGTACCTCGGTGGCCCGGACGCCAGCTCGTGACACGATGGATTTACTCGGACGCATTGATCTTGAGCGCCGCACCCAGCTCCCGTTTGACGTCGGCGTAGTCAGCTCCAGCTGCTGCAGGCTTGGCGATCACAACAACATCACGCGGCGGTTGGATCCGATCGTCGTGTGTGCGGAAGAACTCGCGCACCATTCGCTTGATCCGATTCCGCACGACTGCGCCGCCGACTCGACGACTGGCGGTGATCCCGAGCCGTGAAACATCGGTGCGACCAGGTGCGGTTATGACCACAAACCGTGTCCCCGCGCGGCGCCGCCCCACTTGCTGGAGCTTGAGGAATTCGCCGCGTTTACGAATGTGCTTAGCCTTGGGGAACGTGTGCCCCCCTAACGGCCGGGTCAACCTGGTTGCTTCGCTGGGATGCTGACGGAGAGGCGCTTGCGCCCCTTGGCGCGCCGACGTTTCAGCACCTGACGCCCCCCGGGAGTGGCCATGCGAGCGCGAAAGCCGTGCGTGCGTTTCCGTCGTCTGTTGCTCGGTTGGTACGTTCGTTTCATCAGTCCCTCTCAGCGGTGGGGCGAGCCCCTGTGGGGTCTGCCCCGCGCGGGGCGTGCTGTCCATGCGCGTTTGCCGCCCGCATCTGGCCGTGTTCGGCGCGAGCAGAAGTTAAAACCACACGCGGGTAGTCATGTCAATCGCGCCCCTGCGGCCATGTCCTCATGCCTCCGCGGCTGGTGGGGCGGCTGCCTCCACGGGTTGGGGCGGCGCCTTTTTGAACTCCTTGGTGAAGTGTTCCTCGCACAGCCCACGCCGCGCTTGGCGCTTGCGGCAGTTCTCGGTGTTGCAGATCTTGTAGCGCGGCTTCGGCAGCTTACCCTTACGCCACTGGGCATAGTGGCGGGGACAATAGCCCTTTGCCTGCACCCCTTTTTCACATCCCGCTGACTTACACGTTCCTTTGCCTGCCATTCCATCCTTCCCTTGTTGCGTGGTCCCAGGGGTCAACGCCCCGAGCCATCGTTACTGATCAGCCCCAGAACTCAGGCTTTGCCTGACGGCTCATGAGGTCGCCGACTACCTGATACGCGGGCTTGTCTTCGTGCAACATTAGCCGAATCTGCTCGGCAATTGGTAGCTCCACCCCCGCACGACGGGCCAATGCGCACACGCTGATACTGTTTCTAACACCTTCGGCCACCATCTTCATGCTGCTCAGGATGTCGTCCAGTCGCTCGCCGCGACCGATGCGTAGGCCCACAGTTCGATTGCGGCTGAGGTCGCCCGTACATGTGAGCACCATGTCGCCGACCCCCGACAAGCCGGACACGGTTTGCGGATCGCCGCCGAGCTTCGCCACCAAGCGCGCCACCTCCGCGACCCCGCGCGTGATCAACGCCGCACGGCTGCTACTGCCAAATCCAAGGCCGTCGCTGACACCTGCCGCGATCGCGATGACGTTCTTCACGGCGCCGCCGAGCTCGACGCCAATCAAGTCGGTACTCGTGTACACGCGGAAGGTCGGCGCCCGGAACGTGGCCTGGACAACCTCCGCCGTCTCAGCACTCGCCGCGGCCGCAGTCACGGCGGTGGGCATCCCCGCGGCGACCTCGCGCGCGAAGCTGGGCCCGGAGAGCGCCGCCACGCGACCGCGGAAGCCTGGTCCCAACACCTCGTCCAGTACCTCTGACATGCGTTGGAGCGTACCCTCTTCGACGCCCTTCGCAGCACTGACCACGTACGGCACGCCTGTCAGATGCGGTCGGGCCTCCAGCATGACCTCGCGAATCACGTGCGATGGACTGACGGCGACGATGAACTCCCGCTGCGCGACCGCCTCGGCGATCGAGCTGGTCGCCCTGAGGCCCTCCGGGAGCGCTACGCCGGATAGATAGACCGGGTTCTCATGGCGCTCGCACACACCGCGCGCGACCTCGGCGCCGTGGCACCACATGACAACGTCGTGGTCCAGCTCCGCCAATAGCTTCGCCAGCGCGGTACCGAAGCTGCCGCCACCAATCACACCGATGCGCATGGGGATCCTCAGCCGGCGACTTCGCACATTTGGTCTGAGCGCGCAAGGCGACCACGGACCACCGCCGTATCCTTTTGGCCTTCCCATCCGTCTATGGAATGAAGACTCAACAAGGAGGGTGCACGTTCATGGTGGACATAGAGCTCAACGACCGGTTGCGGCGTGGACTGGTCGGTGCGTGGCACGAGTTCCTCGAAGCTATCGATCCCATACGGCCCGATCTATACGGCTACTGCCGCCGACTCACAGGCACTATCTGGGATGCCGAGGACCTGGTGCAGGAGACGTTGCTGCGCGCCTTCAGTCACCTGAGTCAGGCGCTCTACACCATCAAGAATCCGCGCGCCTACATTCTTCGTGTGGCCTCGAACCTGTGGATAGACGCCATGCGTCGTCGCGCCTCTGAAGCGGATGCTCTGGCCTTGCAAGCAAATGATCCTTCAAACGCAGCTTCGCCCGCTACGCCCGCTGGGCAGGCCATCGAGATTCGCGAGGCCGGCGCCCAACTCCTGGTCTGCCTTGCACCACAAGAACGCGCCGTCGTAGTGCTCAGGGATGTCTTCGACATGAGCATCGACGAGACCGCCAGCATTCTCGACACCACGCCCGGCGCGGTCAAAGCGGCGCTGCACCGCGGCCGCAGTCGGCTCCGCGACGTGAACGAGACAGAACGGCGGGGCACACCTCCGTCAGCGGCGCTGCTGGATCACTTCGTCGAACGGTACAACGCACGTGATCTCCCCGGCCTGCTGGCGCTCATGAGCGACACCGCGACGATCGACATGCACGGCTTGGAGAGCGAGACGGGGCGAGCGGCCTTCGAACGTGACCGGGGGTGGTTCTATCACAACTTCTACAACCACTTCGACGGATCGCCGTCCACGTTGCGGTGGCAGGCCACCGTCTTTCAGGATGAGCCAATCATCCTCGTCTTCGACGGTCTGGACGACGCGCTCGTGTCC
>JBGQHM010000083.1:0-19031 GCA_041497995.1 Binatia bacterium | reverse complement strand
TTTTTGTGGGGGAGGGAGTCGGGGTAAGCGGCACGCACGAAGCGCGCCTCTTACCCCGACTGGTACTGCAGGGCGGAAACTGCTCGACTACCCGGCGTTCTTACGGAGGAACGCCGGTATCTCAAACTGATCTTCGGAGTCGTCGGCAATGGTGAAATCTTCTGCGCGTTGCGTATCTTTCGCGCCCCCGTTGCCATTGCCGTTCTCGGCCGCCGGCTTGTGGCGCAGGTAGGTCGGCGATTCCAAGTCGTCGATGATGGTGCCGAGGTGCACCACCGGGCGCGAAGCGTCGCGGTCGCGTGCCACTGTGCGTTGCGGCGTGGCGCGGAAGCCCGGCATAGGCGCCTCCTTCTGTAGGCTGAAGCCCGGCTTCTTCACCTCGCGTTGCACTTCACCGAAACCGGTGGCGATGACCGTGATGCGAATCTCGTCGCCCATGCGCTCGTCGATGACCGCGCCGAAGATGATATTGGCATCATCGTGCGCCTCTTCCTGAATCAATGTCGCCGCTTCGTTCACTTCGTGCAACGACAGGTCATGGCTGCCGGTGATGTTGATCAGCACCCCCTTGGCGCCGTGGATCGAGATATCTTCCAGCAGCGGGCTGGCGATCGCTTTCTGCGCCGCCTCGACGGCGCGGTTCTCGCCACTGGCGCTGCCCGCACCCATCATTGCCATGCCCATCTCGGCCATGATCGTACGCACGTCCGCGAAGTCGAGGTTGATGAGCCCGTGGACGGTGATCAGGTCAGAGATGCCGCGGACCGCTTGGAGCAAGATGTCATCGGCCTTCTTGAAGGTCTCGAGCAGCGACGTGTTGCGGCCCGCGATCGCCAGGAGGCGCTGGTTGGGAATGGCGATCAGCGTGTCGACGGCGTCCTTCAGGTCGCGCATGCCTTCATCGGCCTGGCGCATGCGCTTCTTGCCTTCGAATTGGAATGGCTTGGTGACGACAGCCACAGTGAGGGCGCCCAGCTCTTTGGCGATCCGCGCTACCACTGGTGCGCCACCTGTGCCTGTGCCGCCGCCCATGCCAGCGGTGATGAACACCATGTCCGCCCCCGTGAGATGATCGCGGATCGTCTCGGTATCCTCGAGCGCGGCCTGGCGTCCGACGTCGGGATCGGCGCCCGCACCCAGACCCTTGGTCAGCTGCACGCCTAGCTGAAGCTTGCTCGACGCGAAGTTGGCGCCGAGCGCTTGCACATCCGTGTTGGCTGCAATGAAGTCAACCCCCGGCAGCCCCGATGCGATCATCGTGTTGACGGCGTTGCCGCCGCCGCCACCGACGCCGACCACCTTGATGCGCGCCCCCAGCACCTCACTCTTCCCAACCAGCTCGATCATCTTCCCCTCCTCCCACGGGACTTCGCCCCGCGGTCAACAGTTGGCAGTCGACAGTCCACAGTGATGCTCCGTTCAACTGTGAACTGTCGACTGTCGACTCTTCTTCAGAAGAACGCTTCCATCCATCCCTTCAGCCGCTGCCGCACCTTGCCCAGCATCCGGGCATCGTCACCGCGCACAGGGATGTGGTCCCGTGGGCGCGCACCGTAGTGCAGCAGGCCGACAGCCGCCGCAAAACCCGCACTCATCGCCGCCTCGGCCGTTCCATTGACGCCCGCAACGTTGAGCGGCGTCCCAACGCGCACAGGTGTCTGAAACACCTGCTCGGCCAGCGGCACCACGCCCTCCAGGAGCGCTGTGCCTCCCGTGAGGACGATGCCGGAACCCAGACCTTCATCGAATCCACACTTGATGATCTGGTGCCGGGCCAGCGTCAGAATCTCTTCGACGCGTGCTTCGATGATCTCGCTCAGTAGATGCCGCGACAGCAGGCGTGGCGTGCGACCGCCGACGCTGGGAACCTCCACCGATTGCTCACGATCCACCAGGCGCGCCAACGCGCAGCCGTTGCGCAGCTTCAACAGCTCGGCGTCGCGAAACGGCGTGCGCAAGCCGGCGGCGATGTCGCTCGTGACGTGGTTACCGCCGATCGACAACACGGCAGTGTGCTTGAGTGCGCTCTGATGGAACACCAAGACATCGGTGGTTCCGGCACCCAGATCCACCAGCGCAACCCCGAGCTCTTTCTCTTCCGGCGTCAGCACGGCCTCGGCGGCAGCGAGCGGTTCGAGCACGAGGTCCGCAACGTGCAGGCCCGTCCGCTCGCAACACTTGACGACGTTCTGCGCCGAGCTGATCGCAGTCGTGATGATGTGCACACGGGCTTCGAGACGGACGCCTGACATGCCGACCGCGGCGCGGATGCCGTCTTGCCCGTCGAGCACGAAATCCTGCGGCAGCACGTGCAAGATGTCGCGGTCCGCAGGGAGCGCGACCGCGCGCGCGGCTTCCAGCACCCGTTCGACATCGGCCGGGCTGACTTCCCGATTGCGGACGCCAACGACGCCATGACTGTTGAAGCCACGGATGTGGCCGCCACCCACCCCAGCGAAGACGCTGTGTATCTCGCAGCCGGCCGTAACCTCCGCCTCCTTCAGTGCCCGCTCGATGGCCTGAACCGTCGCGTCGATGTTGACGACCACACCCTTGCGTAGTCCGTCCGTAGGCGCGGAGCCGACACCGATGACCGAAAGGCTACCCTCGTTCAGCTCACCGACAACGGCAGCGACCTTCGAGGTCCCAACATCCAGCCCAACGAGCAGTTCGGATTTCTTCCCCATGACGCCGACGAGCCACCCCTCACACAGACGACTTCAACACCAGACCGCCCCCATCCACCACGCTGCAGCGCCGTTACACGCGCATGGCGCGTTTCGAGCGCCCGACTGCGGGGCGGTGTTCCTCACGCAACTTCACCACAACCAGTTCGCGGAACGACACATCCACCGCAGCGACGCGCGCGGTCTGCCCTTCCCATGCCGCGAGCACGCGAGCCGATCGGGCCAGCTTCTCGCGCCAGCCCCCCCACCCTAGAACGACCGCCACCGGCGGGCGCATCGGAAACACGGTCACACCTCGCTGCTCGCTGACATGCACTTCCGACACGCCGTCGAAGCAGCCCAGTCGTTCGCAGCGTCGCAGAAACTGCAGTGCCCGACGGAGGCCGATGGGCGCGAAGCCCCGCACCGCGTCGTCTTCCAGTCCGGTGATCAGCGGAAAGTCACGGCTGTCATCGTCGCGCAACGGGCCGAGAACACGTCCGGCGCGGTCCACGTAGTTGAGCGCGTCCAGCCGCACCACTGCCACTGGTCGCCGTTCCTGCATGGTGATCGCCACGCGGCGCGGGAACTCGCGCAGCACGCTGGCACGGACGATCCAAGGATGCTGCTGGAGGCGCATCTGCAGATCAGCCGGGCTCGCGTCCCAGACTGTCGTACCCTCCTGCACGCCGATCCATTCGAGTACGTCGTGCCGCGTCAGGCGCCGGTTCCCCTCCAGATCGATCCTGGCGATCGCGAAGTACGGATGCGATTTGGCCCAGCGCAGGCCCGCCGGGATGCCGTACCACACCCCCGCGGCCAGTGTGATGCCGCAGGCCGCGGCGAGCGCGCTGCGCCCCAACCACTTGCGGCCAAAGGTCACGGCGCGTGGCCATCGGCGGTGCCACAGCGCGTTGCGCTTGCGGGCACGCGCACGGGACAGATTCATGACTGTCCCCAATCGCCGACCAGTTTGATCTCCGGCTCGAGGCGCACGCCCTTCGCCTCCCAGACTCGACGTGCGGCGTTGATCATCAACGTGCGCACGTCGGCTGCGGTCGCTCCACCGACGTTGACGATGAAGTTCGCGTGGGCTTCCGAGATCATCGCACCGCCGCGGCGTTCGCCCTTCATCCCAACTGCCTCGATCAGGCGCCCGGCAAACTCTCCGGCCGGGTTCTTGAAAATCGAGCCGGCATTCGGATAGCCAAGAGGCTGATGCGTCTCGCGCCGGCGCTTGGCCTCGTTGCGCTTGGCATGAATCGCGGTGCGGTCGCCCGCATGCAACAGGAACTCGAGGCGGGTGACGATGAAGCCTGGCGGCAGATCGAAGCGCCGGTAGCCGAAGCGCAGGGCGCTGCGTGGGAAGCGCTGCAATTGGCCATATGCATCGACGCCATCGACGTACTCGACAACGTTGCCGATCTCGCCACCGAATGCCCCTGCGTTCATCAGCAGCCCACCACCCACCGTCCCCGGAATACCTTCTGCGAACTCCAACCCTGTCAGGTCGCGCGCAATCGCTTCCGTCACCAGCCGTTTCAACGGCAAGGCGGCGCCGGAGCGCACGTGCAGCCCATTGCCGTTGGCGCGCCAATCCAAACATGCCAGCGGCCGTCCGAGATGCACCACGATGGCACGGACGCCGCGGTCACTGACCAAAACATTTGTGCCGCCTCCCAGCACAAAAAGCGGGAGATCCGCCGTGGCAGCGATTGCCTGCACACGGCAGATCTCCTCGGCATCGGCCACCTCCACCCACACATCCGCCGGCCCACCGATGCGAAACGAAGTATGCCGGCTGAGCGGTTCGTCAAAGCGTACCCGCTCGCCGAATGCTTCTTCCAATGCATGCCGATCCAAACGGCTCACCACGGCCCCCACTTCCTGCGATCACTGCATGCTGAACGCCGCCTGCCCGCCGGACAGCGCGCGCACCAACGATTCACCAACTTCGTGGACCGACCCAGCGCCGAGGACCACGACCATATCGCCCGGACGCAGCAGCGGCTGCGCCACCGCGGCGAGGTTGCGCCAGTCGGGAACGTAGTTCACGTCCAAGTGACCACGCCGGCGGAGCGCATAATACAATACGTCCCCCGTCACGCCGTCGATCGGCTCCTCACCCGCAGCATAGATGTCGGTGAGCAGGAGCTGATCCGCCGCGTCAAAGGCGTCGAGAAAATCGCCGAAGAGATCGCGCGTGCGGGTGTACCGATGCGGTTGGAACAGAACGACGAGCCGGCGCCCGAAGCCCTCGCGCGCGGCAGCCAGTGTTGCACGGATCTCGGCCGGGTGATGGCCATAGTCGCTCACCACCATAATGCCGCCAACCTCACCGCACACCTCAAAGCGACGGTGGATGCCGCCGAACTCCGCCAACGCCTGGCGCACGGTATCGAAGTCAACTTGCAGCTCCGTGACCGCGGCCAACGCTCCCAGAGCGTTAAGCGCTTGATGACGTCCCGGCAGACGCACCATCATCTCTCCCAAGACCTGACCGCCGTGCTCGACCTGAAAGCGCGTCTCCATACCGCGTACGAGGAGGTCGCGGGCGACGAAGTCCGCGTCGGGGCTAGTGCCGTAGGTGATCACGCGCTTGCGTACTTGCGGCACGAGCGCCCGAATCGTGGTGTCGTCGAGGCAGAGGACAGCGGCTCCGAAGAACGGCACGCGGTTCATAAACTCCAGGTACGCCGAACGCACGCGCTCCATGTCGCCGTAATAGTCCAGGTGCTCGGGATCAATGTTGGTCACCACGGCAATCGTGGGCGACAGCAGCAGGAAGGTCCCGTCGCTCTCGTCGGCCTCGGTGACCATGAGGTCTCCCTTGCCGAGCTGAGCGTTGGTACCAAGCGCATGCACCTTGCCGCCGATGACGACGGTCGGATCGAGCCGGGCGCGACCCAGGATAGCGGCGATCAGCGAGGTCGTTGTGGTCTTCCCATGCGTACCAGCGACGGCCACACCCCACTTCATGCGCATCAGCTCCGCCAGCATCTCGGCACGGGGGATGATGGGAATCTTTGACGCGCGTGCCTGGATCACCTCGGGGTTCGAGTACTTGACCGCTGAAGAGATGACCACAACATCGACGCCCGAATGCACAGCTTCAGCGTGGTGGCCGTAGGTGATGCGCGCCCCGAGGCGGCTCAGGCGCCGCGTCGTCTCGGTCTCCGTGCTATCCGATCCGCTGACGTGGTGCCCAAGGTTGAGCAGCACCTCGGCGATACCGCTCATCCCCACCCCGCCGATACCGACAAAATGAATGTGACGCGATCTCCTAAACAGCGGCCCCATTTTCGCCTCCCTCCGCAGCAACCTGCCGACACACCTCCGCCACACGCAGCGCCGCGTCGGTCATCGCCAGCCGCCGCGCCGCGTCTCCCATCGTTGCCAAGCGCTTCCGATCGTGCACCAGCGCCAGCACCACCGTCGCCAGACGCTCGCCGCTCAGGTCCGCATCGAGAATCATCTCCGCGGCTCCACGGCGGACAAACACGTCTGCATTGGTGCGCTGATGATCATCTGCGGCGAACGGGTATGGAATCAGAATCGCCGGCCTCCCCAACACCGCCAGCTCGGCAAGCGTCGTTGCGCCCGCGCGGCACACCACCAAGTGCGCGTGGCCGTACGCGTTCGCCATGTCGTGCACGAAGGGAAACACTTGCGCCTCCACACCCCACTCCCGATACCGCTGTTCCACCCACTCCGCGTCTGCCGAACCCGTCTGATGAACCACGCGTAGGCCGGGGAGTTGCTGCGACACGATCCGCGCCGCCGCCACCACCGCCTCATTGACCGCGTGCGCTCCTTGACTACCTCCAAACGCGAAAAGGGTAAAGTGGCTCGGCGCAGGTTGTATGTCGGTGCGCAGCGTCCGTACCGGGTTGCCAGTTTGCACGGTTCGACCCGGAGGGAAGAAGCGCGCGCTCTCCGCGAAGGCCGTGCAGACGCGGCGGGCCAGGTGGCCAAGCAATCGGTTCGCAAACCCGGGATGAACATTCTGTTCCATCAGTACGGTCGGCACGCGGCGCAGCCACGCCGCCACGATCACGGGGACAGAGCCGTAGCCGCCGAGACCGAGAACGAGCGCCGGCCGAAATGATCCAACAATACGCCACGATTGCAGGAGCGCGACGGGCAGCTGCCATGCGAACGCCAACGCACCACGCCAGCCGCGGCCGCGCAGCCCGCGGATAGCCAACGCCCGGAAGGGAAACGGCGTGCGCGGTATCGCAGTTGCCTCGATGCCGTAGGCGCTGCCCACGAAGAGCACCTGTGCATGCCCCTCCGCCGCCACGGCCTCCGCTACCGCGAGCCCGGGGAAGAGGTGTCCGCCCGTTCCACCTCCGGCAACGATCATGCGCATCCCTAGCCAGTCATTCGCGACAACGCGGACAGGATACCGACCTGCATCAGCGCGCCGATCAACGCCGAACCACCGTAGCTGAGGAAAGGAAGGGCAAGCCCCTTAGTTGGTAACAATCCCACCACCACACCAACATTCACCACCGCCTGCAGCAATATCACTAAAGTGATCCCGAATGCGAGCAAACTGGCGAACGAATCGGGATGCCGCAAGGCCACGCGAAAGCCGCGCATACCGATGACGGCGAACAACGCGAGCACCACGAGCGCTCCGCACACACCGAGCTCTTCGCCAATCAATGCGAAGAGAAAGTCGGTGTGCGCCTCCGGCAGGAAAAACATCTTCTGCTGGCTCTCGCCAAGCCCCACGCCGGTCAGCCCACCGGACCCAAAGGCGATCAGCGATTGTACGAGCTGGAAGGCGATGTCTTGGCTGTAACTCCATGGATCGAGGAAGGCGAGGATGCGGCGCATGCGATACGGTGCATAGACGATTGCCACAACCACCAACGGGAGCACGGCGAGCGCCAACCCGATGAGGTGCGCGGGCCGGGCACCGCCGCCGAAGAGCATCAATACCATCACGAGCACGAGGATGGCCGCGGTGCCAAAGTCCGGTTGCCGCACGATGAGCAGCGCGCAGAAACCCACGACAACCAAGTGAGGCAGGACCCCAAGGGAGAACTGATTAATGCGCTCGCCCTTGCGGGAGATCGAGCGTGCCAAATAGAGGACGACGGCAATCTTCGCGAACTCCGACGGCTGAAAACTGAACGACCCAATTCCCACCCAGCGACGCGCGCCGCCGCGCGTGATGCCGATGCCAGGGACGAGCACCAGCGCCAGCGCGACCATCGATACGATGATGAGCGGAAACGCCAGGCGCTCGAACCACTCCAAGCGCACGTGCGAGATGACGAGCAGGAGCGTCGCTCCACAACCGAGTGCGAAGAGTTGCTTGCGAAAAAATACGAACGCGTCGCCGTAGCGGTCTTGCGCGTAAAAATAGCTGGCGTTGAAGACCATCACGATGCCGAGGCCGACCAGCCCGGCGGTAGCAATGTGCAGCCACAGATCGGGCCGGTTCAGCCGCGGCATCACGACGCGTTGGCGGAGGCTCGCCAGCGGCGGCAGCATCTTCATAGCGCTTCAACCAATTCGCGGAAGCGGCGACCACGCGCGGCGTAGTCGGTAAACTCATCGAAGCTGGCGCAGCCGGGGGAGAGCAGCACCGTATCGCCCGGGCTCGCGTGCGCTGCCGCTTCACGGATGGCAGCGGCAAGGTCGGGCACAATGGAGCTGGGGACGACATCAAGGAGCTGCGAATGGATCTTCAATCCGGCTGCACCAAACAGCACCACGTGTTTGACGTGATCACGGAGGAGCGGCCGGAGCACACGGAAATCGCCGCCCTTGTCATAGCCGCCGGCGAGCAGGACGACGCCGCGATCGAAGCTCGCCACCGACTTCTCCATGGCACCAACGTTGGTCCCTTTCGAATCATCATAGAAGCGGACGCCGTCGCGCTCGCGCACCAATTCCAAGCGGTGCGGCAACCCGGTCGTCGCTTCCAGGGCGCGCTGGATGGCCACGCTGGACACGCCCCAGATCGCAGCAGCCGTCGTCGCCGCCATCATGTTCTCGAGGTTGTGTGCGCCCTGCAGCGATGTCTTCGCCAACGAGAAGCGACGCGGTGTTGCTTCGGGTCCCCAATAGATCAGGGTGTCGCCGTCGATGAAGCTGCCGAACTCGACCGGTTCGCGGCCGAACGAGATCACCGCCGCACGCGTGTTCCGGCGTTGCTCCCAGACCCACGCGTCGTCGCGGTTCAAGACGGCGATGTCGTCCGGTTGCTGCACCGCCAGCAGAGCGGCTTTGGCCCGACCGTATTCGACCATGCTGGCATAGCGATCGAGATGGTCCGGTGTGAGATTGAGGAGCACTGCGACGCGCGGCCGAAACGAATACACCCACTCCAGCTGAAAGCTCGATACCTCCACCACCGCCGCCTGGTATTCGCCTTCGGCCGCGCACGCATCTAAGAGGGGTGTGCCGAGGTTACCCCCGACGAACACCCGCATACCGGCCTCCTGCAGCATCGCGCCGAGGAGGGTTGTCGTCGTACTTTTTCCGTTGGTTCCACTCACCGCCAGAATCGGACACGTGAGGAAACGCGCTGCCAGCTCGATTTCACTCAAAATTGGAATGCACTGCGCCATGGCGCGTTGCAGGAGGACATGCGAGCGCGGGACGCCGGGGCTGGGAATCACTACATCCACGCCACGCAGCAGGTCCTCGGCGTCGTCACCTACGCGCACGTCGGTGCCTGCGGGGAGAGAGGCATCAGCGAGCTTCTCTCGCGAACGTTCCGTCAGACGAATGCGTCCACCGTGCCGGGCGAGAAACGCGGCGACGCTCTGGCCCGTTTTGCCGGCACCGACGACGAGGAAGCGCCGATCTGCAACCTTGAGCGTCATCGAAGTTTCAACGTGCTGAGTGCAAGCACTGCGCAGACGATCGAGATGATCCAGAAGCGCACGATGATCTGCGGTTCCGGCCAACCCTGCAGCTCGAAGTGATGATGGATGGGCGCCATGCGGAAGATGCGCTTGTGGCGCAGCTTGAACGACGCCACCTGAAAGATCACGGACAGCGCCTCGACAATGAAGACCGCGCCGACGACCACCATGACGATCTCCTGCTTCGTGACCAGCGCTACGAGGGCCAGCGCGGCGCCGAGAGGCAGCGACCCGACATCGCCCATGAACATCTCCGCCGGATAGGCGTTGAACCATAGGAACCCGAGCCCAGCGCACACCAACGCCCCGCAGAATATCGCCAGCTCACCGGCGCCGGGGACGTACGGGATCTGCAGGTACTCGGCTAGCTTCACGTTGCCGGTCACGTAGGCGAAGACGCCGTAGGTGAAGGCGGTGGTCATCACCGGGCCGATGGCCAGCCCATCGAGGCCGTCGGTGAGGTTGACGGCATTCGACATGCCGACGACGGCGACCGCAGCAAATGGCACGTACCACCAGCCAAGGTTGGGATGCACGTCCTTGAAGAATGGGAAGAACACCGCCGTGCTGAAATCGGAGTGCAAGCACAGCAGAAAGGCAATGACGAACGCGACCGCAAACTGCGCGAGCAGCTTGGCGCGGCCGCTCAACCCACGTGCGTGGCCACGTCGCAGCTTGCGGTAGTCATCGATGAAGCCGATGCCCCCGAAGGCAATGGTGACGCCGACGACGAGCCAGACGTAGCGGTTGGTGAGATCGGCGAGCAGCAGCGTCGCGATGATCAGCGAGAAGAGGATCAACGCGCCGCCCATCGTCGGTGTCCCTGCCTTTGCGAGGTGGCTTTGTGGCCCGTCGGGCCGAATGGTCTGCCCGATCTGCCGCGCTACCAGCTTGCGAATGAACCACGGCCCGAGCAGGAAGGAGATGATCAGCGACGTGAGCGCCGCGATCAGAGCCCGAAACGTGATGTAGCGGAAGACATTGAAAACCGAGTGCGACACGTGCAGCGGATAGAGGAGATGATACAGCATCACGGCGAGCTCCCCGCCCCTTCCAGCAGCCAAACAACCTCTTCCATCCTCATGCCGCGCGATCCCTTGACGAGCACCGTGTCACCCGGCTGCCACTGGGCCACCACCGCCGCCGCCACCTCCGCATGCGAGCCGCAGACGTGAATCGCGTCCGAGTGCATGCCCCCCGCGCGTGCACCGGCCGCCATCGCGTCGGCCTGCGCCCCGAGCAGAAACATCTGTTGTACGCCGAGAGACGCGGCGCGCTCACCCACTCCGAAGTGAGCGCGCCGGCTCTCGTCGCCCAGCTCCCACATCTCTCCCAGCACCACCACCGGCCGTCCGGGAAAACGCCGGAGCGCCACCAAGGCGGCCTCCACGCTGGACGGGTTCGCGTTGTAGGTGTCATTGATCACCGTCACGCCATTGGCGAGACGGCTCGTCGTCATACGCATCGCGGGTCCAACCGCACGTTCCAGACCGGGAACGATTACGGGGAGACCGAGGCCCATCGCGTGCCCGATCGCTGCCGCCGCGAGCGCGTTCATCACGTTATGTTGTCCAATCAGCCGCAAGCGGACCGGCGCACTGCTGGCGCCGATCTGCAGGTCGAAGGCAACACCGTCACTACCGTTTTCAACCACGTTGCGGGCCCGCACGTCGCCGTCGCGGCCGAACGTCACCATGCGACCGGGGAAGCGTGCGGCGAGGCGCCGAACCCACGCGTCCTCGCGATTGACTGCGATCACCGCGTCGCGCGCCAGACCCGCGAACAACTCGCCCTTGGCGGCCGCCACACCGGCGAGGGTGCCGCCAACACCTTCGAGATGGGCCGACCCGACGTTCGTGATCACCGCGTAGTTCGGACGCGCGATCTCCGTGAGGCGAGCGATCTCCCCCGGGTGATTCATCCCCATCTCCAACACCGCAACCGTCTCATCGCCGTGCAGTTGCAGCAGCGTCAGCGGCAATCCGACCAGGTTGTTGAAGTTCCCTTCCGACTTGAGCACGTCCGCAGCAGCACCGTCCGCCGTACAGACCGATGCAATCATTTCCTTGGTGGTCGTCTTGCCATTGCTGCCGGTGACTGCCACGACATGCAGCGGGACCGTTGCGCGCGTCCACGCAGCAAGATCACCCAGTGCTTTGAGCGTATCAGCGACGCGAACGACGCACGCGGGCGACACACCCGGCACCGCGCGTTCGACCAGCGCGCACGCGGCACCGTTGGCAAGCGCTTGCGCGACAAAGTCATGTGCATCATGGCGGACGCCGCGCAGCGCAACAAACAACGCTCCGGCGTTGAGCGCACGTGAGTCCGTCGCAACCGAATCGAACGCGAGGTCACGACGCGCCTGTGGCGCGATCTCGCCACCAGTCGCGCTGACTACATCCTGCAAGGTCCAGTGCATGAAGGTAACGGGTATGCGCTTCGCTGCTGCACGCCTAGTCATAGCGTCAGCCGGCCTCCGAGCCAAATTGCAGTTCGAGTGTTCGGCCCTCCGCCGTCTCGGCACCCGGAGGGGGATCCTGCATGACCACAAAGCCCGACCCGCGTGCGTGCACTTCCCACCCGGCGCGCGCGGCGCGTACCAGAGCTTCGCGCATGCTCAAGCCGATGAAGCTCGGCATCCCACGATCGCCGGCGGCGAGCGTCCACTTCACGAGCTGCGTCCCCACCGCCTCTACCTCGGCCGCCGGCACCGGTGCGGCTGCAACCCGCAGCCCCAGACGGTCAATTCCGTACTCCGCAATGCGGCGAAACACTGGAGCTGCCACCAGGCCGCCATAGGTCGCCGTGCGCGGGCTGTCGATGACGACGAGGATCACAAATCGCGGCGCGTCCGCGGGCACAAAACCGATGAAGGAGGACATGCGCTCCCGCGGCGAGTAGCGACCCGTCCGGCCATCGACCTTTTGGGCAGTGCCAGTCTTGCCGGCCACCGGGATGCCGTCGATGCGCGCCTGCGTTCCCGTTCCCGCTTCTACAACGCCGCGCAGCAGGCCGGTGACGACTCGGGCGGTCTCGTTCGAGATCGGCCGGCCGATGACTTCGGGGTGATTCTCTCGCAGCACGATACCATCCGGACCGATCACGCGGCGGACGACGTACGGGCGCAGCAGCTGTCCACCATTGGCGATCGCGGCGTAGGCGCGCAGCAGCTGCATGGGAGTGACGGCGATGCCTTGGCCGAAGCTGGTCGTCACTACATTGATGCGGGCCCACTTCGAGTGGGGTCTGACGATGCCGGCCACTTCGCCTGGCAGATCGATGTGAGTTGGAGCGCCAAAGCCGAACGCGTCGATAGCGGCCGCCAGACGGTCGGCTCCAAGGCGCTCACCAACTTTGCCCGCGCCGATATTGCTCGAATGCTTGATAACGTCGGTGAACGTCAACCAGCCGTAGGGCTCGTGGTCGTGCACGACACGACGGCCGACGGTGTAGTGGCCGTTCTCGCAGAAAAAACGGTCCTCCGGTCGCACCACAGCGGCTTCGATGGCGGCGGCCGCGAGGATGCCCTTGAACGTGGAACCGGGCTCGTACGAATCGGCCACGACGCGATTGCGCCACTGCGTTGCCGTTGCCGCAGCGAGGTCGTTGGGGTCGAAGCTGGGGACGTTCGCCAGGGCGAGGATCTCGCCAGTTGATGGTTGCATCACGACGGCGATGCCAGCTTGGGCGTGGCGCGTGGCCACTGCTGCCGCGAGCTCGGTTTCGGCAACTTGTTGCAGGCTGGCATCGATCGTCAGCTCGACGCGAGCGCCTTGCCGTGGCAGTGGTTGCCACGTGCCTTCGGTCAGCATGCGGCGACCGTGCGCGTCGCGACCCACGCTCAACGACTCACCCGCGCCGCGCAAGTCGTGGTCATACAGCAGTTCAATCCCTTCCAGGCCCTGTGCATCCACGCCGGCGAACCCCAGCACCTGTGCGGCGAGGCCGCCACGCGGGTAGAATCGGCGCCGGGTCGATTCGCTGCCCACACCGCGTAGGCCCAACGCCGCAATTGCTTCTGCCTGCTCGACCGTCGCGCCGCGGAGCAACCACACGAAAGATTCGGCAGACTGCGCTTTCTGCGTCACCCAGTTGATTGGCAAGCTGAGGGTCTTGGCAAGCGCCGGAACCGGGTTACGACTGAGGTCGAGCTTCGCGGGCCGCACGTACACCGCCGCCGATTCGAGGGTCATCGCCAGGATGTCTCCGTTGCGGTCGACGATCGGACCGCGCTCCGGAGGCACTGCCACACGTTGCCGTTGCTGTCGGTTCGCCAGCTGTCTCAGTGACGCGCCCTCCAGCACGCACAGTTGAAAGACGCGGCCGAGCGCGATCACCAGCAACATGAAGAAGACGCCGGCTGTTGCCGCGATGCGCATGCGGAAGACGCCACCTGTCACGGGAGCACCGCCTCTTGGCCGCGCTGCGGGTGCGTCATCCCCAAGCGCACGCGCGCCACCGCCTCCAAGCGGTCGGGAGCGTCGAGACGCGCGGCTTCGGCCGTCAGCTCATGCCCTTCGCTTTCGAGCTTCTGAATGACCTGGTGGGTGGTGGAGAGCGCATATCCGATGTCGGTTACTTGGAGCCGCAGCCACACATAGGCGAGGGCAATAGCGACACCCACGCTGACGAAGACTGCCAGCCATGTGAACAGCGCTCGCAGCTCCGCACCCGAGGCTGCGGCAATGTTCGCGGGTTTCAACCACGCGAAGGACCCGTGCAGGTCGCGCGCTTCGCTACTCCGAGGTGAACTCCGTCCCAAGGATAGCGGCACCATGGCTCATATCCCCAATTCGCTGAAGTCTTCCGGTTGCTCGATGAAGCGCTGCTCTGCCTCACCGAAAACTCGGTCCCATTGTTCCTTGTCCCAGATGCGAAACTTGTCGAGCGCGGAGGTAAACACGGCGTCCTTCTTCAGTCCGGCGTAGTCGCGCAGCGTCGGGGGCAGAAGAATGCGCCCCTGCTTATCGAGCGCGCACTCGTGCGCGTTAGCAAAGTAGAAGTTCTGGAATCGCATGACGCGCTGGTCGAACTGTGGTTTCTCACGTAGCTGTTCCTCCAGCCTCACCCACGCCGCATGGGGATACACGTCCAGGCAACGTGTAGAAGACATGGTGAAATTGGTTATGACGACCCGATCGTCGTTGGTTGCCTGAAGGATTTCGCGGAAGCGAGCGGGGACACTGATGCGTCCCTTGTCATCAATCGTGTGCTCGAATTTCCCCCGAAACATAGCCCACCTGATGGCCCTGAATGGCCTCCTACCCCATCATACCCCACTCCTCCCCACCACGGCCCCGGACTATAAGCGGGCTTGTAGATGCTGTCAAGAAAAAACTTTCAGGAGATCAGAAAACTAACAAGATGGGCCGAAGGTGGTCTATAAGCCGGATTCTGTCGCCGCGCTCAATAAGCGAAGCGTGCGGTCATTCCTCTGCGCCGGCCGTTGCCGACCGGCTGATGCGACACACCCGAGGGAACGCGGGCCGCGCACCCCTCTTTTCGGTCTTGCTCCAGGTGGGGTTTGCCGCACGAATCCGTCACCGGACCCGTGGATGAGGCGCGCTCATCTTTTCACCGACTCCCCTCGGCGGTGCCGAGAGGCCGTCTTTTTTCTGTGGCACTTTCCCCCGATCACTCGGGGCCGCCGTTAGCGGCCACCTTGCCCTGTGGAGTCCGGACTTTCCTCTCGCCCGCGCCAATGTAACGCGGTACGAGCGACCGCCCAACCACCTTCAGCCCACTCTCAGTCTAGCGCGGTGTGTCCGCTGGTTCTAGACGTTCGGCTCGCCAGAACAAGATGCGGTGGCAGTTCGGACACATGCGGACATCGCGAGTCCGTTGCAGCTCGTTGAACAGCTGGGGCGGGAGGTTCATGTGACATCCCTGGCAGGTACCGTTGCGCACCTCAACCACGGCTGTCCCACCGCGCCGCTCAAAGATTTGTTCATACTTTCGCCGCAGGCTCGCGTCGAGCGCGCTTGCCATGCGATCGCGGACCTCACGTTCGCGGGCAACATCCTTCAACAACTGCCCCATACCGGTCCGCCGCTCGCTGATCTTCGCAGCCGCCGCGGCCTCCAACTCCGCCAGACGTTGCTCCGCTTCCGCTGCAAGTGCGACCAACGACTCCAGCGATTCCATAACGCCGAGCAACTCCTCTTCCGTCTGCTGCTTCGCTTCCTTACTGACTTCGATCTCGTGGCGTAGAGCCTGGAGCTCTTTCTCGTTACGCACGCGGTTCAGACGCATGCGCCGATCCGTCATCTTGGCTTCTTCGGCGTCGAGCTGCGCATCTAGCTCAGCGCGGCGGGCGTCGGACACATCCCGCACTTCGCGGGCCTGGCGGGTCACCTCGCGCTGCTGGGTCAGTTGACTCTCGAGCTCTGCGACTTCGCCCTCGGAGGCGCGCACCTGTTCGGTTTTTTCGCGTAGTTGGCGATCGAGCTCCTGCAACGCCGCCAATCGATCGATAGATGTCTCCGCTGTATTATCCACGAATTGTCTTTGCACTCCTCAAATGCAGTGGGCCCACCAGGATTCGAACCTGGGACCTACCGGTTATGAGCCGGCGGCTCTGACCAGTCTGAGCTATGGGCCCGTCAGTGGTATTCATCTCCGATCGACACTTCTCAGACGGACACCTTGGCTCGGGTGACGGAGCTTACGGAGAGCCGTCGCCTCGATGAAAGCCATTTGGCTGGGCGTCAGCACGTCATCAATCTTCTCCAGCGGTTGATCGCCTGTCTGGGTGATCCCAAAACGCAGCCGGAGCACCAACTGCTCACGCCGCGTGAGCGTCGCCAGTACGATCCTTGTCTGCTCCCGCAGTCTTCTGCTGATGACAGCATCGGGAGAAGAAATCAAGCACCCGTCATCGCCCGCAATACCTGACTTCGCCCCACATCCCTCCACCAGCGCTGCAGCAGCGTCGCTTCCGAACACCGGTGCGGGTAAAGCAGAAGGCTCGAACGCGAGCGCCCGATATCCGTGAAGTCCCTGCGAGCGCGTCACGATCTTGAGTCGGACCTTCGATTTCACGCCGCCCGGACCGGTCAGCTCAGCCACGTTCAGTCTCCTCGCCTCGCAGTAACTCATTGTGCCGCTTGAGCTGCTCTCGACGTGCCGTTTCATCTCCACGCTGTTCAGCATCGACTGATCGTGCCAGGGCTTCGCGGGCCTGCAAGCGCCGGCTTTGCCGTTCGATCTTCTCGATGCAGTCGTGCGCAACCTGTAGCCGGTCTGCGGTCGCAATCGGTCCCTCACCTAGCAAGCCAGCAGTCACGCGCTCGGCGATGCGCGCGGGCAACTGTTCCAACGCCGCGATGCTACTGTGATCTCTCTCCCATGCGCCAATCACGGCGCGCCCCGCTTCAGCAAGGGTGGCGATACGAAAGGCGTCGAGGGTGCCGCGATGACTCACCAGCGTCGCAACGTCGCGATCCAGTGCCATCGCTTCAAGGAGCGTGGCTTCTTCTGGAGGCAAACGGGTTACCGTCGTCGGCGCTGCCTCAGGCTGCGACGGTAGGGTACGCAGCGTCCCTGCGGCCGACCGCATCTCGCGGAAGACGGACTCGTCGACGCGCAACTGCTGCGCCGCTTGTCTGGCCAGGAGACTGAAGAGCGGATCCTGGAACTGAGCGATGACCTGACCAACCCGCTCGACGGCACGGGCGCGCTGCGGCACGGTTCCCTGCGGCCCCGGGTCGATTTGGCGGATGAAGAAGTCTGCCAGCGGCGTCGCTTTCTCCAGCAAGGAGAGCACGGCTCCCTGGCCTTTTGCGCGCACATACGTATCTGGGTCAAACCCCTCCGGTAGGAAGGCACCCAGGCCCCAGATCCCGGCTTCGGCGCACAATCCGAAGCTGCGAACAGCCGCGTCTTGACCGGCGCGGTCGCCGTCGAAGAAGACGACGACTTCCGGCGCGAAGCGGCGCGCCAACCGCAGTTGAGCAGCGCTGAGCGCCGTTCCAAGGCTGGCAACAGCATAGCCGATGCCCGCCTCGACCAGCGCAAGCGCATCCAGGTAGCCCTCGACGAGGACGACCCGCTCCGCATCGCGGATGGCAGCTCGCGCTTCGAAGAGTCCGTACAGCACCTGCCCCTTGTGGAACAAGGCTGATTCCGGCGAGTTGAGATACTTGGGATGGTCCGCGCCGAGTGTGCGGCCACCGAACCCCAGAATGTGACCGCGTCCGTGACGGATGGGGAACGTCACACGCCCCCAGAGGCGATCGTACACGCTCCCGTCGGTGCGCCGTCCGATGAGTCCCAGCCCGAGCGCTTGCTGAATCTTCGGGGCCTTCCCGGCTAGCGTACGGATCAAGCCGGACCCGTTCGGTGGACAGAAGCCCACTCCGTAGTGTTCGATGGTCGCCGCGCGCAGCCCACGTTTCTCCAGGTACTGGCGTGCCACCGCGCCTCTCACGGACTGCAGGGCCTCGCGGTAGCAGCGTTGCGCGATGTCGTTGAGCTCGATCAGTTCTTCGCGCTGATCGCCGCCCGGCTCTCTCTCTGAACTCCGCGGCAGCGCGACACCAACCCGGCGCGCGAGCATTTCCACCGCCTCAGGGAACTCGATCCGATCGGCGCGCATCAGGAAGGTGAACACCGTGCCGCCGGCGCCACAGCCAAAGCAGTGGAACAGCCCGCGCTCGTCGTTCACTGTAAAAGACGGGGTCTTCTCCGAATGGAATGGGCACAGGCCGATGTGGTTCCGGCCGGCCTTCTTCAGCGTGACATAACCGGAAACTATCTCGACGATACTGGCGCGTTCGCGAATGGCCTGCAGGGTGTCGTCGGGAATCTTGCCGGCCATTCGCTCGTTCCTAGGTACGACTCGCCGAATCGGTTGGTGTCCCGATTCGGATGGCGCTGCTCGCGGCGCCGACCAGCGGGCGCCCGATGGCTGAGCCCATGACGTGGGGATCCAACGTGGACACCAGGGGAAACAGGTGCAGGAAGAGCAGCAGGAAGGCAACGACGACGGCACCCTTGCCGGCGCCGAGCACCGCGCCGCCGGCGCCGTTGATCGCGCCCGAGGCTCCCGTCTGCGTCAGACGGCTAAGGAGTACCCCCGCAGCGTTCATGAGCCCGTGGACGACGACGAAGATGACAACGAATGCGACGCCGGCTCCAACCGGGGAAGGCAAACGCAAATGGGGCTGCAACGCAGCCTCGCCACCCGCAGTGAAACGCAGCGCCGCGGCGACACCTACGATGAGCGCGAGCAATCCGAAGCACTCCCGGAAGAAGCCCCGCCACCACCCGCGCAGAGCGCAGGCGGCCAGCACGACAACAAGCGCAACGTCAACACCGTTCATATACTCTGAGTCCGTTTACCCGCCTCGCCTGCTCGGAGATGTCGGTGGCTGCCAGCTTCTGTGGAGTCCGCAGGAGTGAGGTTCAGGACGCTCGTACTCTAGTGCTTTCGTGGGTGGAGTCAAGCACACCTCCGCGCCCGCCTCTCAGC
>JBGQHM010000082.1:0-19204 GCA_041497995.1 Binatia bacterium | reverse complement strand
AGTACACCTGCCCCGCGAGCAGCGTCTTCGCCCACGACAATTTCGGTGATGCACCGACCACGTAGCGCTGCGTATCAAACGACCCACCCTCGGCAAACGCAAAGTTCTCCTTGAACTCCTCCTTGGTGACGAAGTTCAGCGCGCCGGCGTTGGCAAAGTCGCCGAACTGCGTGAAGTACGGTCCCTTGTACAGTTGAAAGCGCTCAAGGGTCTCCGGGATGATGAAATTTACATCGGCGTAGCCTTGGCCGTGCGCATGCGTCGGCAGGTTGACCGGCATGTTGTCGAGGTACACCGCGAAGTCGGTGCCGTGGTCAGCGTCGAAGCCGCGGATCAGCCACTGCGGCGCCTTGCCGCCCCCCTGGTGTTGCGCCGCCACCAGCCCGGGGATGTTGTTCAGGAGCTCGATCATCGTGTCGTGCGGGCGCACTGCGTAGTCCTTCTCGCGCACCTCATCGGATGAGGCCGACGACAGCGGCTTCTTGGCCTCCACGACCAGTTCGTCCAACTCGGTTGCCTTAGCTGTCTTTGCTTGCTCACCCTTGCGCGGCGCTTGCTGCACCTCCGCCTCAGCCGCTGTTTGCGTTAGCTGGTCGGGTTCCGCCGCCCGCACGCCAGGACTGCACACCAGTGCCACCGCGACGGCGTAGCGCGCCACCCTGCCCCTTTGCATGACCGCACCCCTCTGGCAGCCGGAGACGCAGCACAGCGCTGATGAGCACGGTGGCCGCGCCCCTCGGTTGGTTGATTGACCTGTCGGAACTGCCCTTCAGACGAGTGTTGCAGCAGGCGGTGCGCGCGCGCGATGAGCCAGGAGCGACGCGGTGAGGACCTCAACTTGGACCTCCGGCGCCGCGCCTACCAGGTTGAACACATTGGCAAGCGTTGAAAGAGCCGGGGCAACGACACGGTGAAATGGGTGCTGGGAATGCCAGTGCCCCAAGTGAACGCCGTCGGGCGCCTCGAAGAAAGCTGCGTCCGGGCGATCGGCGGTCGCACCGTGATCCTGGTGATGGTCGTGGTGGTGATCGTGGTCGCGCTGGTCTACCGACTCGCTCTCCTCGCCGGCCAGCTCGTCTCCATGAACGTGGACGTGGTCGCCGCCTGCGTGCTCGTGGAAGATCAGCCCGGGACGCGGCAGGGCGCCGCCCCAAGCGAAGAGCAACGCCGCCAGGGGCGTGAACCGTGAGAAGCGCGCGCGCCACGGCTTCATGGTGCCCGGCCACTACCACATTCCAGCATCGACGGTCACGCGGTCCACGCTCCATCCTACGAGCGTCGCCACGGCTTGGATTGGCGGGCGGCCAGGCGCTCAAAACGACCGTTCATCCAGAGGCGACGTTGACACGTCAGCGCTGCAGCCGCATGCTGTAAGAGCTTCACTACAGTTCGCCGAGCAGGAGGAGCCAATGTCCCACATGCGAGTACTGCTGGTTGCCAGCGCGATCGCGGGGTTGCTGCCCACGGCCCTAGTGGCGCAGGATACGCCGGAATGCTTGGTGACACTCTCAGCCTCCGGGAGCAACGCCACCGTCAGCCGCGGCGGACGCATGATCTCCGGCACACCCGACCCGTCGGGCAATTGTGCCTTCACACTGACCGCTTGCGTGGACGACACGGCCACCGATGCATGCGCGCCGGAGCCGATCAACAGCTTCAGAATCCAAAGTCTCGCGCACGATGCGGACGTCGCACCCCTGGAGAGCGCCCTGCAAACACACCTCCCGACGACGGAACGCACCTGCGAGCACACCACGGTGACCATCCCGCTGCGTTCGGGCCCCAACGGCGCGACGCGCGGCCAACGCCGCATCCGGGCGCAAGTCACCACCAGCGACGGACGCCGTGACGCCGACAGTCTGTTGCTGATGTGCCAATGCAACGCCGAAGCCACCGCCTTCAAGAGCACGTTCGAGGGGATTCAGAAGTCGATCTTCGAGGCGCATGGCTGCACCACCGAGCTCTGTCACGGTAGCGCGAAGCAGGGTGGGCTCCAGCTCACGCCTGACGCCGCCTATCAGAACCTCATCGAAGTGCCTTCCTCCGCGAGCGAGTTTCCTCGCGTACAGCCCGGTGACCAGACGCGCAGTTTTCTATGGCTGAAGCTGGCGGCAAAGACGGCACCGGACAAATTGCCGGTGGGCGTCCAAGTTGCGGGTGCGCCGATGCCCAACAATCTGCCGGCGCTGAGCGCCGACGAGCTCGAGGCACTGCGCTTGTGGATCTACACCGGCGCGCCGCAAACGGGCACGGTGCCCGGCACTGAGAGCCTGCTCAATGCCTGCCTGCCGCCGGCCGAACCCCTGACCATCAAGCCGCTCGATCCGCCTCCTGCGGACGTTGGTTTCCAGTTCGTGATGCCGGATTGGCACCTCGAAGCGCACAGCGAGCACGAGCTCTGCTTTGCCACCTACTACGACATCAGCGCGCAAGTACCGAAGGAGTTCCAAGATCCAAGCGGCACCATGTTCCGTTTTTCCGCCAACGACCTTCGACAGGATCCGTCGAGCCACCACTTGATTCTTAATCGCTACATCGGCTCGGCCGATGACATTCACGACCCGTCGTTTGGTGCGTGGACGTGCAACGGTGGCGACAAGAGCGGGCAGTCCTGCGAGCCGACGGATCTGACGTCGTGCGGCAGTGGCATCTGCACCAGTGAGATCAAGCAGTCGTTCGCGTGCATCGGGTTTGGCCCCGGCGCGGGCGGGCAGAGCTACTACGCCATCGGCGGCGCACAGAAGGCCCAAGCCACGACCGAGTTCGTCGACGGCGTGTTTGCGCAGATCCCGATGAAGGGCATCCTCTACTGGAACTCACACGCCTTCAATCTCACCGACAAAGACACCACGATGCACGCACGACTCAACTACTCCTATGCCCGCAATTCGAAGTTCCCGATCGGGTCGATTTTCGACACCTCCCGGATCTTTGGGGCCAACGCTGCGCCCTACAAAACCCAGACGCTATGCAACGACTATGTCCTGCCGCAAGGTGCGCGCCTGTTCAACTTGTCGTCGCACACCCACAAGCACGGCAAGCACTTCACGGTCGCCGACCCCAGCGGCAAGCTGATCTACGAGAGCTTCGTCTACAATGATCCACTCTCCCTACCCTTCAATCCACCCTTGGCCTTCGACTCCGCTCTTCCGAAGCAGCGCACGCTGCACTTCTGCTCGTTCTACAACAACGGCATGGCGCCCGACGGCTCGCCCGACCCCACCACGGTGACGCGGCGCTCGCGCTTGCCGCAGAGTGCGCAGAACACGATTGGTATCTGCACGCCCGTGGCCTGTGCGGCCGGCAAGATCGGGACGCGATGCCGGGGCACGGACGACGACCGCACCTGCGATACCGCCCCGGGTGCCAACGACGGTTTGTGTGACGCCTGTCCGCTCACCGGCGGCGAGAGCACCGAGAACGAAATGTTCATCCTCATCGGGAGCTACTACGTGGACACCACTGCCCTGGCACTTGCCAACGGCGGCGGAACGGCCGCCTTGGCCTTACCGGCACTGGACACCAAGGGGCGGTCAACCTCCACGGATCTCGCCGTGCCGCCGCAGCTCGGTTGCGGCGCCTCGCACGCGGCGCACGCCATGCACGCGGGTCATTAGAGCCCGCGCCGCGTTCACTGCCCGGTTGTGCAGTCTGTGGTCACCACAGCGCGCGCCGCAAGCTTGGCGGCGGCGATGCGCTGAGCGCGCGGCGTCTCGTCGCATAGGTTGTCCAGTGAGCTCCGCATCCATGCACGCGTGCTGCAGGCCCAGGACCTCCTGTACGCAGCGCTGCGTCTTGCGTGCCACCATCCGGAGGCAGTGAGCGGTCCCCGACGGAAACGGACCCAGAAAGTGATCGGCGAGCACGCGATCGATGTATCGGTCATGGGGCCTCGCTGTCGGCAAGCAGCCTGGCGACGAGTTGCTCTACGCTGCGGAGCTTCTCCACCGTGAAGCCTGACTCGACCAAACGCACCACGCCGCGCTGGTCCACGACGTACAGCGCCGGCATGCCAGCTGCGCCGTAACGCGCCAGGGCTGCACCGGTCGGATCATGCAGCAGCGTCATCGCTGGCGTGGGAACACGCGACTGGAGGAATGTCTCAGCGGCGGCCCGTGCCTTGTCGATGTTGACGGCAACCACCTGCAGGCCAGCCGCTGCATGGCGTTGGCCGATGGCGTTGAGCTCGGGCAGCGCCTCGCGGCACGGCAGACACCAGCTCGCCCAGAAGTCGACGATCATCACGCGGGGCCGCAGCGCCGCCAGATCGACGGCACCACCCTGCCAATCGAAGAGTGTCACGGCGGGCAGTCCATCGCCCACACGCACCCCGCCAGCCAAGGCGCTACGGCCACTCAGGAGAAGAAACAGGCAGGCGAGAAGAACGCTACCGATCGCGCGTCGCATAACCCCTCAGAACCGCCCGATCACGCCGCCACGGAACCGATAGTCGGGTACGATCTGTAGCGCCGCGTTGTTCTGCACAACCGAGATGTCGATGCCTAGATTCGCCGCCACCGATGTGCCCCACGTAAACACGAACTCCGGACCCGCGTAGACGCCGGTGCGGGCGGTGTCCGCTTCCGCCATTCCGTTCAACGTATCCTTGCCCTTCGACTCGCCCGAAATTGTCGCTTGTAGAGCCATTGTATAGTCGTGCTCCAGTACACCGAACACACCCGGCCCTCCGCTCCAGGTCAGGTCGTTCGCATACTCGTACCCAAACGAACCTTCGGTGCGAATGACGTACTGCGCCGCTCCCGTGAGGTAGAGACGTTGCCAGCTGCCGAAGAGCTGCGTTCCCAGCACCACATCGGTCGAGCCAGATCCCAGCGCCAGGTCGTGCCCGTGGACGCCGCTCTGCACACTCCCGCTTCCGGTATTGTGGTACTTGATCGCCTTGGGCACGGGGTGTCCGTTGAAGGGATCGGGTATTCCCGAGTCCGGTTGCGATGTCGCCAGTTCTTCCTTGAGGCGCCGCGGGCTGCCTGTTGGCAGCTTGAGGCCACCCATGACCGACCAGCGCATCACGGTGGTCTCGGTCACGTTGCCGAAGGGAAATCCAGTGGCCACAACGGACATATCTCCGACACCCGTCTCATTGCCGTTCACCACGCCTTGCGCTTCCTGACGCCGATAGTCCCGAACGATGAGCGGCAGATTGACCTGCGCAGCGAGCCATGGAGTGAACGTGTACCCGCCGATGAACTGGGTGATTGAGCTGTTCAATCGTTCGCCTGCCGGGTTGGGTACCTCGTGGCCGTTGTTCTGCAAGGTGTCGTACGTGGTGTACTGCTCAGCCATGCCGGCAAACACGCCGGCCCGGCTCTCGCGCATCTCGGTTGCCGTATAGATCGCGCAGACATCGCACGCATGCCCAACCTGCGTCGTGCCAAGCAAGCTCGCGGCTAGGAGGACACATCCGAGGACGGTGCCGCGGCGTGCGTACACGCGACGCGGCATGTCTTGTACGTTCACTGTTCGCTCCCAATACGTCACACCGCGCCCGTGGCCGGCGCCACAGCTCGCGAACCGAGGCGACGCGCCCGCCGGGCGCTGCACCAATTGGATGTTGGTGTCAGACGTAGAGGATGGGCGGTGGTAGATCGGGTGGATCGGCCGCGCGCCCCTGTTCCCACGGGATCGCGCTGCGGTTGGCCGCCCGCACAGGGACGGCCCAGCTGATAGCCGAAACGTTCAGCACCGCGCGCGGTGTGAACCCAGTCGGGAGCTGGTGCCCGCAACTGCAGCCCGGGGGGGCAATTGCTGCGCCGCCACAATCACCGCCGCCTACCGCATGCGGGCGTGCTCCCTTCGGACCGGCGGCCTCGTGGCAATGAGGCTTGTGCGCGGCGTGCATAGGACAGGCAGAGACGCAGCGGCTGGCCAGACTCAGTGGACCCGCCAGCGGGGCGCCGACCAGACTGGCAACCACGGCGATCGCGAGGCTGCGGATCAGTATACACGCTCTCCGAACCATGTCTCGAAAGGCATACGCAGCCCCCGTCCGGCTGTCAACGCGGCGAATCGCCACACCCGACACTACGTCTCCTGCATTTCTACGCCGTCACTTCATGGCTGCACACAGCATCGCAGCCGTCGCCGCAGCGTGAGCGGTCTTCTTCGAAGCATTCCTGCTTTTGCGCCGCGTGCGTCAGGCTAGACGCGTGGACACGACAAGCAAGGTGAGTGTGGACCGCGTGAAGGAAGCGGGATGTCCGGCAAGCCCCGGGCTCAACCCTTGTGACAGAGCATGCCTTGACTCTTGCCCTGACACACCAGATGCATCCTGACGGCCTGGTTTCCGATAGTCAGGCACATATTGAATGCGACCGGGAAGTTCGCGCCGTCACGAATGCTGGCGAACGCCGACACCGGCGCACTATACGAGAAGGTGTAGGAATCGACCACACGCGCGAGCTGCACCGTGCCGTTCGACGAGGTTGTACCGACGCCATGGTCGCCCATGACAAAACTCGCGACGTGGTCGTGCCCCGTATCGTGGTGGTGTGCGGTAACGAACTTCGTCATCTGCACCGTACCGGTTTCGCCCGGATCGGGCGTAAGCGGCGCGCAGCCGCCGCGCTTGATGACCGCGGAGAAGTTTATCCCTCCGTACCAAAGAAGGCGCATCTGCGAGATCGTGTACGAACACCCGTGTTCGCAATCCGTTGCGGGTGGCGGGGTCGCCGTCGGTGTAAACCGCACCCCTGGAGTGCCGGTGGGCGTCGGGGTGGGCGAAGACAGACTACCGCGCGGTGGCCGGAGCCGTGGCGGGCGGGTCGGCCTTATACGGACGGGGCGCGCACGCGGGCTGAGCGGGGTTGCCGTGGGTGATACAACCTGTGCCAGCACTATCGCAGCCCCGCCCAGAGATCGGTTCGAGCCCGGCCACGCCGCGCACAGTACGGCAGCGAGTATCAGCAGCAGTCGGCGCATCGTCCCGCGGCGTCCGCTCTTCACGTCTGCTGGACCCTCGTCACTTATGGCAGAGCAAGCCCTGGCTATGTGACTGACAGACTAGTCGGATCTTCACCGCTTGATTGCCAAGAGTGAGACACGAATCGAATACGACCGGCGTCCCCTCGAAGCCATCGGATGTGTGAGACGGCGGAGGCAGGTCCGCCGTGTACGTGAAAGCGTAACCGCTGCTCTTCGGCGTGACGATGAGATCACCGCCATCGGACGTTGCTCCCTCGCCTCCATCGCCCAACACGAAGCTGGCGCTGTGGTCAAATCCGAGATCCTGCTTGCGTGCGTTCAGCCAGTTCACCATAGAGAACATTCCGGACGCGCCGGGGTCCGGATGCAACGGCTGGCATCCCGCCCCTCCTGCATTGATGAAGCCCTGGAACGTCAATCCGAGCCGGTCGTACCACGTGACCTTGAGCTGTGACAGGTCGTACGCGCAGGCGTTCTCGCAGCCAGCTACCGGCAGCGCACCATTCGGCGTCGGCGTCGGGTCAGCACTTCCCGAACCCGGACGCGGCGCACGCGTTGGACGCTGCGGTCGTACCGCCGGTGGATTGGCACCACCCGGCGTGTGCGGCTGGTGCTGTCCGACACTGCCCCCGGTACTCTGCACCGCCGTGGGAGTGGGAGCCGCTTCGACCGGGCGCGTACGCGTCGGCGTCGCTGCGATGTCCCCTGGTCGCGTACGGGTAGGCGTCGCTTCGCTACCTGGGCGAGGGTCTCTCGGCACGCGTGTCGGACGGACCCGTCCGGGGCGGAGATGCGGGCGCTGCGGATTCTGCGCCGGGCCCGCAGGTGTGGGTGAGGGCCCTGGAGTCGCGACTGGCCCCTGCAATACCTTCGGTGACAGGGACACTCGCACTGTCGCAAAGCTCGTATTGTTGCTGAGATTCGATTCCCAAATCTTGCCGTCGGGGTTTACGTGATTGACCAAGAAATAAGACCCGACCTGAACCTGATGCTCCGAGTCGACATCGAGGTTGATATTTTGGCCTGGCAGGAAGCGCTCGTAGACGTCTTCCCAACCGACCGAGATACCCACGATGCCTTCGGCACTGTTGCACGTCTGGGTCATCACTTGACGCGGGAACTGCAGCGGATTGAATCCGTGCACCGCCTGAATGTCGAGCAAGCAGAAAGACATCTTTTCGCCGACCGTCGCCAACGGACCGGTGTACGGATCATCGCTGCGCAGCTCGTAGCCGATGAAGCGATCAAAGTGCCAGTGCGCGTGCTGCGGATGGTAGACGAAGAGCC
This sequence comes from Binatia bacterium, assembly GCA_041497995.1. GTDB lineage: Bacteria > Desulfobacterota > Binatia > HRBIN30 > HRBIN30 > DATKMS01. The sequence continues at coordinate 10,975 of JBGQHM010000082.1, read as the reverse complement.
CCCCCGTGTGGGCACACTGCGAGCCATCTGTTCGGTCAATGTGCTGGTAGGCTACGGTGTGCACACCGCTCGCATCAGAGATGGTAACCCCCTCCAGGATGAGCGGGCCTGGGCCGATGTTTCCGACTGAACTCGTGAAGTCCATTTCTCGGAAAGTGCCGCGAGAAATCGTTTGCACGGCGCTCGGAACTTCCGGAACCAAGTCGGGCAGTATCAGCGTTGGGTCGGTGCGCTCACATTCGGGTAACGTAGGATGTGGCGGCAAGTTCAACTCGGCGGGTTGGCCGTAACTTGCGGTACCCAATAGCGTAACCATTCCCACCGCCGCGACCAGTGATCGCACCATACCCTCACCTTTCACGTACCCGCTTCTCCCTCCGCCCCGTTTCAGAGGAAAAACCGAACGTCTGCAAGCGCCTCGAAGTCACCCCAGCTATGAGTGACTCCTAACACGATCTGCGGAGTTCCGTCAATTCAGAAATGTGGCATCCAAGCATCCAAAGCGACCGTCGCGGTCACCGTCCCAGTTCGCTCAGGCCTACACGGACGTTCTACTCAGGACTTACTCGGCGCGCCTCCGTCGGCGGCGCGCTCTTGCTTCGTGAGCGGCGGACAGGTGTTGTCTTCCGCGCCTCCGCAGCTTTGCGCGGCTTAGGTTTGGTCGCTGTGGCGGGAGCGGTGCGGGCAGTGCTCCCATCGCCGGAGGCCTTCTTGCGGCCACGGGTCTGCGTTCCGGCCTTTCCAGCCCCACGTCTCCGGCCGCCGCGGGCTCGCCGCGCCGTTGTCTTGCGGGCCGGTGTCTCGTCTCCGATCGGTACCGGCGTTGTCTGGAGCGTCGCTTCGGGGGCCGCGGCTGGCAGGTCTTCAACGGGCCGGGCGTGAACCTCCGGCGCCGTGTCATCCGAGCCCCCGACGAGCTGCGGCTCGCGGGACGCGCCAACAGCGTGCTCCTCGCCACTTGGGGCGAGGGACGTGCCCGCAGCGAGCGCCGTGAGAGCCTCGCCAATGGCCGCTGCGGCTTGGCGTCCCCTTCCGCGGCGTCGGCCTCGGCGGCGTCGACGCCGTTTGCCCGAGGCAGTGCCGTCAGGGCTGGCTGCGCCGGCTTCTGCCGAAGGGCTCGCGCCCGGTGCCGCATCACCGTTGCCTGTCGCGACGGCTTCGGGGGCGGGCACCGACACGGTCACGCCTCCCAACCGGATCTGTGGCACTTCGGGCAGGCCCGCCTCAACGCGCGTCTTAGCCTCGAACTCCGACTGATGGGGCATCAGTGCCGCGTTGAGCACGACTTGGATCCGCGTCGCGTAGCGGCGCTCCAGCTGGGCAAGATCGTCACGCTTCTGGTTCAGCAAGTAGATGGCAACCTCGGGAGGCAGCGACACGCGCAGTGTCGTCACGTCACCCTGTGCGATGCGGTTATGAATCTTGCGCAGCGCCACCAGGGCGGCCGATTCGGTCGTACGCACGAGTCCGTGCCCTTCGCACATCGGGCAGGCAGTGTACGAGGTGGCGGCTGCCGCCGGTCGCAGCCGCTGTCGCGAGACCTCGAGCAAGCCGAAGTGCGAGATGCGTCCAATGTCGCGGCGCGCTTTGTCCTGGCGCATCGCGTCGCGCAGCGTCTTCTCCACCTCTGAAACGTGTTGCGCGTTGCGCATGTCGATGAAGTCGATCACGATCAGTCCGCCGAGATCGCGCAGGCGCAGCTGCCGCGCGATCTCCGTAGCCGCTTCGACGTTGGTGCGAACGGCGGTCTCTTCCTGGTTGGCGCCGCGAATGGAGCGGCCGGAGTTGACGTCTATCGCGGTCAACGCCTCTGTACCGTCGACGACGATGCTGCCGCCGGACGGTAGGGGGACCCGACGTTTGTAAATCGATTCGATCTGCGACTCGACGTTGAAGTGTGAGAAGATCGGCTGGTCACCCTGGTAGAGGTGCAGCACGTGCTCCTTCCCGGGCATCACGTCGCGCAAAAACTCGCGGGCACGCTGACACACGTCCTCGTTGTCGATGTAAATCTCGTCGATGTCGGGGGTGAAGTAGTCGCGGATGTTGCGCAGCACCAGGTCGTGCTCGCGATAGATCAACGCCGGCGCGCGCTTCGTAGCGGCGGCTTGCTTGATGGTCTCCCACAAACGCAGCAAGTACGACAGGTCGCGATGCAGCTCACGCGACCCCTCATCGAAGCCGGCCGCGGTCCGCACGATGATGCCAAATCCTGGCGGCGGCTGGAGCTTCTCGATGAGCTCGCGGATGCGCGTCCGTTCTGTGCCTTCGATGCGCCTCGAGATCCCCGCGTCATCTGAGCCCGGCAAAAGGACCAAGTAACGACCGGGCAATGAGTAGAACGTGCTCAGGGTCGGCGGCTTGCTGGCGAACTCTTCCTTGACGATCTGGACGAGAACCTCTTCGCCGGGCTTGAGCACTTCCTTGATCCGCGGGCGACGGCGTCCGTCGGCACCATCGCCCGCGTCGCGCGGGGGCGGCGTAGGCAGGTTGCGAAAACAGATCTCGTCGAGCGGGAGAAAGGCGTCGCGATCAGCGCCAATGTCGACGAACGCTGCTTCAAGCGCAGGGTGGATGCGGTGGACGACCCCCTTGTAGATATTCCCCTTCAGGTGCTCCCGGCTGAACGTTTCGATCTCGAACGAGGCCAACACCCCGTCCGCGATGATACCCACACGGCTCTCTTCCGCATGGGTAACGTTGATGAGCATTGTCTTTGGCATGAACCCCCTTCCGCCCCTCCTCCGCTGACTCCCCCCCGCCGGCCGATGTGCCCGGGCTGCGTGGGGGTCTCCGTCATACGGCGGGAAAGCAAAACGTGCAACTGGAGATCAGAATTGTAGTCTTGTGTGGGGTGACGGTGTCAGCAGCAGCGCGATGCCGACCGGTAGCGGTCCTCCAATCGCTGGGCAAAGTAACGCCCGCGATCGAGTGGTTGCTGCGCCCTGTCCGCGCACTCGCGCACGTGCCGCTCGTATTCATCCTCCCCTGCCAATCCGCGGAGTGCCGCGCGTAGGTGTGCGACGGCTCGCGACAGGCATGCGCGTATCCTAGCAGTCATGCGGTCGCTGTCATCCCTGCGGCCACCGCCCTACCGCGGCCGGCGTTCAGTACCCGGTACCACTCACGTAAGGAATCCACCACGATGACGACTACGAGTACCATGAACAGGCCGGTCACCACCGCGTCGAGCCGGTCGTTGAAGATTGCAGAGTGTGTCTCGGCGAGCTTGGCGGCCGGGATCTCTCCGCTGGCGACACGGCGCTGTAACGCGCTGGCGTGCGTCAGGAACCCGATGCGCCCGTCCACACTGAAGATCTTCTGATACCCAGCGGTCAGCGTCACCGACAGCAACCACGTGAGCGGCAGCAGCGTTGTCCATGCGTACCGGGCCCGGTCAGACTTGATGATCAGCGTTGTAGCCACCGACAGCGCAATCGCCGCGAGTAACTGATTGGAGATGCCGAAGAGCGGCCACAAGCTGTTGATGCCGCCGAGCGGATCGACGACGCCCTGGTACAGGAAATATCCCCAGCCACCGACCATCCCGGCGCTGGTCGCGAGGATGCTGGGATACCAGCTCGTGCGGCCGAGCGGCTCCCAGACGTGTCCGAGGAAGTCTTGCAGCATGAAGCGGCCGACCCGGGTTCCCGCGTCCATCGTCGTCAGGATGAACAGGGCCTCGAACATGATCGCGAAGTGGTACCACAACGCCATCACAGTCTTGCCGCCGAGCGTATTTGCGAAGATGTGCGCCATCCCGACGGCCAGGGATGGGGCGCCGCCAGTGCGTGCCAGCAGGCTCTGTTCGCCGACATTGTCGGCCAGCGCTTGCATTGCTGCAGGCGTGACCGGAAATCCCCAGCTCGAAATCGTTGCGGTGGCTTGCTCCGGCGTCGCCCCGACGATTCCGGCCGGGCTGTTGATGGCGAAGTACACGCCGGGCTGGAGGACGCTGGCGGCGATCATCGCCATCACCGCAACGAACGATTCCATCAGCATGGCCCCGTAGCCGATCATGCGGGCGTCCGACTCGCGCCGCAGCAGCTTGGGTGTTGTCCCGGACGCCACCAAGGCGTGGAAGCCGGAAATCGCGCCGCACGCGATGGTAATGAATGCGAACGGGAAGATCTTGCCTGCGAAGATGGGCCCCGTGCCGTCGACGAATCGGGTGAGCGGCGGCATCTCAAGCGGCGGCAGGAACACCAGGATGCCGGCGGCCAGCGCGAGTATGGTGCCGATCTTGATGAAGGCACTCAGGTAGTCGCGCGGCGCCAACAGGAGCCACACCGGCAACACCGACGCCGCGAAACCATATGCGATGATCATCAGCGCCAGCGCCTTCGCATTGAAAGTGAAGAGCGGCGCCAGTGCCGCGCTCTCTCCCACCCAGCGTCCAGCCACCACCGCGGCGAGAACCAGCGCCAGCCCCCAGACGGTTGCTTCGATGACCTTCGCCGGGCGCACGAAACGCATGTACCAACCCATCAGCAACGCGATCGGGATCGTCGCGCCAACCGTAAACGTCCCCCACGGACTCCCTTTGAGTGCGTTGACGATGACCAGGCCGAGCACGGCCATAAGGATCACCATAATCAGCAACACCCCGCCCAGCGCAGCGAAACCTCCGAACACGCCGATCTCGTCGCGCGCCATTTGTCCCAGCGACTTGCCGTCGCGGCGCAAGGAGCCGGCGAGAATGAGGAAGTCTTGGACGGCACCGCCCAGGACGACGCCGATGATGATCCACAGGGTCCCGGGGAGGTAGCCGAACTGCGCGCACAACGTTGGCCCAATCAGCGGCCCGGGCCCGGCGATGGCCGCGAAGTGGTGTCCGAAGACCACCCACCGGTTCGTCGGCACGAAGTCGCGCCCATCGTTGATCCGCTCCGCTGGGGTGCGGCGCATGTCGTCGAGCATGAGCACGCGCGCTGCGAGGAACTGACTGTAGAAGCGAAAGGCCACAGCGTACGTCGCAACGGCCGCGATGAGCAGCCAGACGACGCTGATCGATTCGCCGCGCGCAAAGGCCACGACACCCAGCGCGACCGCGCCGAGCAGCGCCACCACTATCCACAGTACCGTCCGCACAATCTGCATGTATCGCTCCCGGGTCACGACTATGCGCGAACGCCACGCTCGGAGGCAAGCCGCTCCCCTCGCAGCCGGCCTCCAAGGAATGGCAAACAGGACCATTTGCCCGCATGCCCCGCTTTCTTGTACGGTACGCCATAGCATGCGAATTCACGATCTGCTCGCCAGCAACGGTCCGGTGTTCTCCTTCGAGTTCTTTCCGCCCAAGACCGAGGCGGGCGAACAGACTCTCTACCAGACCATCGAGCGGTTACGTGAGCTGCAGCCCTCCTTCGTGTCCGTCACTTACGGCGCCGGCGGCAGCACGCGCGACAAGACAGTGGAGTTGGTGCGCCGCATCAAGCACGAGATTGGGATCGAAGCGATGGCGCACCTCACGTGCGTGGGTGCGGATCGTGATGAGATCCATGCCGTGCTGGAGCTGCTCACCGCCGCTGGCATCGAAAACGTTTTGGCGCTGCGGGGCGATGCACCGCGCGACCAAGGAACGTTCGTTCGCACGGCGAACGGTTTCGGCTTCGCGGCGGAGCTGGTGCAATTCATCCGGGAGCGCGGCTTCCAGTTCTGCATCGGCGGGGCGTGCTACCCGGAGGGTCACGTTGAGTGTCGCGACCTGGAACAGGATCTGACGCATCTCAAGCGCAAGGTCGACTGCGGTCTGGCCTTCGTCATCACGCAGTTGTTCTTCGACAACGCCGACTACTTCGCCTTCGTCGCACGCGCACGGGCGCGTGAAGTGCGCGTGCCGATCATCCCGGGAATCATGCCGATTACCAACCTAGCCCAAATCGAGCGCTTCACGGCAATGTGCGGCGCGGCCATTCCACGGGCGCTACAGTCGCGACTCGAACGGGTCCGCCACGACGAGGAAGCTGTGCGCGCAGTCGGCATCGATCACGCCACTGCACAGTGCCGCGACCTCCTCGCCCGCGGTGCGCCTGGTATTCATTTCTACACGCTGAACCAGTCCACGGCGACGCGCGCCATTCTCGAGCGACTGCGCGGCTGAATCGTGGCGACGATCATCACCTTCACCCCATTGCAACCACCGTTGCGCACCCTCGTGCGCGGGCGCGGACGTCTGCTGGCCCATCGCTGCCAGGATGTCTCAGGGCATCGGCACCAGCAACGCTTGCCGCTTGGGAGCGTCCGCGGCATCATGTATCTCGACGCACTGTGTTTGCACTGCGGCGCGCATTTCGTGTGGGTGGAAGACGACGCGGGATCCCCGGCTATTGATGCGGCCGAGTCAGCCAAGTGAGCCGTGGAGCGCGGGGGGTGCGCGAGAAGATTCCTGCTTGACAACGCATCCGAGGCTGAGGTAACAAAGTTTCTGACTAGTATCAGAAGCGAAGGTGACGTGAGATGCAGGCAGAGGGGACTTTGGGCGTCATTTCCGGGCAAGAGAAAAAATTTCGCGGAGCACGCAGAATCTACTTGACAAAGGGAACGCACCTGAGGTAACAAACGTCTACGAAGGTTAGAGCGGGTTTTCAGAAGCAGATCTGACGGTCGAATCGATCAAGGAGGGGAGACATGTTTGAGATGAGCACTGTGTTGAGGCGAATGGGTTGGGTGGTGAGCACGACCGCCGCCGGCTTGTTCCTGGCCTTCCCGGCTGTTGCACAGCACAAGCCGCACAAGACCACCGAGGTCACGCCGATCATTAACCAGCCCCAGGCGCAGAAGCCGCACAAGCCGCACAAGACCACCGAGGTCACAACGATCATTGTGGCTCCGAAGGCGCATAAGCCGCACAAGCCCCAGAAGGTGATCGAGGTCACGACCATCATCAAGTCACCCAAGGTGCAGAAGCCGCACAAGCCGCACAAGGGCGTGACGGTTGTGCCGGTTGAGAAGGCTCCCAAGGTGAAGAAGCCCCACAAGCCGCAGAAGGATGTCAGCATCACTCCGGTTGAGAAGGCTCCCAAGGTGAAGAAGCCTCACAAGCCGCAGAAGCCTCAGAAGTAAGCGACCGTCCGTCAGCAACACGGGGTGGGTTTTCCCCTACCCCCCCTTAGGCTCTTGCAATGAAAGCGAACACTCCGATGTCGGAGTGTTCGCTTTTTTTTCCGGTCTACCGGCCGGGCTCTGGACAGCGGAGACGCGATGTGCGACGCCGTCTCTGCGTGGATTCGGACAGACAGTGCGCGGCAATTCGGTCCTCAACAGCCATGCTCCAAGTAGTGAGACGCCGGGCATTCGTTCCAATGCTTCTCGGACTTCTGTGTGTCGGTCCGCCGTGTCGTGCCGATCGCGTGCGCCTCACAATGGAGGAGGCTGTGTCCCGCGCCGCTCAGGCGCACCCAGACGTGGCCGCAGCACGCAAGGCCGTTGAAATCGCCCAAGCGTCTCTGCAGCGCAGCAAAGCATGGCTGCCTGCCAACCCGTACCTCTCGGCGGGCGCCGGTACCACCACGCAACCAGGCGTTGGCAACAATTATGGGATGTACCTCTCTCAGGAATTTGAGATCGCAGGGCAGCGAAGCAAACGCATTGGGATTGCCACGCAAGAGGTCGCGAAGGCCACCTCGGAGGCAACGGGCGCCCAACACGTGCTAGCCGCAGCAGTCAAGACAGCGTTCGTGCAGGCGCTACTGAGCGCGGATCGCGCCAATCTCGCCCGACAAGGCCAGGAAGCAACGGCAGAGTTCAGCCGGCAATTGACCCGCACCAAAGACCCCTCCGACGCACAGCGCATCGATCGCAACAATGCTCAGATCCAGGAAAGCCGCGCCCGCCGCGATATCGCTGCAACCGAGCAAGCTCGCGAGAATGCACTGACGACCCTTCGACGTCTCCTCGGTCTCGCTCTCGACCAGGACATCGAACTCGTTGGCAGCCCGACGATCCAAGTGCGGCCCCTCCCGAGCGCACACGACCTAGTCGAGCGCGCGCTCGGTCAGCGCCCCGACCTCGCCGCGCAGCGGCATGCGATGGATAAGGCTGACGCCCAGATCGAGCTCGTTCAGCGGGAAGCCATCCCCAACCTCACTGTGTCGGGCAATGTGTCGCGCTTCGAGGGCGCGACCCTCAGTGGCGGCGACATTGGCCTCCACATCCCAGTGTTTCAGCGGAAGACCGCAGAGCTGAACGAAGCGGTGGCGGAGCGCGACCGTGAGCGCCTGACGCTGGACAGCCTCGAGCGCACGGTCCAGCAGGAGGCCATCGAGGCCCGACGGAGCTGCGAAGTCACCGCAGTCGACCTGCAGGCACTCAGGGACGTGGTCGTTCCGAAAAACGAGGACAACGTGCAGATGGAACGGCGGCTCTTCGAACACGGCGACGCAACATACTCGGAGGTCATTGCTGCGCAATTGGAATTGCTGGCGGCGCGCCGTGAATACCTTGATGCCGTGCAAGCGTACAACGAAGCGCAGATCGAACTAGAACGAATTGCCGGTGGTAGCTTCGACCCGTGAGGCGTCGAGGGGTTTATCGTCGCCGACGCCAGCGCAGCACCCACACCGCGAGGCCCGCAACCAAGGGTAGCGATGAGGAACTTGCATGCGGTTCCGCCTGCAACGCGCAGCCACCGCCGTCCGAGATGACACGATAGATCACACCGCGCGGCACGTCCGTCGGTGTTGGCCGCGGCGGTGTGGGCACCGTTGCAGCGAGGAACATGACCGTCGCCCCGCTCGGATGGGCAGCGGCCGTTGTATGGTTGACACCACGTTGGACGTTGAGCAGCGTGTTTCCGATCTTGTCGGTATAGGCGATCTGCTCGCTGTTGATCAGGACGGTCCCGGAGCTGGGGAAGGCAGTGGCGTCATCGACTGAGACGGTCGTTGCGGTCGCGTTGATCGCGGCGACGAGTTGGGCACTGGTAACCGGCGATCCGGTCCGCGTCGCCGAAGGGGTTGGCGTGCCCGTCACGCCACCGGAACGCGTCGGTGTTGGCGTGGACGGGGTCCCCGACCGCGTTGGCGTCAACGTCCGCGTGCGAGTGGGTGTCACGGTGCCGCGCGTCGGCGTCTTCGTTGGTGTGGACGACGTCACCGCTCCCTGACAAATGCCGGCCTTGCACGGCGGGTTCACGCAGCAGTTGTCGTCGACCGCGCATGAGAAGCTCTGGTAATCTGACGTGCACGTCGTAGTGCCGGTGCAGTCTGTGTCGTCCAAGCACAGCGCCCCGCTGCTCGTCCCGCCGCAGGTGCCGGCACAGAACTTCTGGGTCGCGCGACACACAGAATTCGGACATTGGCTGTCGCGCAAACAGGGGAATCCACCGTTATCACCGGCCAAGCAAACCTTCGACGCTCCCTTACACGCCGCACTGTCCGCGCAGTTGAAGCTGGTGTCGCAACACTCACCGGGGAGGATCCCTCCTGCGCAAGTGCCCATGGAAGCGCTGGCGCTGCAGACCGGCTGCGCCGCACAGGTTCCGCTCAGACACTCGCAGGTGAGGCCGTCGTCACCGCCGCCGTCGCACACGCCTTGGGCGATGACACACACCCCGTTGGGCACGCAGTTGTCGTCCGACTCGCACGCCAGCCCGTTACGCGTACCACCATTGCACAGGAACTCGCCGGTTCCCTGAGCGCGAGCGGCCCTAGGAACCCACAGGCTGACGAGCAGAGCTACAAGAACAACTACCGTGCGCCGGTCTTTCAGTTGAGTCACAATTCGCTCGCCGTGGTTAGAAATGGTTTCGCCTCTTCGGCGCGATTAGTCAACAAGAAAGCGCCACCTCGCTCGCCGCATGACCATCGATTCCTTCACTGGAATGGCGCTGCTCATAGGGCGTTTCCGCTGTGGATGTCAAACCGCCGCGATCGTGACACGACGTTCGTGGAGGCGCTCCACGGCGGCGGCGTTGACATCGGCTGCCGCGTACGTCACAGGGACAGAGACGTGGTCCGTGCGACGGGCGTCGCCGGGCCACCTGAGGAGTGCACGATGAGCGAGTACAGCGCATGGTTCGAATGCATCAACGGTTGCCCGACGCGATTCAGTCTCACTGAAGTGATCTACCGATGCCCGACGTGCGGGGACCTCCTCGACGTGGCCCACGACCGCGAGGCCCTCAAGCGGCGCTCCCCCGCCGCGTGGATGCAACTGTTTGATGATCGCTACCGCCGCAACACCTTCCCGTACGGCTCGGGGGTCTGGGGGAAAAAGGAGTGGGTGGTACCGTTCATCGACAACGAGAACATCGTGTCGACCTACGAGGGGGGTACGAATCTTTTGTGGGCAGACCGCTACGGGAAGCTGCTCGGCGTCGAAGATCTCTGGGTGAAGCAGTGCGGCAACTCGCACACGGGATCGTTCAAGGATCTCGGCATGACGGTCCTGGTGTCGGTCGTGAAGCAGATGATCGCCGAGGGGCAGACCATCGCAGCGATTGCTTGCGCCTCGACCGGCGATACCTCGGCCGCCCTTGCCAACTATTGCGCAGCCGCGGGCATCCCGGCGGTCGTGCTGCTGCCGCGCGATAAGGTATCCCCCGCGCAACTCGTTCAGCCGCTGGCCAACGGCGCACTCGTCCTCAGCCTCGACACCGACTTCGACGGCTGCATGGCGCTGGTACAGGAGATCACCAAGCAACGCACCGTGTACCTCGCCAACTCGATGAACAGCCTGCGCATCGAAGGCCAGAAAACCGTCGCCATCGAGTTGGTGCAGCAATTCAATTGGGAAGTACCGGATTGGATCGTGATCCCCGGTGGCAACCTCGGCAACGTCAGTGCTCTCGGGAAGGGCTTCTTGATGATGCGCGAGCTCGGCCTGACGCAGAAGCTGCCACGCATTGCCGTCGCGCAGGCGCAGAACGCCAACCCGCTCTACCTCGCCTACCTCAAGAACTTCGAGTCCTTCGCGCCGGTACAAGCGCAGAAGACGCTGGCAAGCGCCATCCAGATCGGCAACCCCGTGAGCT
>JBGQHM010000081.1:0-19347 GCA_041497995.1 Binatia bacterium | reverse complement strand
TTCCAAGGGTACCGGCCGCAGTTTTACTTTCGGACGACGGACGTGACCGGGGTAGTGACGTTGCCGGCGGGCACGGAGATGGTGATGCCGGGGGACAACATCCGGGTGACCATCGATCTGATCACGCCGATCGCGATGGACGAGGGGTTACGCTTCGCCATCCGCGAGGGCGGCCGGACCGTCGGCGCCGGCGTCGTCGGCAAGATCCTCAAGTGAGACGCCAAGCCCTGATCGCTTATCGTATATCGAGAGGAACCGAACCGGACGCTAGAGACGCAACGACCGAGACACCGATAAGCGCGTACTTATGAACGACAAGATCCGCATACGCTTGAAAGCCTACGACCACCGGCTGCTCGACCAGTCCGTGAAGGAAATCGTCGAGACGGTCCGGCAAACCGGTGGTCGCGTGGCTGGGCCCATCCCGCTCCCAACTCACATCGAGCGCTTCACCGTGAATCGCTCGCCGCACGTCGACAAGAAGTCGCGCGAGCAATTTGAAATCCGCACCCATAAGCGGCTGCTCGACATCTTGGAACCGACGCAGCAAACGATCGATGCGCTGGGGAAGCTGGACTTGGCGGCCGGCGTTGATGTGGAAATCAAGCTTCAGTGATCTGCAGATACAATTCGTGACGGGCCAATGTTGGGACTGATCGGAAAAAAGTTGGGCATGACGCAGGTCTTCGATGCCAAGGGTGAGCTGATCCCGGTGACGGTGATCCAGGCGGGGCCCTGCACCGTGGTGCAGACGAAGACTGCCGAGAGCGACGGATACGTCGCCCTCCAACTCGGCTTCGGCGAGCAGAAGCCACAGCGAACGGCGAAAGCCTATCGCAACCACTGCGTCAAGGCCGGCAAGGGTGTGTTCGCGGTGTTGGGCGAGTTCGTTCCCGGTGATGATGCGGCATACACCGTTGGCCAGGAGGTCAAGGTGGATGACATCTTCAAGGTCGGTGACCGCATCGATGTTAGCGGCACGACCAAGGGACGCGGCTTCACCGGCGTGATCAAGCGCCATGGTTTCAGCGGGTTTCCAGGCAGCCATGGGACGCACGAATACTTCCGTCACGGCGGCTCGATCGGTAACCGTTCGTACCCGGGACGGGTGTTCAAGGGCAAGCGCATGGCCGGGCAGTACGGCAACGAGCGCGTGACGACACAGAATATCGAAGTGATCGCGATACGTTCGGACGAGCACGTCCTGCTGGTGCGCGGCTGCGTACCGGGCGCGCGCAACGGCATGATCATCATTCGGCCAGCAGTGAAGGGGACTCATCGTGTCTGAGCCGTTGATCGTACCCGTGCTGTCGCAGCAGAACGAGCGCGTCGGCGAGATCACTCTGCCAGCCGAGGTCTTCGCCGGGCCGGTGCGCCGCCATCTGCTGTACGAGACGGTCAAGATGCAGATGGCCAACCGCCGCGCCGGTACGTCCAAGACAAAGACACGCGCCTTTGTGAGGGGTGGTGGCAAGAAGCCCTGGCGGCAGAAGGGCACCGGCCGTGCCCGCGCCGGCAGCACGCGTTCGCCGCTGTGGGTTGGCGGCGCGACGCTGTTCGGCCCACAACCACGTGACTATTCGTACCGCCTGCCGGCGTCGGCACGAAAGGCGGCGTTACGCGCCGTCTTGGCGGCAAAAGCCAAAGACGGCAAGCTGCTCGTGCTGGACAAGATCGAGTTCGAAGCGCCGAAAACCAAACTGATGGTGCAATTCGTCGCCGGTCTGGAGATCGAGAGCGCGCTCATTGTGATTCCGTCGCGCGACGACAACATCGAGCGTGCCGCGCGCAATCTGGCCAACGTGAAAGTGCTGCGCGCTGAGGGCGCGAACGTCTACGATGTCCTGAAGTACGATCGCCTCATCCTCACCCAAGATGCCGTGCAGGTGCTGATCGGGAGGCTCGGCTGATGAAGGATCTCCATCGCGTGGTGACCTCACCGCTGATCACCGAGAAGGGCACCTTGGTCAATGAGCAAGGCAACCAGTTCGTTTTCCGCGTGCGCCCCGAGGCCAACAAGATCGACATCCGTCGCGCCGTCGAGACCCTGTTCAAGGTGAAGGTAGAGAAGGTGCGCACACTGAACTACCTTGGCAAAACCCGCCGCGTCGGTCGTGCGGCTGGGCAGAAACCGCGCTGGAAGAAGGCCTACGTAACGTTGGCTGAAGGACAGCGGATCGACTTTTTCGAGAGCGTGTAAGCCATGGCAACGCGTCAATACAATCCGACATCGGCAGGGCGCCGCTTCCAGACGGTGCTCGATTTCTCGGAGATCACCGACAAAGAGCCCGAGCGCCGGCTGCTCGCGCCGCGCACACGGTCGGGCGGCCGCAACGCCCTGGGGCGTTTGACCAGCCGTCACCGTGGCGGTGGGCACAAGCGGCAGTACCGCATCATCGACTTCCGCCGCGACAAGGATCTCGTGCCGGCGAAGGTGGCGGCGATCGAATACGATCCGAACCGCTCTGCCCGGCTGGCGTTGCTGCATTACGCGGACGGCGAAAAGCGCTACATCCTGGCGCCGCTCGGATTGCGTGTGGGTGACGCGGTGTCGGCCGGGGAAGGCGCGGACATCAAGCCGGGGAACGCCATGGCGCTGAAACAGATTCCTACTGGCACCATGGTGCACAACATTGAGCTCAAGCCCGGCCGCGGCGGCCAGTTGGTGCGCGGTGCCGGGACGGCTGCGCAGCTTATGGCCAAGGAGGGCACCCGCGCGCTGCTGAAGTTGCCGTCGGGTGAGTTGCGCTACGTCCAGCTCACGTGCCGGGCCACCGTTGGCCAGATCGGCAACGTCGATCACGAGAACGTGTCGATTGGCAAAGCGGGCCGCAGCCGCTGGTTGGGCATACGTTCGCGGGTGCGTGGCATCGCTATGAACCCGGTCGATCACCCGCACGGCGGCGGCGAGGGACGCTCGAAGGGCAACCACCCGCAATCGCCGTGGGGACAACCGGCGAAGGGATACAAGACGCGGCACAACCCGCGCACGGACCGCTTCATTGTCAAGCGGCGGAGCCGATAGGAGCAGTAGGTGGCGCGTTCGGTCAAGAAGGGGCCATTCGTGGATGAGCATCTTCTCAAGAAGGTGCAGACGATGAACGCTGCGCGCGACAAGCGGGTGATCCGCACGTGGTCGCGGCGGTCGACGATCACGCCCGAGATGGTTGGGCACACGTTTGCCGTCCACAACGGGCGCAAGTTCATGCCGGTCTTCGTCTCCGAGAACATGGTGGGCCACAAGCTCGGCGAGTTTTCACCGACACGCACGTTCCACGGTCACTCGGGTGACCGCAAAGCCGAGGTGAAACCCGCCTCCGCACCACCACCGCCGGCGAAGGGGTAGCATGGAAGCACGTGCTGTCAGTCGCCATCTGCGTATCTCTCCGCAAAAGGTGCGGTTAGTCGTCGACCTGATCCGCGGAAAGAATGTTGGGGAAGCGTTGATGATCCTCGACTTCCTCCCGAAGAAGGGCGCGCGGCTGGTCGCGAAGACGTTGAAGTCGGTGATTGCCAACGCCGAGAACCGCCAGCGCGTCGACGTCGATCGCCTCTACGTGAGCCGCGTCAGCGTCGACGCCGGCACGACGATGAAGCGCTTCCTCCCACGCGCGCATGGCCGCGCGACGCCGCTGCTCAAGCGAACCAGTCACATCACCATCATCGTCGACGAGCGAACCAAAGGAGCCTGAGGCCGTATGGGACAGAAAGTACACCCGAAGGGATTTCGGCTCGGCGTCATCGAGTCCTGGGACTCCAAGTGGTTCGCGCGGCGCGACTATGCGCAGCTCTTGCACGAGGATTTGCGCATCCGCAAGTTCCTCAAGGAGCGCCTGTACCACGCCGGGGTCTCCAAGGTGGAGATCGAGCGCGCCGCCAACAAGGCCAAGATCAACATCTACACGGCGCGCCCGGGGATCGTCATAGGCAAGAAGGGCGCCGAAATCGAGAAGCTGAAGAGCGAGCTTTCCAAGCTCACCAAGCGCGAGTCGTTCATCAACATTCATGAGGTGCGTCGGCCCGACGTCGATGCGCAGCTGGTGGCGGAGAACGTCGCCCTGCAACTCGAGCGTCGCGTTGCCTTCCGTCGCGCTATGAAGGAAGCGGTTGGCCGCGCCATGCGCATGGGCGCACAAGGCGTTAAGGTGCGCTGCGCCGGCCGGCTCGGCGGCGCGGAGATCGCGCGGACAGAGTGGTATCGCGAAGGTCGCGTGCCGTTGCACACGTTGCGCGCCGATATCAGCTACGGTTTGGCCGAAGCAAAGACGACGTACGGTATCATCGGCATCAAGGCGTGGATCTTCCGCGGCGAGGTGCTGACCCAAGAAGAAGAGAAGCAGAAGGCCGCGCTCGGCACGTGAGCGCTGACGACCCATGCTACAACCGAAGAAAGTAAAACATCGCAAGCTGCAGAAGGGGCGCCGGTCCGGCACCGCGTGGCGCGGATCCTCGCTGGCGTTCGGGGACTACGGCCTGCAAGCCACCGACCGCGGTTGGATGAGTGCACGTGAGCTGGAAGCCGCACGCGTGGCGCTGACGCGACATATCAAACGCGGCGGCCGCGTCTGGATCCGCGTGTTTCCGGACAAGCCGCTCACCAAGAAACCCGCAGAGACCCGGATGGGCAAAGGCAAGGGCGCGCCGGAGATGTGGGTCGCGATCATCAAGCCCGGGCGCATCATCTTCGAGATGGAAGGGGTGTCGGAAGAAACCGCCCGCGAAGCGTTTCGCTTGGCGGCCAACAAGCTGTCGATCCCGACGCAGTTCCGCGAGCGGGTCGGCGCGGTAGGAGCGGCCCATGCCCTCTGACGAGCTGCGTGACGCCACCGACGACGAGCTCGCTGCCAAGGAGCACGAGCTGACCGAGTCGCTCTTCTTCCTGCGGCTGCGCCACGGCACGAATCAGCTCGACAGCCCCGCCAAGCTGCGGCAGACACGCCGCGAGATTGCCCGCGTTAAGACCATTCGGCGGGCGCGTGAGCTGGCGGCGAAAGGGTAGTGGAAGCGTGGAAGCAGTGAATCGAGGGAAGGCGAAGACCCGCGAGGGCCTCGTGGTCAGCGATAAGATGGACAAGACCGTCGTCGTGATGGTCGAGCGCCTCGTACAGCACGCCAAGTACAAGAAGCATCTGCGGCGGCGCAAAAAGCTGAAGGTGCACGATCAAGAGAACCGCTGTGGCGTCGGCGACCGTGTGCTCATCGCTGAGACGCGGCCGTTGAGCCGGCACAAGCGCTGGACGGTGCGCGCGATCCTCGAAAAGGCTGTGTGAGGCCGCGTGTGCGGAGTTGGTGGGAATTGACATGGTGCAGTCGGAAACAGTTTTGGACGTGGCGGACAACTCAGGGGCGCGCAGAGTGCTGTGCATCAAGGTCCTCGGAGGCAGCCGCCGCAGGTACGCCTCATTGGGGGACGTCATCGTGGTGTCCGTGAAAGAGGCGATTCCGAACGCCAAGGTGAAGAAGGGCGACGTGATGAAGGCGGTGATCGTGCGCACCACCAAGGAGGTGGGCCGGGCCGACGGCTCGTACATCAAGTTCGACTCGAACTCCGCCGTTCTGATCGACAACGCGCGCGAGCCGATCGGCACGCGCATCTTCGGACCGGTGGCCCGCGAGCTGCGCGCCAAGAAGTTCATGAAGATCCTCTCGCTCGCTCCCGAGGTCCTGTAGGCCGGAGAACCGTGATGCGTGCATCCATTCGCAAGAACGATACGGTGATGGTGATTGCCG
This sequence comes from Binatia bacterium, assembly GCA_041497995.1. Lineage (GTDB taxonomy): Bacteria > Desulfobacterota > Binatia > HRBIN30 > HRBIN30 > DATKMS01. The sequence continues at coordinate 13,617 of JBGQHM010000081.1, read as the reverse complement.
GCCGAGAACGCGGCAAGACCGGTAAGGTCGTGCGCGTCATTCCCGAGAAGAGCCGGGCGATCGTGGAACGATTGAACATGGTGAAACGCCACACCAAATCACGCGGGCCGCAGAGCGCGTATGGCATCGTTGAAAAATAAGCGGCCCTCCATGTCTCGAACCTGATGATCATGTGTGACAAGTGCAATGCGCCCGTGCGCATGGGAAAGCTGGCGCTCGAGGACGGTCGCAGCGTGCGCATCTGCCGCCGCTGCAAAGAGCAACTCGATAGGTAACCAATGGCGGCGCGATTGAAAGAACGGTACGAGCGGGAGGTCCTGCCCGCATTGATCAAGGAGATGGGCTACTCGAATCGGTGGCAAGCGCCCCGGCTCGACAAGATCGTCATCAACATCGGTGTCGGCGAGGCGATTCAGAACGCCAAGATCTTGGATGTTGCGGTCGAAGAGCTCACCACCATCTCGGGCCAGAAACCCGTGGTGACCAAGGCGCGCAAGGCGATCGCGAACTTCAAGCTGCGCGAAGGCATGCCCATCGGGTGCATGGTGACCCTGCGCGGCAATCGCATGTATGAGTTCTACGACCGGCTGGTCAACGTGGCGCTGGCGCGTGTGCGCGACTTCAAGGGCGTCTCGGATCGCTCGTTTGATGGCCGCGGCAACTATGCCCTGGGCCTGCGCGAACAGATCATCTTTCCGGAGATCGACTTGGACAAGCTCGAAAAGGTGCGCGGCCTCACGGTGTGCATCAACACCACCGCGAGAACCGACGCAGAGGGTAAAGCGCTGCTCAAGGCGATGGGCATGCCCTTTCGCAGCTAGGAGTACGACGTGGCAAAGACGTGTTTACGCATCAAGGCCCAACGGCCGCCGAAGTTTCAAGTCCGTGCTTACAACCGCTGTCCGCTGTGCGGCCGGCCGCGCGCGTTCTATCGCCGCTTCCAGATGTGCCGGCTGTGTCTGCGCCACTTGGCCCGCAAGGGCGAGATCCCAGGCCTGACCAAGGCCAGCTGGTGAAGGTGCATCGATGGCAATGACGGATCCGGTCGCCGATCTGCTGACGCGCATCCGCAATGCGGCACATGCGCGGAAGGAGCAGGTTGACGTTCCGTACTCCCGCGTCAAGGCGCGCATCGTCGAGGTGCTCGCTTCCGAGGGGTACTTGAAGGAGCACAGCGTCGTCGAGCAGGAAGGGCACCGCATCCTGCGCGTGTGGTTGAAATACGACACGCACAATCGGCCGGTGATCGTCGGGCTGAAGCGGGTGAGCAAGCCCAGTTTGCGGAAATACGTTGGGACGGACGAGATTCCGCCGATCCGCCGCGGCCTCGGCGTGAACATTCTGTCGACGCCGGCCGGCATTGTCACCGACCGCGAGGCGCGCAAGCTGCACGTCGGCGGCGAGATCGTGTGTTCGGTGTGGTAGGGAGCAAATGTCACGCGTAGGTAAGTTGCCAATTCCTGTTCCCGCCGGAGTGAAGATCCACATCAACGACGGCGTGGTCCGGGTGGAAGGGCCCAAGGGCAAGCTGGAGCACCGCGTGCCGCCGGCAGTCACGGTCGAGGTGGCGGACGGCACGCTCAAGGTGGGGCGCAAGGATGAGACGCGCGAGACCCGTTCTCTGCATGGGCTGACGCAGCGACTCCTGGGCAATATGGTGCATGGCGTGCACGCCGGCTTTACGCGCAACCTGGAAATCGTCGGCGTCGGCTACCGCGCGGAAGCCAAAGGGCAGTCGCTGCAGTTGAGCTTGGGGTATTCGCACCCTATTCTGTTCCAGCTGCCGCCCGGCGTGCAGGCGCGGACCGAACGGCCGACGTTGATCACGTTGGAAAGTATCGATCGCCAGCTCCTCGGTGAAACGGCGGCGATGATCCGCCGTCTGCGACCCCCCGAGCCGTACAAAGGCAAGGGGATCAAATATTCCGACGAAGTGCTGCGTCGCAAAGCGGGTAAAGCGGCTGGTGCGGCAGGAGGAACTTGAGCATGGCCGTCGCACAGAAGACTTTGGCGCGACAGCGCCGGCAAGAACGTGTACGGCGGCGCGTGCAGGGCACCGACGCGCGCCCGCGCCTGTGCGTGTTCCGCAGCGGCAAACACATCTACGTGCAAGTCATTTCCGATCAAACAGGACGGACGCTGGCTGCGGTATCAACTCTGTCGCCAGCCGTAAAATCGAGTCTCAAGAAAACGGGAAACTGCAGTGCGGCCAAAGAGGTCGGCACCGCGATCGCGCGCCTGTGTCAAGAGCGTGCCATCCGCGCCGTCATCTTCGACCGCAACGGGTTCCTCTACCACGGCAGGGTGAAGGCGTTGGCCGATGCCGCGCGCGAAGCGGGTCTCGAGTTCTAAGCATCCCGCGTAAGGACAGAGCATGGCGGTAGGCAGAGGCAGAGAACGAATTGAAAGCCACGGCGTCGAGCTGAAGGAAAAGGTCGTGCAGATCAACCGCGTCGCCAAGGTCGTCAAAGGCGGCCGGCGCTTCAGCTTCAGCGCCCTGGTGGTGGTCGGCGACGGTGCCGGACGCGTCGGCTTCGGCCTGGGCAAGGCCAACGAGGTGCCCGAGGCGATCCGCAAGGCGATCGAGCGCGCCAAGAAGACACTGGTCACCATCCCACTCATGGAGGGGACGATTCCTTTCGAGGTGCACGGGCGCTTCGGCGCCGGCCATGTGCTCCTGCGCCCAGCGGCGGACGGAACCGGTGTCATCGCCGGCGGCGGCGTACGCGCGGTGGTGGAGCTGGCCGGTGTGCGCAACGTGCTCACCAAATGCATCGGGTCGAACAATCCGCACAACATGGTGAAGGCGGCGATGCATGCCCTGACTGAGCTGCGGCTGCCGGAAGACATCGCGGCGCTGCGCGGCAAGAGCCTCGACGAGATCCGTGGGTAACGACATGGCGGAACCGAAGATGCTCAAGGTCACGCTGCGGCGCAGCCCGATCGGTACGACGCAACGGCAACGCCAGACACTGCGTGGGCTCGGCCTGACCCGTGTTGGGCAGACCGTGATCGTGCACGAAAATCCTCCCACGCAGGGGCGCATCAATGCGGTGCAGCATTTGGTCGAGGTGAAGAGCTAAATGGACCTATCCAGCTTGAGACCCGCCCCCGGCGCGGTCAAGAAGCGCAAGCGCGTGGGTCGCGGGCCCGGATCGGGCCACGGCAAGACGTCTGCGCGCGGGCACAAAGGGCGCGGCGCGCGCTCGGGAGGGAACACCCCGCCGGGCTACGAGGGCGGCCAGATGCCGCTGCAACGCCGCCTGCCGAAGTTCGGCTTTCATAACCTCTTCCGGCGGGAATTCAGCATCGTCAACCTCGGCGATCTTGAGTCGCGATTCGAGGCCGGCGCGGTGGTCGATGGCGAAGCCTTGCGCGCCTCCGGGTTGATTCACAACCTCAAGCTGCCCATCAAGATCCTGGCGGATGGAACGCTCACCAAGGCGCTGACCGTCAAGGCCCACAAGTTCAGCGCCGTCGCAGCGGAGCGCTTGCAAGCCGCCGGTGGCACGGCCGAGGTCATTACCCGTGGTTGAAGGGTTCGCAAACGCGTCCAGAATCCCGGAGCTGCGGCGCCGGCTGCTGTTCACCTTCGCGATGCTGGCGGTCTACCGCGTCGGCGTCGCCGTGCCGACCCCAGGCATCGACGGCAAGGCGCTGGCGCAGTTTTTCGACCAGGCGCGGAACACCATGTTCGGGCTCGTCAACTTGTTTTCGGGCGGCGCGCTGGAGAAGTTCTCGATCTTTGCGCTGGGGATCATGCCGTACATCAGCGCGTCCATCATCCTGCAGCTGCTGACCGTCGTGATCCCGTTCCTCGAACGCCTTTCCAAAGAGGGCGAAGCCGGGCGGCGCAAGATCACGCAGTACACGCGCTACGGCACGGTGCTGCTGTCCGTCGTGCAGGGGCTGTTCATCAGCGTCGGGATCGAGAAGATCGAAGCGCCGGGTGGTGCGTCGGTGGTCTTTCATCCGGGGTGGAGCTTCCGCGCGATGACGGTGCTGACCCTCACCTGCGGCACGGTGTTCATCATGTGGCTCGGCGAGCAGATCTCGGAGCGCGGCATCGGCAACGGGATCTCGCTGGTCATCTTTAGCGGCATCGTGGCTGCGATGCCGTCGGCCGCCGCCACGACCTACGAGTTCGTCCGCGAGGGTGAGTTGGGCGTCCTGGTGTTGCTCGGGCTAGTTGCCTTCATGGTGTTGGTCATCGGCGTGATCATCTTCATGGAACGGGGACAGCGGCGCGTGCCGGTGCAATACGCCAAGCGGGTCGTCGGCCGCCGCATGTACGGCGGCCAGAGCTCGCATCTGCCGCTCAAGGTGAATACGGCGGGTGTCATCCCGCCGATCTTCGCATCGTCGCTGCTCGTCTTTCCAGGAACCATCGCCAGCTTCGTCGATCATCCGTACGCACGCACCGTGTCCGAGTATTTGATGCCGGGCAGCGTCCTCTACGACCTGCTGTACGTCGCGCTGATCATCTTCTTTTGCTACTTCTACACGGCGGTTACCTTCAATACGACCGACGTAGCCGACAACATGAAGAAATTCGGGGGCTACATCCCCGGCATCCGCCCCGGCCAGCGTACGGCCGAGTACATCGATCGGATTCTGGTGCGCATCACCCTCGGCGGTGCTCTGTACATTGCGGCGGTCTGTGTGTTGCCGTCAATTCTGATCCAGCGGTTCAACGTGCCGTTCTACTTCGGCGGTACCGCGCTGTTGATCGTGGTCGGCGTCGCACTCGACACCATCGCCCAAATCGAGACCCATATGTTGACGCGCAGCTATCAAGGCTTCATGAAGAAGGGCCGGTTCCGCGGCCGGCGCGGATGAGCGGGTTGCACAGGTGCGCATGATTCTCATGGGTCCCCCGGGTGCCGGGAAGGGGACACAAGCCCAGCTGTTGCAGGAGCGCTTCGACGTGCCGCACGTGTCGTCGGGTGATCTGCTGCGCAGCGCGGTGAAACGCAAGACGACGATGGGCGTGCAAGCCAAACGTTTTATGGACCGTGGTGAGCTAGTGCCGGACGATATCCTGCTGGGAGCGATCGAAGAGCGCCTGAACCGTAACGACTGTGCCAAGGGGTTCATCGTCGACGGCTTTCCGCGCACGGTCGTGCAGGCGGATGCGCTCACCGCCATGCTGGCGAAGGGTGGGGCGCGTATCGATCACGTCGCGAGCCTGATCGTCCCGCGTGAGGAAGTCGTGAAACGCCTGAGCGGTCGCCGTACCTGTCGCGACTGCGGCGCGATGTACCATATTATCTTCGATCCGCCGAGCAACGCCGGCATCTGCAACAAGTGCAACGGCGAGCTGTATCAGCGCGATGACGATCAGGAAGACACCATCCTAGCGCGCCTCGATGTCTACGATCGACAGACCGCGCCGGTGGTGGCGTTGTACCGTGAGCACGGGTTGCTGCGCGAGGTGGATGGCGTCGGCAGCCAAGACCAGGTGTTCAGGCGACTGTTGGCGGCGGTGCAGGCACAAGCATGATCACGCTGAAGACCCCCGAAGAGATCGAGATCATGCGCGCGGCCAACGTCATCGTCGCCGAGGTGCTGGCTGAGCTGCGCCGTCTGGTGCGGCCCGGCGTCACCACCGCCGAGCTGGATCGCGTCGCCGAGGAAATGACCCGCCAGCGCGGCGCCACGCCCGCCTTCAAAGGCTACGCGGTCGCCGGGCGCGTGTTTCCGTCCAGTGTGTGCATCTCCATCAATGACGAGGTGGTGCACGGCATTCCATCGGGCCGCCGCGTGCTGCAGAAGGGCGACATAGTCGGCCTCGATTTCGGGGTGCAGTACAAGGGCTTTTACGGTGACGCGGCGGTGACCGTTCCGGTGGGTGACACCGACGGTGAATCGCAACGCCTGATGCAGACCACGAGCGAGGCGTTGTGGGCAGGTATCGAACAAGTGCGCGTCGGCCAGCGCCTCGGTGAGGTGTCGGCAGCCATCCAGGAGCGCGTCGAGCGCGACGGCTTCACCGTCGTACGCGATTTCGTCGGCCACGGCATCGGCCGCCGCCTGCATGAGGAACCGCAGGTGCCGAACTTTGGCAAGCGGGATCGCGGCATGCGCCTGCGTGAGGGAATGGTGCTGGCGATCGAGCCCATGGTCAACGCGGGTGCGCCGGAGGTTCGAGTGAAAGACGACGGCTGGACCGCGGTCACGATGGACGGACGCCGCTCGGCGCACTTCGAACATTCAGTGGCGGTGACGGAGCGCGGGCCGTACGTGCTCAGTCAGCTATAACCCTGGGGACGGGAGTGTGACGTGAAAGTTCGAGCTTCAGTAAAACCGATCTGCAAGAAGTGCAAAATCGTCCGCCGCGAGGGCGTGGTGCGGGTGCTGTGCAGCAACCCCCGCCACAAGCAACGGCAGGGCTAGTCGCCCGATAGGAACGGAACGAGGAGCTATGGCACGTATTGCCGGAGTGGATCTGCCGCGCAACAAGCGCATGGAGGTCGCCCTGACCTACATCTTCGGGATCGGTACGCCGTCGGCGCGCCGCATTCTCACCGAAGCGGGAGTGGATGGGGACAAGAAGAGCGACGCCGTCACGGACGACGAGTTGGTGAAGCTGCGCCAGATCATCGAAGGGCAGAAGGTGGAAGGCGACCTGCGCCGCGACGTCGCAATGAACATCAAGCGACTAATGGATATCGGCTCGTACCGCGGCTTGCGCCACCGCCGCAACCTGCCGGTGCGCGGCCAACGCACACACACAAACTCCCGCACCCGGAAGGGACCGCGACGGGCGATTGCCGGTAAGAAGCCACCCCCATCGAAGGGCTAACAGAGGGCGAGGAACGGACATATGGCGAAAGAAGAAAGTGGCGCGAAGCCGGCTGCTACTCCGGCCGCGTCAGCAGCACCCAAACGGCGCAAGACCAAGAAGATGGTGAGCGAGGGCGTGGCGCACATTCACTCGACCTTCAACAACACCATCATTACGATCACTGACCCGGCCGGTAACGTGGTGGCGTGGTCGAGCGCCGGATCCGTCGGATTCAAAGGATCGCGCAAGGGGACGCCTTTCGCCGCGCAGCTCGCCGCGGAGAACGCCGCGAAGAAGGCGATGGAATTTGGCCTGCGCACCGTGCAGGTCTTTGTGAAAGGCCCAGGCGCAGGGCGCGAGTCGGCACTACGCTCGCTGCAAGCCGCCGGGTTTGCCGTGAGTCTCATCAAGGACGTCACGCCCATCCCGCACAACGGGTGCCGGCCGCCGAAGCGCCGGCGGGTGTGACAAGGAGGGCTATCGTTGGCTCGCTATACCGAATCGGTTTGCCGGCTCTGCCGGCGTGAGGGGCTGAAGCTCTTCCTCAAGGGAGAACGCTGCTACACGGACAAGTGTGCCATCGAGCGGCGCAACTATCCGCCTGGCGACCACGGTCAGGGACGCACCAAGTTCTCCGAATACGCCGTCCAGCTGCGCGAGAAGCAGAAGGTGAAGCGCATGTACGGCCTGCTGGAGGCGCAGTTCCGACACTACTTTGAAATGGCAGAGTCGGCGCGCGGTATCACCGGCGAAAGGCTGCTACAGCTGCTCGAGCAGCGCCTGGACAATATGGTCTATCGCATGGGGTTCGCGACGTCGCGCGCCGAAGCGCGGCAGCTTGTGCGCCACGGCCACTTCATCGTCGATGGGCGCAAGGTCGATATTCCATCGTACTTATTGCATCCGGGACAGGTGGTGACGGTGCGCGAGAAGAGTCGCTCCGTGACCCGCATCATCGAAGCGATGGAACAGGCGCAGCGCCGCGGCGTTCCCGATTGGCTCGAAGTGCAGCGCGAAGCCTTCAGCGCCCGCGTGAAAACGCTGCCGACGCGCGCCGATCTGACCATGCCCATCAACGAAAAGTTGGTGGTGGAGCTCTACTCGAAGTAAGCGAACACGGCCGACTGGAGGTTTCACACTATGTTGCCCCAACGAAATTGGCGCGATCTCATCAAGCCGAAGAAACTGGAAGTCGAGGACAAGAACGTCTCCGCATCCTACTGCAAATTCGTGGGTGAGCCGTTCGAACGTGGCTTCGGGGTGACGGTGGGGAACTCCCTGCGCCGCGTGCTGTTGTCGTCGCTGCAGGGCGCGGCGATCACCGGCGTGCGCCTCAAGGGCGTCCTCCACGAGTTCTCGACGTTGCCCGGCGTCCGCGAAGACGTGACCGACATTGTCCTCAACTTGAAGGAAATCCGCCTCAAGCTGCTGGACGGCACGCAGGAAATGGCGCGCATCGAGGCCAAGGGTGAGGGCGAGATCAAGGCCGGCGACATCAAAGCCGGTCCCAACGTCGAGATTCTCAATCCCCAGCAACACATCGCCACGCTGTCCAAAGAGGGCAAGCTGGACATGGAGCTCACCATCAAGACCGGACGCGGCTACGTGCCGGCGGAGCGCAACAAGGACGAAGCTGCGCCCGTGGGCACCATCCCGATCGATGCCATCTTCTCGCCCATTCTCAAGGTGAACTACAACGTCACCAACGCCCGCGTCGGGCAGCGCACGGACTACGACAAGCTCAACCTGGAAGTGTGGACCGACGGCAGCGTCCGGCCCGACGATGCGCTGGCGTACGCCGCACGCATTCTTCAGGATCAACTATCGATCTTCATCAACTTCGAGGAAGCACCCGAGACCGCGGAGACGGCTGAAGAGGCGCATCCGGGGCTCAACGAGAACCTGTTCCGCAGCGTCGCCGAGCTGGAGCTGTCCGTCCGCTCTGCCAACTGCTTGCAGAACGCCGGCATCAAGTACATCGGCGAGCTCGTACAGAAGAGCGAGGGCGAGATGCTGAAGACCAAGAACTTCGGCCGCAAGTCCCTGAACGAGATCAAAGAGATCCTGCACGAAATGGGTCTCGACTTCGGCATGCGCATCGAGAACTTCCCGCCACGTGCGGAGCTCGATCGCCGTTGGGCAAAGGACAAGGAGAGCGCCTGATCTGATTGCGGATTTCGGATTGCGGACTCCTGTTCCCTCAAATTCCGCAATCCGCATTCCGCAATCCGCAATAGGGCGAGTTGGATCATGAGACATTTGAAGGCTGGACGAAAACTTAATCGTACTTCTTCGCATCGGAAGGCCCTCTTCCGGAACATGGTGACGTCGTTGATCGAACACGAGCACGTGCGGACCACCGACGCCAAGGCAAAGGAGCTGCGCCGCATCGCTGATCGGATGATCACCCTCGGCAAGCGCGGCAGCCTGCATGCCCGCCGCCAGGCGCTCGCCTACATCCGCAGCCGGAGTGTCGTGGCGAAACTCTTCGATGAAGTGGCAGCGCGCTTCACAGAACGCCACGGCGGATACACGCGCGTGGTCAAGATCGGACACCGACACGGCGACGCTGCACCCATGTCGATCATCGAGCTGACCGACCGGGGCGAAGCAGCCAAGGCCGAGGCGGAGCGGAAGCGCGAACGCCGACGCCGCCGGGCCGAGAAGAAGTCCTCGCCCAGCCCCGCGGCGCCGATGAGCTGACGGGACCTGACCGACAGTCCTGCCGTGTGGAGCGGCACGCGACTTTGCACCTAGAAGCGCTCCTCGACATCAACTCGGGGCGTTCCTGTGGGTACCGTATTAACTAGCTCGGCTCGATCCACATTGTCGCGTGCGGCATCTCCGCATCTCCAGCATCCACGCTACGCAGGATGGTTGACCATCGCATGCCGCGCATCCTCGATGTCCCTATCCGGGCTCACAAGCCTTCCAGAATCGTTGCCGCCCCTTGCCCCATCCCACCACAGATCGTTGCCAGACCAAACTGCACGCCGCGCCGCCGCATCTCCAGGGCGAGCGTGCCGACCAGCCGCGCGCCCGAAGCGCCTACCGGATGTCCGATGGCACAGGCGCCGCCGTTGACGTTGACCTTCTCAGCGTCGCTGTCAGGCATCTTGAACTCGCGCATCAGTGCGATCGGTGCGCACGCAAAGGCCTCGTTGACCTCGATGAGACCCAGATCCTGCATGCCCAATCCGGAAAGTTGCACCGCCTTGTGCGTCGCGGGAATCGCCGAGTAGATCAGATCGGTCGGCGAACAAGCACCGGTGGCAATGGTGTGAACGCGTGCCAACGGCCGAATGCCGAGCGCGTCGGCACGTTCGCGCGACATGATCATGCACACCGCCGCGCCGTCCGCCTGGCCGGAGGAGCTCGCCGGTGTAATCCGCCCATCAGCGCGATACACCGGCTTGAGCGCGCTGATCTTCTCCAAGCTGGTATCGGCGCGCGGCCCCTGGTCGTAGTCGATCCGCACTGCCATCCCGTCGGGGAGCAGGCCGTCGACCGGAACGATCTCGTCGCGGAAGCGCCCCGCGTGGGTTGCGGCGACGGCCCGCTGATGGCTGCGCAACGCCCACTCATCCATCGCGCGCCGCGAGATGTTGAACTGCTCGCAGAGCCGCTCGGCGCCCTGGCCGCCGTTGAGCTCGATCAGGTTGATCATCTCGGCCATCTTCGGATTCGGGTTCATGGTCGATAGCATCGTGCCCGCTTCCTTGATGACGTCGTCCATGTTCATGCCGTCTTTGATGACCGGGATACGGAAGTGGGTCATGCTATCGAGCCCGCCGGCGATGTAGATATCGCCGAGCCCGCACTGCACGTTCATCGTGGCGATGTGCACCGACATCATGGCGGTGGTGCAGGCGCGTTCGACGCTCAGGCCGGTCACGTGGGCGGGGAAACCGGCGAGGAACGGGATTGCGGTTCCGGGATGTGCCTGCTCGCCCATCATCTCGACGGCACCCAGTATGATTCCATCCACGTCCTTGGCCGCGACGCCGGTACACTCGAGGATCTCGCGCAGGACGATGACCGCGAGATCGTCGGAGCGGACCTTGCGGAAGAACCCGCGCTGTGGATCGGCCTTACCGAACGGCGTCCGCACGTAGCCTGCTACCACCGCTTCTCTCAGCTCACGCATCTCAGCTCCGATCAACTCTGTTTGGTCAGGAAATCGAGCACCACTTGATTCACCTCGTCCGGCCGTTCGGCGTGAACAAAGTGTCCGGCATCGCGAACCACAACCTTGCGCAGGCCGGCGGGAAACAGCCCTTCCATCCCGTCAGCCAGCTCGCCGCCGATGCAACCGTCGCGGGCGCCATGCAAGTACAGCGTTGGGACGCTCACCGGCGACATGCCGATCTGCGCCTGGATCTCGCCAAGCGCAGGATCCTGATTCGCCGGATTCAGCGTCGCGCGGTAGTAGCCGAGCGCTGCCTGCAACACGCCGGGCGAGCGAAACGTTGCCTTCAGCGCTTCCATCTCGTCGGCGGGATAGCGCCAGCCGGGCGACCAGTCCTGCCACAGCCGCTCGATGAAGCGGAAGTCGTCCTGCGCGACGGCTAGCTCTGCGAGCGGATGCTGGAAGAAGAACATGTACCACGAGCGGCGCTGCTGGTCGTAGTTGCTCATGAACGCATTGAGCACCGCCGGTCCGTGCGGCACCGCAGCGGTGATGAGCTTCGTGACTTTCTCCGGCGCGAGGATCGCGGCTCCATACGCCGCAACCGCACCCCAGTCGTGACCGAAGACGTGGGCCGACGAGTACCCCAGCGCGGCGATCAGTGCGACGATGTCTTGTGCGAGCACAGCGCTCTGGTAGCGGCCATCGGCCGATGACTCGGTTGGCGCGTAGCCGCGCATGAAGGGTGCGACGGCGCGGAAGCCTGCGGCGGCGAGTGCAGGCAACTGATGCCGAAACGAACGGGCGTGATCGGGGAACCCGTGCAGGCAGAGGACCAACGGGCCGTCTCCCGCTTCGAGCGTCGCGAAGCGGACACCGTTGGCCTGTACGACAGCGCGCTTGAAGTCCGTCATGGAAGGAGTACCGGCCCCTCAACTATCTGGAGGCTGTGCGCGCGTCAATGTCGCCGAGCCGCCACTGAACTTCCCGGTTGTCGAGCCCCCTTTTCGGCCGTAGTCTGCGTGACACGAGGTGCTTGATGGACAGGAAGGACGATCCGTCCCGGAAGGTAACGCGGCGTAAGCTGTTGAAGGGTGCGGCTACGGTCGCCGCCGGCGGTGCGGCGGTCGCCGCGTGGCGTACGGCTTGGAAGAACAGCACGTATCTGTTCCTGATGCCCGACGCGCCCACAGAGGCGACGCACCCCGATCCCGCGTGGGTCGGATCGGCGGTGCGCACCTATCGGCCCCTGGGCAATACCGGGATTCACATGTCCGACATCTCGTTCGGTGGTGCCGGGATCTCGGATCCTGACGTGGTGACGCGCGCGGTCGAACGCGGCATAAATTACTTCGACACGTCACCCGACTACAGCGCAACCGGGAGCGAGCAAGTCATCGGCAAGGCACTGAAGCCGCATCGCGACAAGGTCCACATCGCCTCCAAGTTCTGCGCCGCAGGAGGGCATCTGCCCAAGGACACCCCGGTCGCCGACATCATCAAGGCCGTCGAAGGCAGCCTACAGCGTCTGCAGACAGACTACCTCGACGTCTGCATCATTCATGAAGTGGACAGTCTGGATCGGTTGATGGCGCCGACGTTCCACGAAGCCTTCGATCGGCTGAAGGAGCAGGGCAAGGTCCGCTTCCTCGGTGTCAGCAGCCACACGCCGAACCTCGAAGAGGTCATGCGTCACGCCGTCGACTCCGGTCGCTTCAACATGTTGCTGGTGGCCCACAACTTCAGCAACTGGCCGGACCTGACAACGATCTTCCACGATGCCAGGCAGCGTGGCGTCGGCGTCGTCGCCATGAAGACGCTCAAGGGCGCCAAGGCGAGCGTGTTGAAGGACTTCGCTGACCAGTCGCAGGCGTTCAGCCAAGCTGCGTTCAAATGGGTGCTCGGCAATCCGAACGTCAGTGGCCTCGTCGTGTCGATCGGCAACTTCAATCAGATCGACGAGTACCTCTACGCATCGGGACAGCCGGTGAAGGACACCGACCTGGCGCTGCTGCAGCGCTACGATGAGCTGATCACGCGCGACTACTGCCGGCCCGGCTGCGGCGCCTGCCTGGACAGTTGCCCGTACGGCGTGCCGGTGGACGACATCTTCCGCTACGCAATGTACTTCGAAAACTACGGCCACCAACGCGACGCCATGCTGAAGTACGCCGCCCTCCCGGCCGCCCACACCGCGTCACAATGCGCACACTGCCCGGCGCCCTGCGAGGCGGCGTGCCCGTTCGAGCTCCCGATTCGCGACAAGCTGCGGGGCTTCCACCGCTTGCTGAGCGTGTGATCTTCCGGCCGCCGCGGTCAGCACCAGCCGAGCACGTCGGCCATGCCGTAGCGGCCGACCGGTTGTTGCATCGAGCTGACGCATCGCGCTCAGAGCCGCGACTGCCTGGCGCGCGGCGCGATCCGCGCCGCCCTGTGGCTCGTGCCTCGCTCGCGAGCCGGGCGACCTCGGCGGGTTGTGCGCAGCGCCAATACGAGCCTGCGGCGCCCTTGGGAAGCCCGCACAGCGCCATTACAGGCCTGTAACGGCGGTGAGAAGGTCTGCGCAGAGCCATTCCAGGCCTGCAACGCCGTTGGGAAGCAAGCACAGCGCCATTCCAGGCCTGCGGCGCCGTTCGGAACGCTGCAAAGTGGCGTTGCCGGTGTGCAGCCGGCGGGAGAACGAGGCCCACCGGGCTTCATA
>JBGQHM010000080.1:0-19870 GCA_041497995.1 Binatia bacterium | reverse complement strand
GGCTGACGAACTGCTCGATGAGACCGCCGGTCGCCACCATCTGTTGCAACTGCACGTAATCGTCGGCTCCAAGGTCGGGCGCGACGTAGATCGTTTGGTACAGCTGGCGCAGCTTGACGGGATCCTGATGCGCCAGCAAATCGAACGGGTAGCTGCCATAGGAGAACAAGAGCGGAACATTGCCAGCCAGGTTGAACACACACGTGTACTGATTGCTCCCAGTCGCAAAGACGAGTGGGATGGCCGGCAACGGCGTCGACGTCGGGGTCGGCGTGATAGTCGTCGTCGGAGTCACCGTCGGCGTCAGCGTGATTGTCGGCGACGCAGTCAGCGTCGGTGTGGGCGACCGGGTCGCGGTGTTGGTCACCGTTGGCAACGGGGTCACTGTTGCCGTCGGCGTCATGGTCGCGCTGGGAACGGCCGTCGGCGTGACCGTCGGCGTCGGTGAGATGGTCGGCGAGGGCGACGGCGTCGGCGTCACCGAAGGCGTGTTCGTTGGCGTGAGGGTCGTCGTAGGTGTCAGCGTAATCGTGGGTGTCGGCGGCGGTGTCCCGGTGCGTGTCGCAGTCGGACTAGTCGTTGGCGTCTCTGTCGGGAACGGGGTCACCGTCACCGTGGGCGTGGCGGTATCCGTCGGCAACGGGCTCGCCGTGAACGAGGGCGTCGGTGACGGTGTCTGCGTGGACGTTGGCGACGCCGTCGGCGTGGCGGTTGGGGTTGGGGTCCGCGTCACCGTCGGCGTGTTCGTCGGCGTCACCGTTGGCGTCGGTGTAGGCGTCGCGGTCGACGTGGCGGTCGGTGTGCTGGTTGGGGTGATCGTGCTCGTCGGTGTGGGTGTGGGCGTAGGTGGGATCCAGCACACTTCGACGTACACCGCCGTCGTGCGCACCTCATCGCCCGTCCCCACCTCATGGCGCACGCCCGCTTGCAGCGTGTTGAGATCAGCCCACGTCCAGGACGCGAGTGCGGCCGGGTTGGCGGGATAGGTTCTGGTCGAGTCCACATACGACGTGAGCGGAGCGAACGGGGTGCCCGAGAAGATCGCCCCGTTGCCTATCTTGAGCTGCGTTGCGGCCAAGCTGCCGGTCACGCCAGTCACGGCGCGACTCATGACGTGGACGGTCACCGACGCGATGGCTTCGGAACGCGGAGTAACAGTGTCGAGCGCGTAGAGATCCGTCCGCGGTCCGGTGCCACCGGTCTGCAGGCTGAACACGTACGAGGCATCGCCGTCTATCGATCGCGCGCACTGCCAGTTGTCGTCGCAGCCGTGCGGCAGGTTCTGCACCTGGACATTTCCCAGGCCGCTCGGCCCAAACGACAGACAGTTGGGCCCCGAGGTCGGAAACGGCGCCGGTGTGTTGGTGACGGTGGACGTCGCCGTCGGCGTGGATGGCGTTGGGGAATCCGTGGGGGGCAGCGTGGGTGTCGCGGTGGCGGTTGGAGTACTTGTCGGTATGGGCGTGCTCGTGACCGTGGGCGTCGCAGTCGGCTGCGGCGTGTTGGTGGGTGATGGGCTGGGCGTTGCGGTCGCAGTGAAAGTCGCCGTGGGGATAGAAGTCGATGTCGGCGTTGACGTCGGCGTCGCGGTGCGCGTCGGGGTCGCTGTGCGCGTTGCAGTCGGCGTCGGCGTGACTGTTGATGTTGCGGTATTGGTGGTAGTCGGTGTCACCGTCGGTGTCGCCGTGAAGGTTGGGGTGGGTGTGAACGTCGCGCAGCCTGAGCCCAAGCACGCCGCACCAAACACCGGAACACAGATTGCGCCCGGGATTCCGCCAAGCGTGCAACTACCATTATCCGGCATACCGCACGTCTGGAAACCCGAAATGTCACACTGACAGCAGTCGCTTGAACCAGGGGTTTGCGTCGCTGTCGGGGTCAGTGTGGGCGTCGGCGTGTTCGTACGTGTAGGCGTACTCGTAGGCGTTACCGTTGGTGTGTTCGTCGGGGTCGGCGTGGCCGTAGCAGTCGAGGTGGCTGTGGCAGTTGGCGTGGGCGTATGCGTTCGCGTCGGGGTGCTGGTGGACGTGGGCGTAAAGGTGATGCACTGCCCCGACATACCTTCGCAACTTGCGTTGAAGACCGGCACGCCGCCCCCGGGGCACACTCCTGCCATAGTAGGGGGACCGCACAATCCTAACGACTGACAGCAGTCATTCGCCCCCGGCGTCTGCGTGGCTGTGGGACTCGGTGTGTTGGTTCGTGTCGGGGTGCTGGTTGGAGTGTCAGTCGGGGTGGGGGTCAGTGCGACGCAACTCCCTCCGAGACAAGTTGCGTTGGAAACGAAACTGCAGAAGTCCGGACACTGCCCTTGCGTTTGCGGCGCACCACATTGACTCGAACACTGACAGCAGTCCTCTGCTGCGACTAGGGTTGGAACGCACAACAGAGCGACGATCGTTCCAACCATCAGCGAGCGCAACATGCTTCGCGCCGGGCGGGCTGTCGAACTGCGGAACTGACGATATCGGTCGGGGCGCGCTGCTTGGGGAATGAATCCCACGTCTGTGGACCTTCGGTCGAGACTGGTTCGTTGACTTGAAATAGACCCTCTGATACCTACTCGGCACCCGCGGCGCAAGTCAAAAAGTAATGAAAATCCCCTCCGTGAAAGGATTTCACGACGTCCTGCCCGGCGAGTCTGCGCGTTGGACGTGGATCGAGCAGCAGGCCCGCGATGCCTGCACACGGTACGGCTTTTCCGAGATCCGTATTCCGATCGTCGAACGTACTGAGCTGTTCAGCCGTTCCATCGGCGACACAACCGACATCGTCGAGAAGGAGATGTACACGTTCGAGGACCGCGACGGCTCGTCGCTGACGTTGCGCCCGGAAGGCACCGCGTCGATCGTGCGCGCCTACGTCGAGCACACCATGCAGCAGAAGGAGCCGGTGTCGAAGCTGTGCTACTTCGGTCCGATGTTCCGCCGCGAGCGCCCGCAGAAAGGACGCCTGCGGCAGTTCTCGCAGATCGGCGTCGAGGTGATCGGCCGCGACGATGCCGCGATCGATGCCGAGGTCTTGCTGCTCTTGCACGACCTGCTCGCCGTTTTGGAAATCCGCCGCCCGCAAATTGAAATCAACTCGCTGGGCGACGCCACCTGCCGTCCCGGCTATCGCGACGCACTGCTGGCCTTCGGCCAAGCACACCGCGCCGCGTTGTGCGAGAACTGCAGCCGTCGGTTGGAGCGCAACCCGCTGCGCTTGCTCGACTGCAAGAATCCCGAATGTCACGCCGCGACCGCCGATGCGCCGCTCATGGTCGATCACCTCTGCGGCCCATGTCGCGCCCACTTCGACGCCGTGTGCGCCGTGCTGCAGCGTGAAGGCGTCGCGTATCAGCTCAACCCGCGCATGGTGCGCGGGCTCGACTACTACGTGCGCACCGCGTTCGAGGTCGTCGCCGAGGGGCTGGGCTCGCAGAACGCCGTCGGCGGCGGCGGCCGCTACGACGGATTGGTGAAGGCACTCGGCGGCCCCGATCTGCCCGGCGTCGGCTTCGCGCTCGGCGTCGAGCGGCTCATCTTGTCGATGGCCGACCACGCTGGTGCCGCGACGCTCGCGCCAGAGGTGTTCATCGCGCCGCTCGGCGAGGCAGCGGAGACCGAGGCGATGCACTTGGCGCACCGCTGGCGCCGTGACGGCGTGCGCGTCGAGATGACCGGCGGCGGCAAGAGCCTGAAGAGCCAGATGCGTTTGGCCGACAAGCTGGGCGCCCCATACGTCCTCATCGTCGGCGACGACGAGCTGGCGGCTCGGGCGCTGACGGTCCGCGACATGGCAGCCAAACGTGACTTCGCGCGCGCCATCGAGCTGTCATCTTCAGGCACGACGCTGCGTGAGGCACTGCTACAGCTCGCACATGCCTCCCTGGAGCAACGCGCGTGAGCACCGCCCTCGGGGATTGGAAGCGCAGCTCCTACTGCGGCGACTTGCGCGCCGTCCATGCCGGCGAGACCGTCACCGTCATGGGCTGGGTGCATACGCGGCGCGACCACGGCGGGCTCATCTTCGTGGACCTGCGCGACCGCACCGGCCTCCTACAGATCGTGTTCAATCCCGAGCACAGCCAAGCGGCATTCGAGCTAGCGGGCGAGCTGCGCGGCGAATTCGTCATCGCCGTCCGCGGCCGCGTCGCGCGCCGCCCGGCGGAGACGCTCAACGCCAACCTCGCCACCGGCGAGATCGAAGTGATGGCCGCGGAGGCCAAAGTGCTCAGCCGTGCCCGCAGCACGCCGTTCCCCATCGACGGCGGCCCGCCGATCACCGAAAGTACGCGCTTGAAGTACCGCTATCTGGACCTGCGCCGGCCGGAGATGCAGGAGAAGCTCTTCTTCCGCCACCGCCTCACCAAGGCCGTACGCGACTACGTCGACAGTCAAGGCTTCATCGAAGTTGAGACGCCGGTGCTGACACGCAGCACCCCCGAAGGCGCGCGCGACTATCTCGTCCCCAGCCGCGTCAACCCGGGCAATTTCTACGCCCTGCCGCAGTCGCCGCAGCTCTTCAAACAGCTCCTGATGGTCGCCGGCTTCGATCGCTACTTCCAGATTGTCCGCTGCTTCCGCGATGAGGATCTGCGCGCTGATCGCCAGCCTGAGTTCACCCAGATCGATCTGGAGATGTCGTTCGTGCAACCGGACGACGTCATGGCGATCACCGAGGGCATGCTCACGGTCGCCTGCGCGTTGCGGGGCATCGAGGTGCCGCGCCCGATCCCGCGCCTGACGTACGACGACGCCATTCGCCGCTTCGGCATCGATCGCCCCGACCTGCGCTTCGCTCTCGAACTGGCCGAGGTCTCCGACCTCGTTCGCCAGAGCGAGTTCAAGGTCTTTCGCGCTGCCGTGGAGCACGGAGGCATCGTCAAGGTGTTGCGCCTCCCGGATGGTGATCGCTTATCGCGGAAGGACCTCGATGGGCTGCCCGAGATCGTCGCGCCGTACGGCGCCAAGGGTGTCGCGTGGGTGCGCATCACCGACGGCGGCTGGCAGTCACCCATCGCGAAATTCCTCACCGAGACGGAGCGCACGGCGATCCAGCAGGCCTGCGGTGCCGGCGTCGGCGACTTGCTGATGTTCGTCGCGGATACGGCGAAGGTCGTCAACGACGCCCTGGCGAGCCTCCGGCTGAAGCTGGCGGACCAGCTCGGCATGATTCCGAGCGATCGCTACGCGTTTGTTTGGGTCACTGACTTCCCGCTCGTCGAGTATTCACCCGAGGACAAGCGCCACACGGCTGTCCACCACCCATTCACCTCGCCGCGGGAAGAGGATCTGGAGCGTCTCGAATCGGACCCGCTCGGCATACGGGCGCTGGCATACGACGTCGTCCTCAACGGTACGGAGCTCGGCGGCGGCAGCATTCGTATCCATCGGCCGGAGATCCAGTCACGTGTCTTCGCGCTCCTCGGCATCAGCGAAACTGAGGCGCGCAACAAGTTCGGCTTCCTGCTCGACGCCCTGGCGTTCGGCGCGCCGCCGCACGGCGGGATCGCCTTCGGCCTCGACCGCCTCGCCATGCTGCTGTGCGGCAGTTGCTCGATCCGCGACGTCATCGCCTTTCCCAAGACACAGCGCGCGGTCTGCCTGATGACCGAAGCCCCCAGCCCGGTCGACGCACGCCAACTGCGCGAGCTCGGTCTCAAGCTCGATGTCTAGGGGCTGCGCCCAGCGTCTTTCTATGGACCGCTCCCGTTGGTCGCTATGAGCTGCCCTCGCAAGAACTTGACTCAGCGCAACAGGTGCTCATTCGCAAGCGCGGGCTGCGCCCAGCGTCTTTCTATGGACCGCTCCCGTTGGTCGCTATGAGCTGCCCTCGCAAGATTTTGACTCAGACGCAACAGGTTTTCGTTCGCGAGCGCTTAGCGAGTCGCGCCTTCGAGCAACCCGCATGCAGGCGCGCCTCGCGTTCCGCTTCCATGCGGTTGGCGCTGCTCAGCGTCCTCGGTGTCGCAACGCTGGCCGGCTGCAGCTTGCTGCATGGTAGCCCACCGATCGACGAGCCGATCAAGCTGATCGCGGTCATGCCAATCGAGCGCGACGCCCCAGCGGGAACGCCGACTGACGGTGCGCCGCGGCTGAAACCCGGCGCCGAACGCGTCGTGACCGCCGAAGTCTACAGCGTCCTTGCCAGCTCCTCGAAGTGGCGCTTCGTGCCGGACCTGACGGTCGCGCAAGCGTTGTCGAAGGTCGACCCGAAGGGATCGCTGCAGTCGCGGGCACGTGAGCTCGGCAAAGCCGTCGGCGCGGACGGTGTCCTGTTCGGCACCGTGTCGCGCTACAGAGAACGCGTGGGTGGCGAGTACGGCGCGCGCGATCCGGCGAGCGTGGCGTTCACGTTGTCGCTGCTCTCGGTGTCGACCGGCAAGGTACTGTGGACACGCACCTTCGACGAGACACAGCAATCGCTGTCGTCGAACCTGTTCAACTGGTGGCAGTTCTGGCGTGGCGGACCGCGTTGGTTCAGCGCGGAGGAGTTCACTCGCCTCGGTGTCGAGCGGCTGCTCGAAGATCTGGCCAACAAGCTGGGAATCGATTGAAGATCGTGAAGCGTGAAGCGGCAGAGATCTTCTCTTCACGCTTCACGCTTCACGCTTCACGTCCTGACGCGGCCGCACTTCAAGTGGTAGCCAGACTCGGAACGTCGAGCCGCTCCCGACGAGACTCTCCACGGCGATCCGGCCGCCGAGCAAATCAAGGAGGCGGCTCACGATGTAGAGTCCCAAGCCGACGCCGCGATGCGCGCGGGTCGCGGAGCTGTCGAGCTGCTGAAACGCCTCGAAGATGATCGGCAGCGACGCCTGCGGAATCCCGATGCCGGTGTCTGCGATGGACAGCTCGACGCCGCCGTCGCACGCGCCCGCCGCGACGGTCACGCTGCCCGCCTCTGTGAACTTGAGCGCGTTCACGATGAGGTTCTTGAGCACGACCTTGAGCTTGACCGGGTCGGTGTGCAGCATCGGCGTATCAACCGCCACCAGCCATTCGAAGCGCACGCCCGGCTTCTGTTGCACCTCGCGCGTCTCCACATCGAGCATGGCGAACAGTTCCGCTAAGCGGACATCCTCGAGCTCGAGGGGCATGCGACCGGCCTCGAGACGACTGAGATCCAACGTATCGTTGATCAGCTCGAGCAACTCGCGCGCATTGCGTGCGATGCGCGCGAGCGTCTCACGCTGCTCAGTGGCGAGCGGGCCGAAGCCGTCGTCGAGCAACAGATCGCTGTAGCCGATGATGACGTTGAGCGGCGTGCGCAGCTCGTGGGACATGGTGGCGACAAACTCGGATTTGACCTGGTTGGCGCGATCGAGCGCTTCAACAAGGCGGGCGTTTTCCAGTGCCAGCGACCCGAGCTGCGCCAGCCCGCGGGCAATGCGTTCTTGGCGCGGACTAAAGACCTCCTGGCGACCACGGTAGGCAGCGGTCAGCACGCCGAACACCTCGCCGCCGCGCCGCAGGGCGGCATGCAGCGTACGCGTAACGCCCCGTTGCACCGCCATTGCGGTAGGCAAATGATTCTGGATCTTCGTCACGTCGATCTGCACAACCTCGTCGCGTTGCAGCCGCGCCAGCAGCCCGGTCGCTATCGCACGCGGGGTGCCCATCACGCGAAACTCCTCCCACTCCTCCGCGCTCAGCCCGTCGGCCGCCACCGGCACATACACCTCGTCGTCCGCATGCCAGCGAAACACGTGGCTGAGATCACATTCCAGGACTTCGGTGGTCAGCTTGCACAGGCGATCGAGCACGACCGGGGTATCGAGCGCGGAGATCAACTCGCGGCCGACCCGCGCGAGAGCGGCAGAGACTTGCACTTCATCCGCCAATGCCGCTTCAACACGGCGGCGCTCCGTGATGTCGACCGCGAACACGATGACTCCCACGATGGTGCCATGCTCGTCGCGGTACGGAATCTTGTCGGTCTGCACCCAGCGCTTCTCTCCCGACGCCGTCTGCAGCGGCTCGATGATGCCGCGCTTGGGAACACCCGACGTGATCACCTCCGTGTCGTCGACGTGATACTGCGTCGCTTCTTCGGGGTAGAGGTCGTGCGTCGACTGCCCCTCGATCGCGTCAACCGGCCGGCCTGCGGATTCGGCCACGGGCCGATTGACGCGGATGATGCGGTTGGCGGTGTCCTTGTACCAGATCAGCGCCGGCACCGAATCGAAGATCACCTGCTGCTCTGCCTGCTGTTTGCGGAGGCGTGCTTCGCTCTGGCGTACTGACTCCAGCGCCGTGCGTGTCTGCGCCTCGGAGGCCGCCAGGCTGACGCCGCGCTGGAACAGCTTCTCGCGGGCGCGATCGGCGCTCGTCGCCCCTGCCGCCGAGAACAGTGCAGCGATCAGCGGGCCGAGGACTTGGTGCAACGCCGCGGCCGAATCGCTCGCACGCCCGCTCATGCTGATGACCGACCAGTACAGCACCAGGGTGACGCTGGCGGACAAGCATTGCAGGCGCGCGCCCCAGGGAAAGAACAGCGCGGTCGCCAGCATTTTCAACGAGAAGAACAGCGCCGATCCGGACGTTGTTGTCGTCGGCTGCAAGAGCATGTGAGCCAGCGCTGCCGTGTACGCCATGTCGAAGGCCAATGCGACCCACTCCGGAAACTGGCGCAGCGGCCCACGCGCCAACCACACCGCGGCCAGCGGGATCGCCAGCTCGGCAACGTACTCCGGCAACGTGTCCCGGAATCCGCCGGGGCTGCGAACCGCCTCGGCGAGGGCGTACAACAGGGTCACAGAAAACGTGACCGCGGCAACCACCGGCAGACTGGTTGCGGTCAATCGCCGACGGTGGGTGGTATACGCTTCAGCAGAGGCGTCGCTGGTCATGGGCATTGGCCGTCACATGGTAGGCGGATCGGACATCGAGACAATCTGCTGCCGCCCGAGCAAAGCAATTTTCGGTACATGGACGCAGCCGACAACGGACCGCTCGGAGCGCCCGAGCACCTACTCGACCCCGACGCGTATGCGCCAGTAGTCGACGGCATGGCGCAAAGCGTATGCGGCGCGCCCCGGCGACACGAAGGTCAGCACGCCGCGCTGCCGCAGGTCGTCGCGCAGGCGAGCAGCATCGATCGGCCGCTGCGGGGCGTCGGCGACGACGGCAAATGGTTTCGCCGAGCGCTGCGTGAACGACACCAGCGCGTCGGCCATGGCCGCTGCCAGGGCCGGATACTCCACGTACCGATCAATCGATAGGCCGGCCCCAAGGTCGAGCGCGATGATGTCAATCGTCGAGTCGTCGTCGAGGATGTCGAGTAAGCGCGCCAGATTGTCCGAACGGA
Source organism: Binatia bacterium (assembly GCA_041497995.1). Lineage (GTDB taxonomy): Bacteria > Desulfobacterota > Binatia > HRBIN30 > HRBIN30 > DATKMS01. Next base: position 10,576 of record JBGQHM010000080.1, on the reverse strand, counting down.
AGCCCATGGCAATTGTACTGCCCGCATCGAGCGGGTTGCGCAGGCTGCCGCCGACCACCTGAAAGAACTCGCGCAGCTTCGCGTACGACTCGTCGCTGAGCAGCGGCACTTCCAGCCCCGCTTGAGTAAACGCGTCGGTGATCACCACCGATGGTCCCCCGGTCATCGCGATGAGGCCGGCACGCAAGCCGGTCGCGATTTTCCCCGCGAGCAGAGTCCGGGCGACGTCCAACAGCGCATCTTGCGTATCAACGGCGATGGCTCCCGCTTGCCGTACCATACCGCGCCAGACCGCCGTCGGCGTCGCCAGCGCCGCGGTGTGCGAGAAGATGGCGCGCTGCCCCGCCTCGCTGATACCGCCCTTCCACAGAATGACCGGCTTGATCGCCGTCGTCTGACGCAGGACCTCGAAGAAGCGGCGTCCATCGCGTACGCCTTCGATGTACGCAGCGATCACGGTCGTGTCGGGATCGTCGCGCATGTACTCGAGGTAATCGGACGCGTCGGCGAGCACACCGTTCCCGAGGCTCACCGCCTTGCTGATGCCGATGCCCTCCACGGGACCCCGCATGCAGAAGGTGATCGTGTGTGTGCCGCTCTGGCCGATGAAGCCAACGTGTCCGGCCGCTGCATCGCCCACCGGCTGGTGTGGGAAGTTGTTCATACCGATGCGCGGGTTGGCGATACCCATGCAATTGGGTCCGATCAGCAGTAACTGCGCATCACGGGCCATCGTCGCGATCTCGTGTTCGAGTCGTACGCCTTCCGGATCACCGGTTTCCGCGAAGCCGGCGGTGAACAGCGTCACCGCGCCGACCTGCTTGCGGACACAGTCGGCAATGACGCGCGGCGTCACGTTGCGCGGCACTGCGACGACGACGTAGTCGACGGGCTCGGGGATGTCGAGCAGGCTGCGCACGTTGGCCACGCCCATCGCCTCGATCGCCGGAATCTCGTTCGGATCGATCTGCACAGAGTACAGCTTCCCCGAAAAGTGCTGTAGCGCGCGCAGCCAGAGGAAGCCGTTCATCTGCTTGTCGCCGACGACAGCGATCACGCGCGGATTGAAGGCGCGATCAAATTGATTCCGCGAGAACGTCACCGTGCGTCCTCGATCAGGGCGCGTGCGTCGACGGCGACGACGCGATCGGGGTAAGCCAACACCGGGTTGAGGTCGAGCTCGCGAATCTCCGGCCGCCGCGCAACCAGAGAGGAGACGCGCAGCAGCAGCTCCTCGACGGCCGGCAGATCCACACCGGGCCGGCCGCGTACGCCACGCAGCAACGGCAGGCCACGCAGCTCCGTGAGCATCTGACGGGCATCGCGCGGTTGCAGCGGGATGAGTCGGAACGCAACGTCGTGCAGCACCTCGACCCACACGCCACCGAGGCCGCACATGATGACGTGGCCGAACTGCGGGTCGACACTGACACCGACGATCACCTCCACTCCGCCCGGCGGCGCCATCGGCTGCACCGACACACCGTCGAGGCGGGCCGACGGCTGGCGCACCCGCACGCTGCGTATGACGTCGTCAAAGGCCGCGGCCGCTGCAGCCGGCGATGATACGCCCAGACGCACACCGTCAACGTCAGACTTGTGCACAATGTCGGCAGAGACGACTTTCAGCGCGACCAACCCTCCGAGACGTTCGGCTACCGCTGCAGCTTCCACGCCCGTCTGCACCAGCTCGGCGCGGGTCACCAAGACGCCAGCCTCAGCGAGCAACGCCTTCGCTTCGATCTCGTTCAGTGCATGCCGCGTCACGGTCGGGGCATAGCAGAGTGAAACGCAATCGGCGATGCCGGGCAGAGACACCGGCGCCTTGTCGTTTTACGTTCTACGTTTTACCTTATCGGCCATGGCACCGGCTGCACCCGTACTCGACGACCACACCGATCTTCGTGTCCGCCTCACGGCTGGCGTCGTGTCGCTCGTCGTCGGCAGCGTGCTGCTGGCAGCCAAGTATGTCGCGTACGAGCTGACGGGTTCGACGGCCATCCTTTCAGACGCGATGGAGAGCATCGTCAACGTCGTGGCCGCGGTGTTCGCCCTCGGCGGCCTAGTCTTCGCCGGGCGGCCGGCGGATCGCAACCATCCATACGGCCACGGCAAGATCGAGTTCTTCTCCGCCGCCTTCGAAGGCGGGCTGATCGCGTTTGCCGCGGTGATGATCGTCTATCAAGCCGTCAACAGCTTGCTGCACGGGGTGGAAGTGCGCCAACTCGACGCGGGACTAGCCATCATTGGCGGCGCCGGACTGGCGAATTTGGTGCTCGGATGGTTTCTCCTGCGCGCCGGGCGACGATCCAACTCGCTGACGCTGGTAGCTGACGGGCAGCATGTTCTCTCCGACTTCTGGACCAGTCTCGGCGTGGTGATCGGCCTGCTCCTCGTGCGGGCCACCGGCCTCCTCTGGCTCGACCCGCTGGTCGCCGCGATCGTCGGCATCAACCTGGCGTGGACCGGTATTCGCCTGGTGCGCCACGCGGCCGGCGGTTTGCTCGACGAGGAAGACACCGTGCTGTTGGGCAAGCTCCTCAAGGCGCTGAATGACAGCATGGTCACCGGCATCATCCGCGTGCACAATCTGCGCGCCATCCGTTCCGGACGTTTCAGCCACATCGACGCGCACCTCGTGGTGCCTGAGTTCTGGTCGGTGGAATCGGCGCACGACGCCGCCGATGCGTTCGAGCAGCAGGTGATCAAGTCGTGCGGCATCGAAGGCGAGATCGTCTTCCACACCGATCCGTGTCGGCGCCTCTACTGCGCGCGGTGCGACATCCCGGCGTGCCCGATCCGCGTCGAGCCGTTTCGTGGGCGGACAGCGCTCACCGTGGAGGAGATCGTGCAACCGGACTTCATTCCGCAAGCAGCGGCTTCGTAGTGCAACCAGCGGGCCCGGAGCCGCTACTCCGCCGGTGACGCAAGTGCCGCTCCGGCGAGAGAACCTCCGTGCCCCGCCACCACGACGGCATCTCTGCCTTGCCCATCGCGAACCTTTCCGAGCATACTGTGCAGGTGAGCGCGCCGTTGAGAGACCTTCGACGGAAGACGCGGTGGCAGATGCCGAGTGGCATAGTGTTGCTGTGCGTCGTCGGCGTGAGACTGGCAAGTGCGCGGGCGGAGGAGCTGCTCTATGTCGTGCAGAGCAACGACGCCGGTGCGGGCCTCAATGTAGTTGATTCCGAAAGTGGAGCGATTCGTTCTGCGATCCTGCTCGACGAGGCATGGGGCGGCGGTGGAACGGCGGACCTCGCGGCGAGCCCGGACGGGCGCTCCCTATACGTGCTGTTCGCCCCGCGGGCGGGGCGATCGCGACTGCTGGCCGTCGAAACCGCAACGAATCGCATCATGTCGACCCTACCGTTCACCCAGTCGGCGGGGCGCTTCGCACTGACGCGAGACGGCGGCCTGGCCTACGTGATCGCGCGTCTGCCCAAGACTTCACTGCTGAGGGTGGAGATCCGGTCACTGTCGGTCACGGGAGCTGTTGAGTTGGACGGAGAAGCCACGGATATCGCACTGAGCCCGGACGGTGACGTCGCCTATCTTACCAGCGGGTTTGGAGATGGCCTGTTCGTCGTCGACACCCAAGCTCAAATCGTCGCCCACACCGTCGACCTTTCGAAGCCGCCATACAGCCTCGACACTCGGGCGGTGGCGCTGTCACCGAGCGGAGACTCCATATATGCGCTCTCAGCAGATCGGATTTCAGTGATCGACGCCGCCACCCTCCGGGTGAGAACGGAGATCGCGCTGGGATACTCCCCATTTCCTCTGGATCTCGCCATTTCGCCCGATGGCAGCGTGGCATACGTACCCGAGGCGAACGCGCGGGCCATCGCCGTGATCGACACTGCAACGCGCCCCCCGGTCGCGGCGATCCCACTGCAGGTGGCTCCGGAGCGCGTCGGCTTCAGCGCCGACGGGAGGCTCGCGTGGGTCTTCTCCGACTACTCCAATTCCCTGACACTCATCGACGGCAGGGCGCATAGCGCCATCAGAGACCTGCAGCTGCTGGGGCAACCAGCCGGGGTAGCAGTGGTCGGCGTGCCGGCGCTAGCAGCCTGCGGGAACGGTCAGGTCGATGGCACGGAGGAATGCGACGATGGGAACATCGTCGGGGGCGATGGCTGCGCGTCAAACTGCACGCGTGAAAGCGTGCGGGACTTCGTGTTCGACCCTGAACTCTCTCGGATGCGGATCCGCGATGCGTCCGGCTCCACCGAGGTGAGCCTCAGCGGGTTCGAACGCTTGCGCATCGGCAAGGCGAGCACGGATGGGAGGCGACCCGTGACGGTTCGTGCGGAGGAATTCCAATTCGACCCGGTTCCAATTCCGGGTGTCGGTTGCGTGTGCCTTTGGGTCACAGAGCACCCTGGGTTCGGTCCAGGGCTTGGCGCAGCCGGTGAGATCGGGTGCGGACCGGAAGACGTGGCGGGCGTCGACTACCAGGTTGAGCAGGATCATCATACGGACGATGAAGATCCGGATTGCCTACAGGGTATTGGGGCCATACGATTCGGTGCCCCGATCGAGTCAACCAACCACTGTCTTGGTGCCCCACACTTTCAGGAGTCCGCTTCTGGAATCGCCGGGGCAGCACTGCTTCACAGCACTTTGACGATGGTCACCATGCCCGATGGCGGGAGCTGCTCCTTCGATCCTTCAGACATGTCAAAGGGACCCGATGGTCTCCCGTGCACATCCGACGACCCTGCACGTGGGAATGGAGATGAAGTTCGCTACACAACCGGGAGTGCGGAGGGCGTCGTCTTGGATGCGAATGACGTCGCGGGCGAGCAGATTTCTGCGGCCGCGACAGGCACCCCGTTCCGCTGTGACGCAGCAGGAGTCAGTGCGCAGGAGACCACGCTCGCAGCCGTCATTCCCCGTGCGTCATTCATCTACTACCCCATCGGCGACGTACCACCCCCGGGCTACGATCGCGTTGTGTCGATCGAGTTGCGAGCGCGGCAGCAAGGACCCGCGTGCACCGGCGACTGCAACCGCGATCGGGAAGTGACGGTGGACGAGCTCGTTCGCGGCCTAGGTGTAGCACTCGATGGCTTGCCGCTGCGCACCTGCCTTCCTTTAGATGAAGACTTGGACGCTCACGTCCAAATCGACGAGCTGATTCGAGCGGTGAGAAACGCGCTCAACGGCTGCCCGTAGAAAGCCCGTTCAACCGGGTCCACAGCACGGCGACGCGCGGGCACAGCGGCGCCTCTACTGCGCGCGGTGCGACATCCCGGCGTGCCCGATCCGCGTCGAGCCGTTTCGTTCGCGCCCAGCGCTCACCGTGGAAGAGATCGTGCAGCCGGATTTCGTTCCTCAAGCCGCGACGCCCTGACGCAGCACCGCGCCACTGCGGGCAGCCGTTTGCTTGCCGTGGTCGACGAGCGGCTGGCCATTGACCAGCACGTACTCCACACCAATCGCACGTTGAATCAGACGGGCGGCGCCGCCGGGGAGATCCGCAACCAGCTCGGTGCGCTCGAGGCCGACCGTATCCGGGTTGAACAGCACCAAGTCCGCCGCGAAGCCGGGGCGGATCTCGCCGCGACCTGTGAGACCGTAGAGCCGCGCCGGCGCGCTGGTAAGCAAGCGCACCGCTTCTTCGAGCGACAGCGCTTGCCGCTCGCGGACCCAGTGGCTGAGGAGATGTGTGGTAAAGCCTTGGTCCGACAACGTGTCGACGTGCGCGCCGGCGTCGGAGAGCGCGAGAATGCCCGCCGGATGGCGGATCAGCTCACCGACAATGCGCTCGTCGGTGTTCAGCATCGGAATGCCGAACTGGCAGCGCAGGTCGCTCTCCAACGAGAGATCGAGGAACGCATCGACGTGATCGCCGCCATGTGCCGGCGCGATCCGGGTCAGTGAGGCATCCGTCCAAGCCGCATGCGCGGCGACCGGTGAGTAGCGCAAGAACATCTGCTCCCACGACGGCGCCAGCGCCACCACCCACGACCCTGCCGGCGACATGGCGCGCAGCTCGTCGCGGAAGGCTTGGCTGGCGAACAGCGCGCGCCGCTCCGCGTCCGGCTTGTGCAGGATCGTCCGCCAGAACGGATTGTTCTCGGTGGCGATGCTGCTCGCACCGAGGCTGATGCGGACTTCGAGTGGCCGGCAGCCGACCTGCGGCACGACCTGCGCGCCACTCGCTTGCGCCGCCCGTGCTTCCTCGATCAGGCGTAACGCGCCCTCAGGATCGAACGGGCTGTGCAGCAGCGGCGCCCAGGTCACCGGCCGGCCGCTCGCCTGCGCGACATCGATGTAGAAGCGCTGGTCCTCCGACTTCGCATCCGTGCCGCCGATCAAGTGCAACGGCGCGACCTCGGTGATGCCGCGTCCGAACTCTTTCAGCACACTCGCCAACGCGCGGATCTCATCGCGTGAGGCAACGCGGCTCGGTACGGGTGTGCCGTCGCCGAAGAAATGCGTTGGCGACTCCGACGTCGAGAAGCCGCACGCACCGGCATGCATGGCGTCGCGCACGACGTCTTGCATTCGGCGCAGCTCGTCGTCGGTCGCGGCGCGCTCGGTCGCCGCGGCACCCATGACGTAATAGCGAATCGCTGCGTGACCGACGAAGACGGCGACGTTGAGCCCCGGTCGCCAGCGCTCCAACGTGTCGAGGTACTCGGGGAAGGTCTCCCATTCCCAGTGAATTCCGGCGCGCAGCGCTTCCGTGGGCATCCCTTCGACGTACAGCAGCATGCGCATCAGCAGCTCGCGGTCGCTGGCACGGCAGGGCGCGATGCTGAAGCCGCAGTTGCCCATGACCACCGTCGTCACGCCGTGCCAGCACGACGGAGTGAGGGCGCGGTCCCACGACACCTGGCAGTCGTAGTGCGTGTGCAAGTCGATGAAACCCGGCGCCAGCGTCAGCCCGTCCGCATCGATCGTTCGGCGGGCCGCAGCATCCACGCGACCGACATCGACAATGCGCCCGTCTTGCACCGCCACGTCGCCACGCCGGCGCGCCGCACCGGTGCCGTCACAGATGTCCGCCCCACGGATGATCACATCGTGCATCGCTCGCCTCCTCGCTGGCTTGGTCGGCGCCACGGTAGCGCAGCGCCCGAGTCAGCGCGAGCGGGATGCCGAGAGCCGGGCATCCGTCAGTTGGATGTGCTGGAAGCACGACTGCCCTCGGAGCGGGACCACTCGTGTTTCGTGTCTCTATCGCCGTTCGCCGAAGACGGGCGCGCCTACAGCTCCGCCAGCAGCGCCTTCGCGTCCTTCAGGTCGCGCGTGTCGAAGCCTTCTGTGAACCAGGCGTAGAGCGGGGCGAGGAGGGTGCGGGCCGCGTCACGCTTGCCCTGGCGCTGCCAGAGCCGCGCCAGACTGGTGGCGGTGCGCAGCTCGTCGGGGAGGAACTCGTTGCCGGCCCAGGGCGCGGTCGGTTCAGCCAAGTAGGGCGTAACGAAGCACGCCCCAAGCAGGCTCGCCACGTACGTACGCCGCGCGCGGTGCCAGTGGGGGGCGGCCCGCTGCCGATTCACAGTGTGACCGACCGCATCCGACTCCATCGGCGTAATCATGCCGGCAAAATTGCGCGCGAGCAGCGCCGCGTCGGCGTGATCGAACTTCACAGCGGGTAGCGCGGCCATGTCGATGGTCGCGGCACCCTGGAACAGGCGCAGTATGTCGACCCGAAAATCCAGCCGCCCGGTGTCGCTGTCCAAAGGATCACCGTTCAATTCCGCCGAGACGAGTGTGTAGTTCTCGTCGAATCCGACGTGGTAGACGAGCGCAGCGCTCGCGTCGCCGCGCACCAGTGCGCCTTCGAACAGCACGAATTTGTAGCCGACCTCCCAGGTCCAGGCCATGCGACCGTTGGGATCCAGGTCGCCGCGTTGCGCAAGCGACTTGTTGGCGGCGGCATCCACGCCGATGCCGAACTCGATCCGCTGGTAGTCCCGGCGCGGCACGTCACGCAGCACGATGGCAAAGCCGGGTTCGGCGCCATCGAATCGCACCAGGTGGTAACTGTCGACTTCGGCGTAAGCGCCGCTCGCGCCCACGAGCCGGATGTTGCTGAGAAAAAACTGGAAGTCGCGCACCTTGAAACGGCCCTCGCCGCCTGGATTGGGATAGCGGGCATCGTTGAATATCAGGGGCTCCGGGCCCACGAAGGGGTGAAAATACAATGTGAGTTCCCGTGGCGGCGCTCCGCGGTGCAGCATGCAGCCGGTACCGCCGATGGCCACGGACGCCGCGAGCAGCACCGGCATCAGGTACTTTGCTTTACGCATGCGATTCACTGCCGCGTGAACGGATCGGAGAACCGTTCCGCCGTCACGAAGTCCTGGTCCGTCAGGGTATGCAGGAAGGCGATGATGGCCGCCTTCTCTTCGGCCGTCAGATGCAGGCTGATCCGTCCTGCCGCCGCCGCGCCCCGGTTGTCCGCCTCCACGATCAGGGAGCTCAGGGTGCTGCTGTTCTTGATGCCGCTGTCGTAGTGATCCAGCACCGATTCGAGCGTATTGAAACGGCCATCGTGCATATACGGCGCGGTGAGAACGATGTTCCGCAACGACGGCACCTTGAACAGCCCGCGATGTGCCGGGTTGCCGGTGACCGCCTGCAGGCCGGGTTGCAGGTGTGCCTCGTCATCGAGGCCATTGTTGGAGAACCCGTCATAGCGCGCACTGAAACCACCGGTCAGGAACTGGCTGTGACAGTCGATGCAGTTGGCGCCGCGCAAACTCACCTTGACGTCTGGGTGGGCCATGAATAGCTTGCGGCCGAGTTCCTCCTGCGCGCCCAGCGTGATCTCGCCGCGCAGGAACTGGTCATAGCGCGAATTGGACGAGATCAGGGTGCGCTCGAACGAGGCCAGCGCGCGGGCGACGGCCGCGGGGCTGATCTCGCCGTAGGCGGTTTCGAACAATTCCCGGTAGCGGGCGTCGGCGGAGAGGTCCGCAACAAGTCGCCCCAGGTCCTGCGCCATTTCATCCACGTGCTGAATCGGAATCAGCGCCTGCTCCTCCAGCGTGGCCGCACGGCCGTTCCAGAAGAAGTGCTGCGGACCCCACATCAGGTTGGCCAGGCTCATGCTGTTAAATGCCAGCGGCTTGCCGGAGACGCCGACACTGGTTGCGCGACCATCGGTGAAGGCCAGGCGCTGGATATGACAGGTCGAGCAGGAAACCGCGCCGTTAGCCGACAGGCGCGGATCGTAGAAGAGGCGGCGGCCGAGTGCTACCGCCTGCCCGGTGAGCGGGTTGTCCGCAGGTACCTGGAAGTGGCCGAACACGAACGGCGCCGAGAAACCGGACAGCGGTGTCGCTTCACGGCGCCGTGAAGCGCAGCTGCCGGTCGCCATCGCAGCGAGCAGCGCCGTGATAGACGCCGCCGCAGCAACGACGCGTCGCCAGCGCAACACGTCAATGGTGGTGCACGAAGCCAGAGCCGAACAGCGCCTCGATGTTCTCGACGCCCTTCTTGTAGCGTTCCTTGAAGCTGACCTTTGCGAGGCGCTCACCGCTCTGCAAGTCGTGCACGGTGATCGAATGGTCGTTGAGCTTGGCGATGAAATCGACATCGGTCGGATCGTTGTCGGCCTTGTTGCCGAGATTCAGCAGGTTGTTCTGTACCGCGATGACCTTGCGGCCGGCGGTGGTGGTGAAGAAGATCATGTGGTGCGCACCGGCCTCGGCCTTGATGTCCGCGCCCGAGGGAACGAGCTCGGGCAGACTCGAGAGCTGGTAGCGCTTGACGATGCCGGGCACGCCGTGGCTGACAAACAACTCGGTCGTGTTGCCATAGAACTCGAGTGGGACACCGGTGCCCGCCTTGGAACCGTCGTATTCCTTCACCGGTGCGCCGAAGCTCTTGTCCGCCTCGTTGTAGGGGATCTTCCAGGTTTCGAATCCCATCATGGTGTTGACCAGCACCGCCGGCGTGACGCCCGGCACGATGCTGGGTCGCACGAACAGCACTTCGACCGGCGACGACGGAAAGCCCACCGGCTTCGCGTCTTCGACGACGATATTCTGGATCGGCTCGAGGGTGTTCAGGTCGATGATGGTGATCGCGTTGCCCACGCCAGTGGCGAGATCAGGATGAATCGTGGAGCTGATCACCAGCCGATCCTGGTACGCGGACATGCCGTGCGGATACATGATGTACGGCTTACCCTTGGCCACCGCGCTCTTGCGCGCCTGGATGATCTTGATCACGGCATTGCTCTGCGGATCGAACACACCGACCGAGCCGCAGTCGGCTTGTTCCACGCCCGTGCCACCCATGAATGTCACGAACATGTATTCCTTGCCGTTGACGGTGTGCCAGATGATGTCTTCGCCGACCTGTTGACCCCTGGTGTCGAGGCATTTGACGCCGTTGATCACCGCGGCCCCTGCGGCGTTGCGCGACAAGCCTACCTCGGCCAGGCTGCACTTGGGGTCCAGACCGGTTGAGTAGAGCCGTCCGGTAGGACTGTAGTAGAGGTGGTGCATCGGGAGCGTGAGGTCCGGCAGTTCGACCTCCTGCAGTAGCGCGCCGAAATTCGCCGCGTCCGGATCCAGCTCCACGATGGCAACGCTGTGAACGGTGCCCAGCG